>DATCBW010000237.1:0-17251 GCA_036511615.1 Verrucomicrobiia bacterium | reverse complement strand
AGTTTTCCCGATGCCCCTGGCCGATGCCAACCCCGGCCCGCCATCCGCTGCCGTTCAAATGAGCTTTCTGGTGGACACGGATCTGCTGTCGTTTATGGAACGCAAACGCGTGCCGGCAAAGCTGGTCCCGTGGCTGGCGCGGCATGACGCGGACCTGTTTGTGAGCGTGGTTTCCTTTGCCGAACTCGAATACGGATTGCGGCAGTCGCCGTCCACGCATCACCCGGAACTGGCGGCCTGGCTCAAGGAAACCCGGCAAAAGTTTTTGCCGGTCACCGAGCCGTTGACCGAGCCGGTGCTGGTGCGCTGGAAGGAACTCTTGGCGGACCTCAAGGGCAGAAAGCGCACGATAACCTGCGAGGATTCATTGATTGCGGCCACGGCCCTGTTTCACGGCCACACGCTCGCCACGCACAACCGGCGTCATTTCGAGGCTACGGGGGTGGAAATCGTTGACCCTCTGGCGTGACATGGCCAAAGCGGAAAATGGAAATTGAGAAAGTGGAAAATATGAAGTCAGCGGTCGGTGTTCAGTGGACCGAGGGCGGAAAGCGGCAGCCGGGGTGACGAGGCTCCATTCAATGGATGATTTATGATTTTTAATTTTTGCGCTTCTTTGCGGCAAATCAGTTCCGGGGAGAGCACGCGCCCGCGTGTCATGGCGTGCGCCCCGCGCGCCACACGCAGACGAACTACCAAGCTTGAATCCATTTTGCTCAGATTTTGAATCCGTGCAATCCGTGTCAAAATACGTTCAGGATTTCAGCTTTTCAAATTATCGGGTTTGCGAAACGCCTGGGCAATGATGAGCAGCAAGCCGCCCGCTTCCAGCAGCCATAAAAACGGGTTTTTTTCCAGGTCAACACCCAGCATTTGGTCCACGCTGGCAATGGACGCGGCGCGGATCACGACGTAGGCGCAAATCAAGGCGCAGCCGCCAGCGGCCAGCGGCAATTGGCGGCCAAAGGTTCCAATCAGGGCGCGCAACCGGCGCCTGGCCACCACCAACAACGCGATAATGACCAATGCAAATGCGAGGAAAAAGAGCGCGTGCAGTTCGAGACGATACTCCAGCAGATTTGCCCGGTGGGCGAGGTAACGTCCAAATTCGATGAGCCGCGTTTGCAAGTCGAGCGGCTTGTTCAACCCCAGCGCGCCCAGAATGGCACCGAGCCAAACCCAGATGCGGCCTGTTTCAGAAGACCCCTGACTACGGACGACTGACCTCTGACGACGGCTTGAAACAAAAGCCGTCCGGAACGCAAGCAAGGCGGCGATCATATAGAGGGCGAACATCGTCCAGCCGAGCAAGGTCAACTGGCCCGCCACATGCATATCGGAACTCATCTGCCGGGAAAAGTAACAGGCAAAGGCTCAAAGGGGAAATTGAGAAAATAAAAATTGAGAAAGCAGAAATGAAACCGGGGAGCACACTTGGCCCGTGAAATAAAACCATGATTTACGTATATGTGCTGCGCTCTGAAACGGACAGTCAACTTTACACTGGTTGCACTCGTGATTTGCGCGCCCGCATGGCACTACACCATGCTGGCAGGGTTCCATCAACCAAGGACAGACGACCTCTAAAATTGATTTATTACGAGGCGTGCTGGAATGAACAAGATGCCTTCCGACGCGAAAAATATCTGAAAACCACCTGCGGAAAGCGCTACATCAAAATTCGATGCCGAAATTATTTCACGGGCTAAGAGACCTCGCGTGTCGTGGCGTGCGCCCTGCACACCACCTGCTGGCAAACATTCCAGCTTGAATTCTTTTGCGTTGCCCCCGGTTTCCGAATGGTTCGACGCGCGGCGCGTCGGACGGCACCCGGGGCGTGCGCGCCTCCCGGACCAAATCGGGAAATCCGCGTCATCTGCGGTTCAAACGAAAAGGGCGGGAAACCAGCAGCCATAAAAACGGGATTGCCGCGTTAAAGTTGCAATGTTAGGATAGGAATATGAGCACTTTGGCTCCAGTGGAAATCGGCAGCCTGATCACCCGCACGCCGGGCATCTGCGGCGGACGCCCTCGCATAGCCGGCACAGGTGTGTCGGTGCGCCGCGTCGTCATCTGGTATAAACTCGGCCTGGCGCCCGAAGACATCGCCGACCGTATCGGGCATCTTTCGTTGGCGCAGGTTCATGCCGCCCTGGCGTTCTACCACGCCAACCGTGAAGAAATCGAAGCTGCTTTGGCCGCCGAAGAAGCCGAGGCGGACCGGTTCGAGAAAGAAAATTCCGCCGTTCACCGGCCCGCGTGACCCTTCAGCTCTATTTCGACGAAGACACCATGGACAAAGGCTTGGTGACAGCCCTTCGTGCCAGGGGCGCGGATGTATTGACCGCTTTGGAGGCGGACATGATTGAGCGGCAAGATGACGATCATCTCAAATTTGCGACTGCAAATGGAAGAGTGCTCTACAGCTTTAATGTTGGCGATTACTGCCGCCTTCAAGCTGAAGGGCGAACCCATGCAGGACTAATTCTGGCGCAGCAACAACATTATTCAGCCGGCGAGCAGATGCGCCGGCTCCTTCGTTTGATCAACACACTCACTGCCGAGGAGATGCAAAACCGCATTGAGTTCTTGAGCCGCTGGCAGGTCTGACGGTCCGGTTTTAGATTCCAATGAGGTGCTGTCAAATCTGCAACCGCCGGGGTGAGGCGGCTCATTCTAAAAATCTGAAATCGGAAATTGGGAAAGTTGAAATGACGATTGCCGGCAGAAAGCGGAAATTGGAAAACAGAAAGTAGAAATGAAACTGCGGTTTGCTTTCTATTTTCTGCTTTCACCATTTTGCATTTTCAGATTTGAATCCGCGCCCATTCGTGCAATTCGCGTCCAAGAAGCTTTTGCAGGTTCCGTTTCCGTTTCGCCGTTTTTTCTCGCGGATCATCCCGCAACCCGGTAATTAAAACACAAAAAAATCCATGAAGATAGCCATTGTCGGTCTCGGTTACGTCGGCCTGCCCTTGTCGCTCCAGTTCGCGCGCTCCGGCGTGGAGGTGCTGGGGCTGGACATTGACCCGGCCAAAATCGCGGCGCTCAACCAGGGGCGGAGCTACATCAAGCACATTGAATCCTCGGCCATCGCCGAACCAGTCAGGGCCGGGCGGTTCTCGGCGTCCACGGATTTTGCGCGCATCCGGGAAGTGGCGGCGGTCATCATCTGCGTGCCGACGCCGTTGAACAAAAACCGCGAGCCGGATATTTCATTCATTCTCGAAACCGGCCGCAGCATTGCACCCCATCTGCAAAAAGGAACTTTGGTTGCGCTGGAATCCACCACTTATCCGGGGACGACGGACGAAGATTTGCGCGGCGTGCTGGAAGCCGGTTCGGGTTTGAAGGCCGGGGTGGATTTCCATCTCGCTTTCTCGCCCGAACGCGAAGATCCGGCCAATCCCGACAGCAGAGTTGCGGACATTCCCAAAGTCGTTGGCGGACTCACTCCGGCGTGTCTGGAACGCGCCCAGGCGCTTTATGGCCGGGCGATCAAAACAATTGTGCCGGTCTCGTCGTGTCGCGTGGCCGAGGCGACGAAGC
The DNA here is from genome assembly GCA_036511615.1 of Verrucomicrobiia bacterium. Lineage (GTDB taxonomy): Bacteria > Verrucomicrobiota > Verrucomicrobiia > Limisphaerales > UBA11358 > UBA11358. The sequence continues at coordinate 13,702 of DATCBW010000237.1, read as the reverse complement.
TGCTGGAAAATATTTTCCGCAGTGTCAACATCGCCCTGGTGAACGAACTCAAGGTGGTCTACAGCGCGATGGGCATTGACGTTTGGGAGGTGATCAACGCGGCGAAGACGAAGCCGTTTGGTTTCATGGCCTTTTATCCCGGTCCTGGTTTGGGCGGCCATTGCATTCCGATTGATCCGTTTTATCTCACTTGGAAAGCGCGTGAATTTGGCCAAAACACCCGCTTCATTGAACTGGCTGGCGAAATCAACACGGCCATGCCGCAGCACGTGGTCAACCGCACCGCCGAGGCGCTGAACTCGATCCGCAAGCCGGTGAACGGCAGCCGCGTGCTGATTCTAGGACTGGCTTACAAGCCGAATGTGGATGATGAACGGGAATCGCCCAGCTACGTTTTGATGAACCTGCTCAAAGAACGCGGTGCCGACGTGGCGTATTACGATCCTTATGTGCCGGTCGTCCGGCCCACCCGCGAGCATCCGCAATGGGCGGGAATGCGTTCGGTCAGTTGGGATCGGCAAACGGTGCAAGGCTTCGATGCGGTCATCATCGCCACGAATCATCAGGCGGTTAATTATCAGGAACTGGCGGATTGGTCATCGTGCATCGTGGATACGCGCAATGCCATGTCAAACGCAAAAACAAAGCCTGGCCAAGTATGGAAAGCCTGAAAAGTGGCGATCCTACGCGAGCCCGTTCCGACATGATTGGGTCAACTCGGATAAAGCTACAAGGACGACGAAACCTTGTTGATTGGTTTTGGTTCTGGTAATGTGCCGCCGGCCGGGCGTTTGGCACAGTGGTTAGCGCGACTCGTTTACACCGAGTAGGTCGGGGGTTCGAATCCCTCAACGCCCACCAGCTTTTTTTTATTCTTCTTTTTCATTTCTTCGACTGTCCTTTCGCGGCCCGGTTTCACCCTTCGGAACGGACTGGCTTCTCTCCCTTGGTCGTCTGGTTTTCCCCCGTTTTTTTCAACATTATTGGCTTGGTTAAAAGTTTCTTTGCTGTGCAAAAGGAAACAGACAAACCCATTCCCATTGCCGGGCAAGCACTGCGCAAATAAATTCACCCATTGATAAACGCCTGTAAAATCAGGCGTTTTTTTGTGTCGCCGGAACTTTTTTTCAGGCTGGCATCGCTGTTGCTAAACTTGGCATCCAACTACAGGTTTGTGCCGACGGGTTCTGCACATAACCTGCAAGATTGGGCGGCGCAGGAGTCGCCGGCGGCGGTCGGTCTGGACACAGTGCAGTTCAAACAAAAAAAACTATGAAGAAAATTGAAGCGATCATCAAACCATTCAAACTCGAAGAGGTCAAGGACGCCTTGAGTGAAATCGGCATCGAAGGCATGACCGTCAGCGAGGTCAAGGGGTTTGGCCGGCAAAAAGGCCACACCGAAATCTATCGCGGCAGCGAATACACCGTGGACTTCCTGCCGAAGATCAAAATCGAACTCGTCATCGCGGACGGCCAGAAGGACGCCGCCGTGGCGGCGATCGTGAAAGCCGCCAAGACCGGCAAGATCGGCGACGGCAAGGTGTTTGTCTCGCCCATTGAAGACGCCATCCGCATCCGCACCGAAGAAAAAGGTGACTCGGCGGTTTAACCAACAAACAAACCTCACTCGAAAACAAAATGAAAAAATATTTACTGACTTTAGCTTTGATCGCTTCGGCCTCATTCGGTGCGCTCACCGTTCGCGCGGATGACACGAACACGATGGCATCCACGAACGCAATGGCAGCCGCCACGACGAACGCGGCTCCGGCCACGCCTGCCCCGCTGCCGGCGGCCTCGATGGATCAGCGCGTTTCAGCGCTCGAAGCTTATATTGAAAACGGCGATCCCACGGCTGCGTTGAAGGACACCAACGGCAACATTGTCGTGCAGGATCCAATCATGAGCAGCCTTGTCAACAGCACAGGCAGCGCAAGTCCATATCCGGGACCCGGTCACAATGCGTGGCTGTTGACCAGCACGGCGCTGGTGTTGTTCATGACCCTGCCCGGCCTCGCGTTGTTCTACGGCGGCATGGTTCGCAAGAAAAATGTGTTATCCGTTCTGGCGCAGTGCTTCCTGATCACTGGCTTGGTGACCATTCTTTGGGTGTTTGTCGGCTACGGCATGATCTTCGGGGGCACAAACGCGCCGGGCAAGGAAGACTTAATTTCCGGGTGGGTAGGCAGTCCGATGATTTGTTGGATGCTCAAAAATGTCACATCGGCGCCCAATCCAAATTACTCTTACTGGGTTTCCGAAAACGTGGTGGCCATGTTCCAATTGATGTTCGCCATCATCACCCCGGCGCTGATCATCGGTTCCATCGCCGAACGCATGAAGTTCAAGGCCATCTTCGTGTTCATGACGTTGTGGATGCTGGTTGTTTATTTCACCCAAGGCCATGCGGTCTGGGGCATCAACGGCGCGATGAACGGCGTTTGGAACGCCAAAGCCAAGATTCACGCCATGGACTTCGCCGGTGGCACGGTGGTGCATATGACTTCCGGCTATTCGGCATTGGTGCTCTGCTTGATCCTCGGCAAGCGCAAAGGATTCGGCAAGGAAAACTTTGCGCCGCACAGCCTAGTGCTGACGTTCATCGGCACCGGCATGCTGTGGGTCGGCTGGTATGGATTCAACTCGGGCAGCGCCGTGGCGGCTGACGTGGTTGCCGCAAACGCCTTTACCACCACCACCATCGCGACAGCGATTGCATCCTTTGTGTGGCCGATGTGGGAGTGGATCGTCAAAGGCAAGCCGAGCGTGCTCGGTTTCTGCTCCGGCGCCGTTGCCGGCCTGGTTGTGATTACGCCTGCGTGCGGTTACGTCACGCCTCAAGGCTCGATCTGGATCGGCATTGCGGCCGGCACCATCTGCTGGTTCATGTGCTACAAGGTTAAGGGCTGGTTCGGTTATGACGACGCCTTGGACACCTTCGGCGTTCACGCGATCGGCGGAACCACCGGTGCCATCATGACCGGCATGCTGGCTCGCACTACCGCCAATCCCAACTTTGGGGGCGTCTTGAACGCGGGCAGCGTCAAATACGTCAATGACACGCTGTTCCAACCGCTGGTCTGGGAACAATGCAAGGCGGTCGGCGTCACCATTGTCTTGAGCGTCGTTGGCACGGTCATCATCGCCTATATCACGAAGGTTCTCGTGGGTCTGCGCCCGACTGAAGAGGTCGAAATGGCCGGTCTCGACGAGTCCGAACACGGCGAAGTCGGTTATCACGACATGTAATTCGCCAGCTTGAAATTCACGCGGCGGGCAACGCAAGTTGCCCGCCGTTTTTGTTTTTCAAGCCATCCTCATCGTCATCCCCATCCTCTTTTTTCAATTCGAGGATGAGAATGAGGAGGATTAAACCACCTGAACCACCAACGCCGTCGTGTTGTCGCGCCCGGAATTGGCCAGCGAAGCCTCAACCAGCGTTGACGCGGAAATGTTTTTGGAACGCAGCAGTTCAACCAGTTGCCGGTCGTAAAGCCCGTCCACCAGGCCGTCCGTGCAAAGCAGAAAAATGTCGCCGCGTTCAAAGGCCACCGCGCCAACCTGCGGCTCGACGAACTGGTTCGCCCCGCCGAGCGCGCGTTGCAGCACGTTCCGGCGCGGGTGCGTGCGCGCCTCGCGTTCGTTGATCTGCCCGTTGCGGAACAGCCAGCCGACGTGCGTGTCGTCATGCGTGAACTGCATGATTTCCTTTTTTTTGCGCGGCAGATGATAGATCCGGCTGTCGCCGATGTGGCCGAAATACATCCAGCCCGGCGTGAACCAGCACAGGCTCATCGTCGTCTGCATTCCCTCCGTTTCCTCGTAGCTGCCGCCGACAAAAACGAGCGCGCGATGAATCTGCGAAAATAACTCCGTCAACACGTCGGAAACTCCCGCGTTCAGCCCGCTCGCCGACTGCATGAAGGCGCGCGGCAGCAGCGTCGTGATCCGCTCCACGGCGATGCGGCTGGCGAATTCGCCCGCGTGTGCGCCGCCCATGCCGTCGCACACGGCAAAGGCGAAGTCCCTTTTTTCAATGGAAGCGTCGCCGAATTTTCCGAGCCGGAAAATTTCGCGCGCGTCAAACTGGAGCGCGAGAAAAGCGTCCTCGTTGTTCTGGCGCACCTTGCCGGTGTCCGAGCAGCCGGACCATTTTAGTAAAGCAGATGTTTTGCGTGTCATTTCATTCTCATTCTCATCGTCATTCTCATCCTCAACTGTGATTTATGAGGATGAGGAAGAGGCTGACGAGGATTTGCTTTCGGGAAGAATGGTGGCGAACTCGAAATCAATCAAACAAAAGCGTCCGTCGGAAAAACGGTAGGTGATGTTGCGCGGATCGGCGTCGTCGTGGCGCACGCCGAATTTTTCCAGTTCGGCAAACAGTTCCCTGGCGCGCCGGTCGTCAATGCGTTCGACGCGGCTGCCGCAGTTCGTTGTGACGATGCGGAGATTTTTTTCATCCGCTTCGATCAGCCGGGGAACGAAGCCGCAGCCGCGCGCTTCGAGATGACGCAGCACGCGGACTTCGTTGGCGAACCGCCGGGGCGCGTCCGGCCCGTGATAGGCCTTGAACACGCGCCCGTCGAAACCCAAATGGACGGTCGCGCGCAATGTGTCTTTGACTTTAAGCATGTCTGCGGAACCGCGTTCCGCCGTCCCCCGACTATCGCCCAGAGTGGCCAGCTTGAAAAGCCGGTTCCTGAAAGGTTGTGATTTGGCGCGCCGCCGGACGGCGGAACGGGCGGAACAATTTGCGCACCGTGGCTGAAATTCAACAGAAAATTCGCGCCGGGCCGGAGCGTGTGAATAAGTGACCGCTGCTAAAAACCCTTTGCCGACGCGGCGAAAACACGTTTCGGCGACCGGCGCGCGTAAAATTCTTGCGGTGTGGCACTCGCCCTGCTAAAAAGCGCACACCACAGGTTCAACTAAAAGTTGGATTGAAAGACCTGTATTCACTGACAACCACAACCATCACGCACATGGCAAAATATAAATTAGAATACCTCTGGCTGGACGGCTATGAACCCGTCGCCAACCTCCGCGGCAAAACTCAAATCAAGGAATTTGCGAAATTTCCAAAACTTGAAGAGCTTCCCTGGTGGAACTTCGACGGCAGCTCGACGCGCCAGGCCGAAGGCCGCACGTCGGATTGCATGCTCAAACCCGTGGCCGTCTATCCCGACACCACCAAGAAGAACGGCGCGCTCGTCATGTGCGAGGTGTTCATGCCCGACAAGACGACCCCGCATCCGAGCAACGCCCGCGCGACGATTCCCGATGATCCCGGCGCATGGTTCGGTTTCGAGCAGGAATATTTTCTCTACAAGGACGGCGCGCCGCTCGGCTTCCCGCCCGGTGGCGGCTTTCCCCCGCCGCAAGGTGAATACTATACCGCCGTCGGCTACAAGAATGTCGGCTGCATCGCGCGCGAGATTGTGGATACGCACCTGGATCTCTGCCTCGACGCCGGCATCAACCATGAAGGCATCAATTCCGAGGTCGCCAAGGGCCAGTGGGAATTCCAAATCTTCGGCAAAGGCTCCAAGAACGCCGCCGACCAGATGTGGGTCGCGCGCTACCTGCTCATGCGCCTCTGCGAAAAATACGGGGTGGACGTGAACTGGCATTGCAAACCCCTCGGCAAGGACGTGGACTGGAACGGTTCCGGCATGCACTCGAACTTCTCCACCGAACATATGCGCGAAGTGGGCGGCAAGGAATACTTCGAGGCGCTCATGGCGGCGTTCGACAAATACAAGAACGAGCACATCGCCGTTTATGGCCCGGACAATCATCTCCGCCTGACCGGCCTGCATGAAACGCAGTCCATTGACAAATTCAACTACGGCGTGGGCAACCGCGGCGCTTCCGTCCGTCTGCCGCAAACCTTCATTCCCAATGGCTATCGCGGCTATTTGGAAGACCGCCGTCCGAATTCGCAGGGCGACCCCTATAAGATCGCGGGCCGCATTTTGCAGACCATCGCGACGGTGCCGACCGGCCCGGCCAAGAAGGGCAAGAAGTAGTTCTCAAAGTTCTAAAAGCAGCCAGCGGAGGAACTGGGGCGACGGCGCGAGCGAAAGTTCGCGCCGTTTTTGTTTTGAACCTAAAAACCGCAGTTGAGACGGTGGCTTGCGGCGGAACAAATTAAATCTGGGTTGGGGATCCCGGCCTCATTCCTTTGTCCCCATTCCGTTGTCCGATGCCTTGATCATTGAATCGTGTCTTTGACAAAGGAATCGGGACAAAGGAATGAAGTGCCCCAGCCGATTCCTGCTTCCGGCACCGAAACGGCGCTCCAGAAATCGGCCATCCGGTTGAAAAGGGTTCAGGCCGGTCTGCACCTGCCGGGTGAACGAAAAGCAAAGTTTTAGCGTCAACTTTATCCTGGCTGGAATGGTCGCAAACTTGCTTCAACGATTCCTCCAATTGCGGAGAATAGGTTGAAAATTGAAAACGCGGACGCCCTACTCCGCCTTGCGCGCCTGGGCCAGCAATAGTTTTTCCTCCGGCAGCAACTGTCCGTCTTTCGCCGCCGTCGCCAGAAAAGGCGCGGCCTTCCCGTTTTCGCCCAGCGCGGACAACAGCACGCCGTAATAGAGCGCCGTGGAAGGATTTTGCAGCGATTCACTTTTCAATTTTTCCAGCACTGCAACGCCGTCACGCGTCCGGCCCTGCAAATGCAGCGCGTAGGCGTAGGTGGAGACCACATGAGGATTGCCGGGGAGCTGGTCGAACCCGGCCTGCGCCAGTTTGAAGGCCGCCGGCAGATTGGTTTTGAGCAGCAACGACGTGGCGGCGAGATCGTTCTTGATCGCGGCATCGTCTGGATAAAATGCGAGCAGCTGGGAACAAAGCTGGTTCAATTTGAGCGTGTTGCCCGCCATGAAAAGGTCGCGCTCCAATTCCTTCGAGGCCGCGCGTTCCCGGGGATATTTTGTGACAATGATCCAGAGCAAATCATCCTTTTCCTGATTCATGCCCCATTGTCCCGTGAGTTGCAGCAGCGTGGTCAGCGGACCGGATCGTTGCCCGGCTTCGGTGACGGCCGCGTGCCAGTTGCTCTGGGCAATCATTGACTGGCCGAGTTTGCCGCACGCATGGGACAAAAAGGCGAACCGCAGAAATTCCATCTCGCCCCAGTCGCCCTTGGTGGTGAAGTCGCGGAGCGCCGGCCAGTTGGTCTGCGCCAGAAAACAATTCACCACGGCCAGCCGCACCGGCGGCTGCGTTTGCAGGCTGGACGGCAGGTTCGTCAGCCAGAGAATCGCGCCGGCGGAATGACCGTTGGCCGTCATCCAGTCAGCCACGCGCGCCGTGTCGGCGGCATTGGTGGAGGATTGTTGCACAGATTTTAATTGCGGCAAAAGTCCGGGGCTTTTGAGCCGCTGCAAAATGTCGAGGTGCTGCAGCCGGTCGGCGAGGCTGCATTGTGCATTGGTCAGCAACTCCGTGGAATAATTCAGCGCCCCGGCCGCATCGTCATGCATCAGACGGTCGGCCACCAGCGGGCGCAGCGCCGCCGGACCAAGATTCGGGTCGTTGGATAACTGCTTCAATTTGGCGCGGGCCGCGTCCAGCACGGCGGCGGCGTTGGTCGAGCCAAGGCGGAGAACGGCGAGGTTGATCTGGAACAACTGGTTGGTCGGCTCCAACTGGCACGCCGTTTCAAACTCGGCTTCCGCCGCCGCCATGCGGTGGAGGCTCAAATCCAGTGCCGCAGAAAGAACGTGGTAATCGGCACGTTTGCCGGCCGTGGCTGACAGGTCGCCTAGAATCTGCGTGGTCAGCGGATAGGGCGGATTTTGATAACGCAATCCGGCGGATGCCAGGGCAAGCTGGTTCGTGATGCTGGGGGATAATTTCGCCACGCGCCGCCACCAGTCCAGCGCTGCGGGTGAATGGGCGGAATCGTTGAGTTCGGCCATGATGCGGCAGGCCGGGACGTTGTTGGAATTGAGCAGCAGCGCCACCCGCGCACACAACAGGGCGTTGCGATAATCGCCCTGGGCAAAAAAGGCCTGCCCCTGCGCCTGATTGCGCGTTTCCTTGAAATGCCGGTAACCCAGCCAGCCCCAATGCGCCGCCGCCGCGAAAATGACCATTACGATCAATCCAGCCGCCGAAATCTTGATATATTTTTTCCCTTCGTCGCTCACCAACTTATCTATGCAAAATTTCCACCGGTTTTGAAAGAATATTTATTCCGCAAGCACGTTGCGGGTGGCGGGACAGCGGGACAGAACCGGCGGCTTTTGAGCTTGACGTGCGTTGCCCGAGTCACTATTTTCCAAGGACAAAGCGGTTAATTTGCTGGCCCGCCAGCGTGCGAAAGTCGGAGACAAAGGTCTTTCCGACTTTTTTGTTCGCTGGATGTCGCCGGAGCGGTTGCCGTTTATCAGCGTATGAATGCAGATTTTTTAGCCGGACTGGAATTTTGGGAACGTGAAAAAGGCGTCAGCCGTGAGACTCTCATGGCTGCCGTCCAGGACGCGTTGTTGCAGGCTGCCAAGAAAGCCGTCGGCCCGGCGCGCGAAATGCGCGTGGAAATTGACCAGAAAAACGGCGACATCAAAGCCTTTGCCAAGCTAATTGTGGCGGACAAGGTGATTTCGCAGCATGATCAAATTTCGGTGTTCGACGCGCGCCGCCTCAAGGCCGACTCAAAGGTGGGCGATGAAATCGAAAAGGAAGTGACGCCCGCCGGTTTCGGCCGCATCGCGGCGCAATACGCGAAACAAGCTCTGATGCAAAAAGTCCGGCAGGCGGAGAAGGCGCTCATTTTCACCGAGTTCAAGGACCGTGTGGGCGACATCGTCAGCGGTTCGGTGCGGCGTTTTGACCGTTCGGACGTGATTTTGGATCTGGGAAAATACGAGGCGTTGATGCCGAACAAGGAGCGTGTGCCGACGGAGGAATACCAGGTCGGCGAACGCATCCGCTGCTACGTCAAGGCCGTGCAGGAAGGTCCGCACGGGCCGGAAATCATTTTGTCGCGCGCCGATCCGCGTTTCATCATCAAGCTGTTCCAGTTGGAAGTTTCGGAAATCAACGACGGCACGATTGAGATCAAAGGCATCGCGCGCGAACCGGGTTTCCGCACGAAGATGGCGGTTTATTCGCGCGACCCGAAAGTGGACCCGGTCGGCGCGTGCGTCGGAATGCGCGGCCAGCGCGTCAAAAACATCGTCCGCGAGTTGAACAATGAAAAAGTGGACGTGATTCCGTGGTCGTCCGACCTCAAGGCTTTTGTGACGAAAGCGCTGGAACCGGCAAAGCTCAAGAGCATCGAGCTTGATGAAAGAGGCAAGCGCCTGAAAATTTTGGTGGCGGAGGACCAGTTGTCGCTCGCCATCGGCAAGCGCGGCCAGAACGCGCGGCTGACCGCGAAACTGCTCGGCTGGGAAGTGGACATTGACGCCGAACAGGTGATCACCAAGGGTTTCGAGGAAAAAGTCGCGGAAGCGGTCGAGGCGATTGCGGCCATTCCGGGAATTTCCCGCGAGCAGGCTGACGCGCTCGTCCACGCCGGCGTCACGCGGCTCGAAGATTTATTGTCGGCGGAAGCCGGCGACATCGCGGACATTCCGCAGGTTGGCGAAAACGCGGCGGCGATTTTGGAAGCGGCGCACGCCGAGGCGGAACGTAAAAAAATCCGGCTTGATGGCGATGATTCGTCAAACAGCAGTCCGTCGAAAAATTGATTTTATGGCGCAGGCCGGAAAAAATTTGTTTGCGCGATTTGAGTCATGAAGGCGAATTGCCCATTTCGGCCGGCGGCGGTGAAAAATATTTATGCCCGTTCGTATTTACGACATTGCGAAGAAACTTGGCCTGGAGAACAAAGAAATTCTCACGAAGGCCAAGGAGCTGGGCATTGCCGCCGCCAAAGTTCCCTCCAGTTCGCTCGATAAAATCAGCGCCGAATGGCTCGAAGAGGAGTTGATCAAGGGCGATCCCGCCCTGGCCGCCAGGCTCGCCGCGCCGCCGGTTGAGGAAAAACCCAGGCCCGCACCGGTCGAGGAAAAAATCATCCTCATCACCGCGCCGCCACCCGCGCCGCCTGCGCCTGAACCCGCGACAGTCGCTGACGGCGAAATTGCATCCACCGCCCCGCCGGTTGAAGACCCGTCCAAGCCAGCGGTTCCGCCGCCCGCGCCCAAACCCGTTGTTCCGCCTCCGCCGCCAAAGCCGCAGATGGGCGAGAAAGTTGGTTTCATCCAGTTGCCCACACGGCCTGCTTCGTCGCGTCCAGGTGAACGTGATCGTGGCGGCGACCGTGGCGGTGGGCAGCGTTCGCAGCCGGGTGGTGGCCGTCCGGGTCAGCCGCAGCGCGGTGATTCGCGCCAGCCATTTCAACGCGGACGCGATGGCCGTCCGCAGCCCGGTTCACAACAACCGGCCAAACCCGCCGCGCCGCAGCAACCGAAAATTTCCCTGCCGTCCGACGCACAGGTCATCACCATCAAGCCGCCGATTGTCGTTCGCGCGCTGGCGGAGGCGCTGAAGCAAAAGCCGTTCACGATCATCGCCGAGCTGATGAAGCTGAAGGTGATGGCAACCGTCAACCAGTCCATTGACGAAAAAATCGCCGCGCAGATTGCGGCTCATTACGGCTACAAGTTTGAAGCTGAAAAACGCGCCAAGGGCGAAGGTGTCGTTCACCAGTCGGAGAAAAAAGTTGAACTCGACACCGATGACAAGCCGGAGGATTTGAAGCCGCGTGCGCCGGTCGTGACCATCATGGGACATGTTGATCACGGCAAAACTTCTTTGCTCGACGTGATCCGCAAGGCGAACGTCGCGGCGGGCGAAGCCGGTGGCATCACGCAGCACATCGGTGCCTACACGATTGCCGTGCCGCATCCCGAACGCAAAGGCGAACTCGCGCAGATTACTTTTCTCGACACGCCCGGTCACGCGGCGTTCAGTTCGATGCGTGCGCGCGGGGCGAACGTGACTGACATCGTCGTCTTGGTTGTGGCGGCGAACGACGGCGTCATGCCGCAAACTTTGGAAGCGCTCGCGCACGCCAAGGCGGCGAACGTCCCGATTCTCGTCGCGGTCAACAAAATTGATCATCCGAACGCGAATTCGTTAAAAGTGCGTCAGCAGTTGCAGGACAAGGGGCTGGTGCCCGACGACTGGGGCGGCGACACAATTTTCGTCGAATGTTCCGCGCTGACGAAACAGGGCATTGATAAATTGCTCGAAATGATTTTGCTTCAGGCCGACTTGCTGGAGTTGAAGGCGAATCCGAACCGCAACGCGAAGGGCAATGTCATCGAGTCCGGCGTTTCGCCCGGCGGCCCGACCGCGACGGTGCTGGTGCGCAAAGGCACGCTGCATTTGGGCGACGTGGTGATTTGCGGCGAGTATTACGGCAAGGTTCGCGCGCTCATCAACGAGGAAGGGCAGCGCTTGAAGGAAGCCGGGCCGTCCGTGGCCGTGAGCGTGCTCGGTTTGAACGGCGTGCCGGAAGCCGGCTGGGAATTTAGTTCCGTGGACGACGAAAAAGCCGCCCGCGCCCTCGCCGAGGAACGCGCGTTTGCGGCCAAGAGCGAAGATCTTGAAAGCCGATCGAAGGTCACGCTGGAAAATCTGTTTGCATCACTGGATGCCGTGCAGAGCAAGGTGTTGCGCGTCGTCGTCAAGGCGGACACGCAGGGTTCGGTCGAGGCGATTGTCGAGGCGCTCAAAAAAATCGAGTCGGACAAGGTCTCGCTCGAAGTGCTGCACAGCGACGTCGGCACCATCACGGAAAACGACGTGGCGCTCGCATCCGCGTCGAAAGCAGTCATTCTCGGTTTCCACACGCGGCTCGACAGCACCGCCGCTGAAAAGGCGAAGCACGCCGGCGTGCAGATCAAGCTTTACGCGATCATCTATGAATTGATTGACCAGGTGAAAGATTCGATGGCGGGACTGCTCGATCCGGACACCAAGGATGTCGTCGTCGGCTCGGCGGAAGTGCGGCAGATTTTTGAATTGTCCAAGGGCATCCCGGTCGCCGGCTGCATGGTCAGCAGCGGACGCATCGTGCGCGGCAAAGTGCGCGTGCGCCGGCGCAAGGATGTTATTTACGAAGGCGTCACGCAGTCGCTGCGCCGTTTTCAGGACGAGGCGAATGAAGTCCGCGCCGGCATGGAATGTGGCATCCGCGTCGAAGGCTTCGGCGAATTTCAGATCGGCGACGCGATTGAATGTTACGCAGTCGAAAAAGTGGCGGCGAAATTATGAATGAGGATGATTGGATTTTGGGACAAGGAGCGGTTCCGGCAACATCAATCCAATGATCCATAATCCATTTTGATTTATGCACAACCTGCGACATGAGCGCGTGCGCGAGCTTTTGAAGCGCGAAATCGGCGAGGCCATCCGCCGCGAGTTCCACGTCAACGAGGCCGGTCTGATTTCCGTCAACGACGTGGACGTGGGCGGCGATTTGAAATCCGCCGTCGTTTTCATCAGCATCCTCGGCAACCCCGACCAGCAGAAGCGCGGACTCCAGTTGCTCAACGAACACCGCATCCGCATCCAGGGTCTGGTCGGTCGGTCCGTCGTCCTGAAATTCACGCCGACGCTGAAGTTCGTCATTGACGATTCCATCGTGCGCGGCAACCGTGTCCTGCAAATCATCGAGGAGCTGGAAAAAAGTTCGCCGGCGGAGAATGATTAAAATTTAAGCCGTGAAAAGTTATCCGAAAATCATAGACCGGATCCTCGAAATCATCCGCGAACACAAGACCTTTTGCATTGTCGGCCACGTCCGGCCCGACGGCGACTGCATCGGCTCGCAACTCGGCCTTGCGCTCGCGTTGCGGAACGAAGGCAAACATGTCACCGTTTGGAACCAGGATGCCATTCCGCTGAAATATAAATTTCTCACCGGCGACGGGCTGATTGAAAAGCCGAAGCGCGGGCAAAAATTCGACTGCGTCATCGCCACCGACTGCGCGAGCTTTGAGCGGCTCGGCCAGGCCGGCGAGTGCATCGGGCGACGGAAAATTTTCATCAACATTGACCATCACGAAAGCAACACGCGTTATGCCGACGTGAACTGGGTTTCGCCGCGCGAACCGTCCTGCGGCGAACTCATTTACCGTCTGCTCAAAGTCGCGCGCTGGCCGATCACCAAGCCGGTCGCCGATCTGCTGTTCACCGCCATTTCCACCGACACCGGCTCGTTTCAATACGCGACCACGCGGCCCGGCACGTTTCACGCCGCTGCGGAACTCGTCACGCGCGGCGCGAATCTCGCCAAAATTTGCGACGAGGTTTATCAGTCGTATCCGGTTTCACGCGCGAAACTGCTCAAGCACGTTTATAGCAAATTCCGGCTGACGGACAACGACCGCATCGCCTGGTTCTGGCTGAAGAAAGAGGATTTCACGCGCACCGGCGCGGACAGCGACGACACCGAAGGCTTGATTGACCACATCCGCGCCATCAAGCCGGTCGTGGTCGCCTGCGTGTTTGAGGAAATTGAACCGGAACTGACGCGCATCAGCCTGCGCTCGAAAAACGCCAATGTGAACGTGAACGAAATCGCGGCGCAGTTCGGCGGCGGCGGCCACATGGCGGCAGCGGGCGCGCGCATCGCCGGCACGCCGCTTTCAGTGCAGCGCAAGGTCATCGCCGCGATCAAAAAGGCGTTGAAGGCCGCGAAGTAATTTTCCATGCAAGAATTTTCC
>DATCBW010000236.1:0-11417 GCA_036511615.1 Verrucomicrobiia bacterium | reverse complement strand
ATGGCGATTAAATTTGACACAAATGCAGGATAGGAAATTTTGCAGGCGGCGGGAATGAAAATGAATTGCGGCACCGGCTTTGCCGGCTCAAAACACCGCCGGCACGCCTTCGTCGAGTATTTTTATTTGCCTCGTCAGATTTTGTTCCAGCGCCATTTCCAAAAGCCAGCGCAATGGCTCGTCCAAATCCTCGAACGACAGTTTGAAAGTTCCATAGTGCATCGGCACAAACCATTTCGCGCCGAGCTCCTTGAACGCCTTCATCGCCTCGTCCGGTCCCATGTGAACTTTGCGAAAGGTTTCGGGGTGATACGCGCCGATGGGCAGCAACGCGATCTCCGGGCGCAACTTTTCGCCGATCTCCTTGAAACCGTCGAAATACGCGCTGTCGCCGCAGTGGTAAATTTTCCGGCTCTGATGCTCCAGCACGAAGCCGCCGTAGCCGCGATGCTGGTCGTGCAGCGTCCGCGCGCCCCAATGTTTGCTCGGCGTGAACGTCACCTTCCAGTCCTTGTGCGAAAAACTTTCCCACCAGTCCAGTTCCACGACGCGCGCGAAACCGAGGTTGCGCGCAAGGTCGCCGACACCCCACGGCATGATGCCGATCTTCGGCTGCGGCAGCCGGCGCAGCGTCGGCTTGTGAAAATGGTCGAAGTGTGCGTGCGTCAGCAGGATCAGGTCAATCGGCGGCAGGTCGCGGATTTTCAGGCCGGCGCGCTTGATGCGTTTGAGGAGAAAAAGCCAGTTCGCAAAGTTCGGGTCCACCAGCACGTTCAAATCGTTGAACTGGATCAAAAACGACGCGTGGCCGATCCAGGTGATGGCGATCTGGCCGTGCTTGAGGCGGGGATAAATCGGACGCCGGTATTCGCCATGGCGCGGCGTGAACCAGCCTTTCAAAATCAACTCCTGAAAAAACGTGCGCGGGTTGAAATGTTTCGACGGCGTGAGGTCCTTGAACGAGCGTGGAATTCTCCGGCGCGGGGGCACGGGACGATTGGAGGCGGGACTGGTCATGCAACGGGAACATTCTTGCGCTGTTTCATCACAAAATCAAACCGGGAAATACGCAGGCCGGTTGCAGATTTTTTCAACGCGATGATTGCGTTCCGGGGCGGAATTTCATAATCCATTCAAAAACAAACATGATCAAGGCGCTCGCGCATATCTGCATTTTTTCAAAAGACCTGGATCGCAGCCTGGATTTTTACTGTGTCGCGCTGGGATTGCGGCGGCATTTTGATTTTTTTAAGGATGGAAAGTTGTTCGGGTTTTATCTGCAAGTCAGCCCGGGGCAATTTATTGAGGTATTCATGGCCGGTGCGGATCTGGAAGTCCGCCACCAGCGGATACATCATGTCTGCCTCGAGGTGGAGGATATTGATGTGCTGCGTGACGCGCTGATCAAGCGCGGCGTGGAGGTGACGCCAAAGAAACTGGGTTGCGACGAAACCTGGCAATGCTGGTGCAAGGATCCGGACGGCACCGAGGTGGAGTTTCAACAATACACGCCGAGGAGTTCGCAATTCACCAAAACGAATTGCATCGTGGACTGGTGAGTTTTTTGGGGCACTCTTTGTTATCGCTGAATTTTTCAACGTGCTTGTTGCTTTCTGCGCCGGAATTTTTATAGTTCGCTTGATAGAACCATTGAGATGAGCAATCTGAACGACGCCGCGCCACCGTGGAACATTGATTCTGCCCGCGCGCTTTACAACATCACCCGCTGGGGCGCGAAGTATTTTGACATCAACGATGCCGGCCACGTCGTCGCCAAACCCTTGCAGGACGCGGGCGCGACCGTGGATCTCACCGACGTGATCGAGGAGGCGAAAGGCCGCGGCCTGAAATTTCCTTTGCTCATCCGCTTTCAGGATATTTTGCGGCACCGTGTCGAAGCCATCAACAAGGCGTTTCTCAATTCCATCGCGGAATTCAACTATCAGGGAAAATATCGTGGCGTGTTCCCGATCAAGGTGAACCAGCTCCGCGAAGTCGTGGAGGAAATTCTCGATGCGGGAAAGCCTTTTGACTTCGGCCTCGAAGTCGGCAGCAAGCCGGAATTGTTCGCCGGCCTCGCGCTGCAAAATCAAATGGGCTGCCTCATCGTCTGCAACGGCTACAAGGATTGCGAATTCATCAAGATGGCGCTGCTCGGCATCAAGCTCGGCAAGAAAGTAATCATGGTCGTCGAGAAGCTGGAGGAACTGCGGCAGATCATCACCGTTTCAAAACAGCTCGGCGTGGAGCCGCAGATCGGCATCCGCGCGCGGTTGTTGAGCAAGGGCGCGGGCAAATGGGCCGAGAGCGGCGGTGAAAATGCGAAGTTTGGTTTGAGCACGGTGGAACTTTTGACCGCGACGGAAATGTTGAAGGCGGAAAATCTCGGCCACTGTTTGAAGCTGCTGCATTTTCACATCGGCTCGCAGGTGCCGGACATTTTGACGGTGAAAAAAGCCGTGCAGGAAGCGGCGCGTTTTTACGCGAAGCTGAACAAGATGGGTTTCCCGATTGAATTTGTGGATGTCGGCGGCGGACTCGGCGTGGATTATGACGGCTCGCGCAGCGCGTTCGATTCTTCGACAAACTACTCGTTGCAGGAATACACCAACGACATCGTTTATTACATCGCCGACGTTTGCAACGCGGAGAAAGTCCCGCATCCGACCATCATCAGCGAAAGCGGCCGCGCCATCGTCGCGCATCACAGCGTTCTCATCGTGGAAGTTTTTGGCGCGATTGAAAAAATCCGGCCGGGCGACGCCTTCAAATACGGCGACAGCGAACACGCGCTCGTGAAGGAGCTGCTCGACATCAAAAAAAATCTCTCGAAGGCGAACAAGCTCGAGGCGTTTCACGACGCGCAGGAACGCAAGGAAGACGCGCAGCAGATGTTCGCGCTCGGCCTGCTGGACTTGCCGGACAAGGCGCGGATTGAAAATCTTTACTGGGAAATCAGCCGCGAGGTTGTCGAAAGTTTCAAAGGCCATGCCTATGTGCCGGAAGAAATCCGCAAGCTCGAAGACACGCTCGCCGACCAGTATCTCTGCAATTTTTCCGTCTTCCAATCGCTGCTCGATCATTGGGCGCTCGGACAATTATTTCCCATCATGCCCGTCAGCCGGCTCAATGAAAAACCCACGCGCGAGGCGACGCTCGTTGACATCACCTGCGATTCTGATGGACAAGTGAACAAGTTCATTGACCTGCGCGACGTGCGCGACACGCTGCCGCTGCATGAATTGAATTCCAACGGCAACGGCAAGCCGGAGCCTTACCACCTCGGATTCTTTCTGATGGGCGCGTATCAGGACATCATGGGCGACCTGCACAATCTGTTTGGCCGCGTGAACGAAGTCCACGTCTTCCTCGAACCCGACGAGCCGACCGGCTATTACATCGAGGAAGTCATCGAGGGCGACACCGTCATCCATTCGCTCACCGCCGTGCAATACGACGAGAATGAACTCAAACGCCAGATGAAGGCGCAGATGGAAGAAGCCATCAAGTCCGACCGCATGAAGCCCAGCGAAGCCATGCGCCTGCTGGACGATTACGAACGCGGGTTGAAGGCTTATACTTACTTGAGCTTTTGAAAAAATGATAGCTCACACAAAAGCTATTGGTATTTCATTCGCACGTCATATTCCAATGCAACCATCTCAACATTCTGCCACGCGCGAGTTGTTGCATCAGCCACTTCAATCCCTCTTGTTCCGACTTTTTCCAAAGAAGATGAATGAGTCATAACTCCAACTGCCTCAAGATATGCTTCGGCAAATCTTCTGCCAGGAGTTTGTTGTGCTTGCGCTTCCCAAGCTTGAACGTAATTGAGCCAAGCCAATTGAAATTTTTTGGGGCAAGCCGACGTGTCAATTTTTTGCAATTCTCCAATATATTGACTAGCTAAAAAATTCGTTAGGGATTTTCCTGTTACCAAATATCGAATTTGTGTGGAATGTCTTGCTGCATTCGCACCTTGATTTATTACGTTCACGACAGATTGAGATTCTGCAACTTTATGTGAGTAACTCACATAACCGCCGATTAAAAACAAAACGAATGCAAGACCGACCAAACCTAAAACGAAACGTAATGTTTTGTTCATATTTTTTGAAATCATCTACACGCACAAAATTTTGTCGAGTCTAAATTATTCACCAGCCGCCGCGCAAATTTGTTTTTCCATTCGCCATTCTTCCTTCATCATTTCCCCGCTGACGCCGCGCTTGCGGAAAATTTCTACTGCGTTAAATTCTTTTGCCATGAGCAAAGCTCAAATCCTTGAAGAACTGCCCAAGCTGACCGTCAGCGACCGCTCCCAACTTTTCGCGCGGCTGGCCGAACTTCACGAAGCCGATTTATTGGATGGCAGCGCGCCAAATGCCGCCGAACGACAGGCGCTCGACGAGGCGTTCGCGGAATTCGAGCGCGACCCCAGCCCCGGCGAACCGTGGCGCAACGTCTTCAGCGAAATCCGCAAAGCTCGGTGAATTGGATCGTCACCATCCGGTCACAAGCCAAGGCCGACCTTCGTAACGCGCACGACTGGTATGAAGAACGATGCGCCGGTCTCGGCGATGAATTTCTCGCCGACCACGCCGAAGCGCTTTTGCGATTGGAAGCCGATCCCGAACACTTCCCGCTTTACTATCGTGGTTTTCGCCGCGTCCTCACGCACCGTTTTCCTTACAAAATCTTTTTCCGCATCGTTGGCCGCGACATTATCGTCTTTCGCATCCTGCATGGCGCGCAAGATCATCCGCGCGAACTTCGCCGGTGAAATTTATTACGCGCGTTGAATTTGTTTTTCGATTCGCCATTCTTCCTTCATCATTTCCCCGGCAGTTAGCGGTTGGTTTTTCTTCCCAAAACAAGTTTCTCGACTTCGCGCGCGCCGTGCAGGGCGGCCAGCACCCAGACTTCGTTTTCCTTGACAAATAATAAACGCCATAACCCTTGAACCGGCGCAGGCGGAGGCAGCGGACATCGGCGAAACGGACGGAGTGAAGCAAAGCGTTTTGAGCCAGAGATGAAATTGCGGCCTCCGCTTCATCCAGAAAGTCGCCGCCCAATCCCGGCAGTTGTGCGTCATACCAGACCGCCGCAGCCAGGGCGTCGTCGTCAGCGAGCCGACGCTTTTTGACGGCGAATTTCATTCAGGCGTTCGCGGATTTTGTCGAGGCCGTCCCACGGTTCAAGCAATTCAGGATGGGCAATGGTTTCATCGCGGCGGCGAAGAATTTCAGATTTTACGGCTGGATGAATGTAGGCTTCATCCTGCGGATTGAGAATTTCGCTCTCATGCGCGTAAAACCAGTCGGCAAACTGGCGGCGTTCCTCGCGCGGCAGTTGCAATAGGGTCTTTTCGATTTGTTCCACGCTCATGGCGGTCAATTTACAACTTCGATTTGGATTTGCGAACAAAAAATTGAAACGACAGTCGCCAGCCGCCGCGCAAATTTGTTTTTCCATTCGCCGTTCTTCCTTCATCATTTCCCCGCTGACGCTTTGGTTTTACCGCTTGATAAAAGTCACTGCGGAAATTAGGGTTGAACCGTGCAAACATTGAACGCGCATTTTGACGGACGGTTTATCGTGCTGGATGAACCGGCGCGGTTGAAGCGCAACGACAAGGTCACGGTCATCGCACCGGACGCGGACGATGACGGCCTGGCCGACGGCTGCGCGCGCCTGTCTGAACCGGCTTTCCAAAAAATCTGGGACAATCCACTGGACGCGGATTATGACCGGCTATAAACGCGGCGCCATCGTCCTCCTGCCGTTTCCATTTTCGGATCAATCCTCCGCAAAAATCCGTCCCGCCGTCGTGGTCAACCCGGATTATCCGTCGGACGATTTGCTCGTGGTGGCGGTGACTTCTGTGGGCGACGGGTTGCGTCCGGGCGAATTCACCATCCAATTCTGGCGCGAGGCGGGACTGATTCATCCATCATTCGCCAAACGCGCGATCGCTTCAGCGACTGGAAATCTGGTCAGGAAACAACTCGGCCAGTTGCGCGAATCTGATTTGGTAAAATTGAATGCCGCATTGAAAATTTGGTTCGAGCTGTGAGCTGCGCAAATTTGTTTTTCCATTCGTCATTCAATTCAGTTCTTCGCCCGTGGCGATTTGCCCCAACTGCAAAAAGGTTTTGACGAGTTCGCCTTCGCCGCAAACGGTCAGGCCGGAAAATTTCTTGAATCATTTTCCCTCCGGCACTTCGGGTTGCGTTGCGATCCAATCGGCGAACAAACCGAACTGCCCGGCGGAAATGTTTCGGGATTTGACGCGCTCCAGCAAATGCGCATACAGCGGTCGCGGAAGATTGCTGCGCCGGATGCGAGGCATGGCTAGTCGCCGTAAAAGCCGCGAGTGAGGGCGGATTTTAATTTTTCAACTTCGTCCGGGTCTTCGGATTCAACCATGCGCTGCGCGAGAACGGCCAATTCTTTTCCACTGAGCTGGCGTTTGCGCGCGAGTTCGATGGCATACTGGATGACGCGCGATTGTTCTTCAGGCGGCATCTGTTCAATTTCTTCGATGACGGTTGTTGCTGTCACGTGGCAACCATGATGGACGACGCGGCTTCGTTCAAATAAAAAGCACGCCTCCGATAAATTTCCCCTTCATCATTTCCCCGTTGCCGCCATTGTTCTCAATTTGAATTATTCCGCCTGAAACACCGTCGCGCTCAACGGCGGCAGCATGAATGCCGCCGAGTGTTGCTGGCCGTGACACGGGTGATGTTCCGCTGTGACGCCGCCGTAGTTTCCCTGGTTGCTGCCGCCGTAGGCCGCCGCGTCACTGTTCAGGACTTCCTTCCATTTTCCGCCGCGCGGCAGGCCGATGCGATAGTTCGGACGCGGCACCGGCGTGAGGTTCAGGATGACAACGGTGTGATTTTTCCCGTCCGCCGTCTGGCGCAGAAAAGACAGCACGCTGTTCTCGCGGTCGGTGCAGTCAATCCAGTTGAAGCCGGCGTGGTCGTAATCCGCCAGCCACAACGCGGGCGAATGTTTGTAAAGCTGGTTCATGTCCGCGACGAATTTTTGCGCGCCGCGATGGAACGGGCCGGCGTCGAGCAGCCACCAGTCGAGCTGGGCGTTTTCGTTCCACTCGGCGCGCTGGCCGATTTCGCCGCCCATGAACAGCAGTTTTTTGCCGGGGAACAGCCATTGATACGCGAGCAGCGTGCGCAGGTTTGCAAATTTCTGCCAGTCGTCGCCGGGCATCCGGCCGATGAGCGAGCCTTTGCCATGAACCACCTCGTCGTGCGAGAGCGGCAGCACGAAATTTTCGTTGTGATGATAGAGCATCGCGAACGTGAGATCGTTCTGATGATACTTGCGATGCACCGGCTCGCGCATGAAATAGCCGAGGGTGTCGTGCATCCAGCCCATGTTCCACTTGAAGGAGAAACCTAGGCCGCCGATATAAGGCGGGCGCGTCACCTGCGGCCAGGCGGTGGATTCCTCCGCGATGGTCATCACGCCGGGAAATTCCGTGTGCGTGATATGGTTGAATTTTTTCAGGAATTCGATCGCCTCGAGATTTTCGCGTCCGCCGAACTGGTTCGGAATCCATTGGCCTTCCTTGCGCGAGTAGTCGAGGTAAAGCATCGAGGCGACGGCGTCCACGCGCAGGCCGTCAATGTGAAAGCGTTCGCACCAAAACAGCGCGTTGGCGACGAGAAAATTGGAAACTTCGTTGCGGCCAAAATTAAAAATCAACGTGCCCCAGTCCTGATGCGCGCCTTTGCGCGGGTCTTCATGCTCGAACAGTGCCGTGCCGTCGAACTTTGCGAGCGCCCAGGTGTCGCGCGGAAAATGCGCCGGCACCCAGTCCACAACCACGCCAATGCCGGCTTCGTGCAGCGCGTTGACGAGAAATTGAAAATCTTCCGGCGTGCCGAAGCGGCTGGTCGGCGCGAAAAAGCCGGTGACCTGATAGCCCCACGACGGATAGAACGCGTGTTCCGCCACCGGCATGAATTCGATGTGCGTGAAGCCGAGGCGCGTGACGTATTCGACCAGCGGCTTGGCCAGTTCGCGGTAGCTCCACGATTCGGTCGCCGTTTTTTTCTGCCACGAGCCGACGTGCATTTCATAGACGCTCATCGGCGAACGCAGCGGATCGCGTTCGCGGCGTTTCTTGAGCCAGGCTTCGTCGGTCCACTTGAATTTTTTCGTGTCCCAGACGATGGCCGCCTGTTTGGGCGCAACCTCGAAGAAAAATCCAAACGGGTCGGTGTTCAGTTTGATGACGCCGTGCGCGTCGCGGATTTCAAATTTGTAGAGCGCGCCAACGCCGACGCCGGGAATGAAAATTTCCCAGACGCCGGAAGCGCCGAGCAGCCGCATCGCATGAAAACGTCCGTCCCAATTGTTGAAATCGCCGACGACGCTGACGCGCTGCGCATTCGGCGCCCAGACTGCAAAGCTCGTGCCGTGAACGCCGTCAATCGTCCGCAACTGCGCGCCGAGCTTGTCGAAAATTTTCCGCTCGTCGCCTTTGCCGAACAAAAACAAATCCGCCTCGCCGAGCGTCGGCAGAAAAGAATACGCATCACGCGTGCGGCGAGTATGGCCGGCCTTGTCCGTGATGACCAGATCGTAGGCATATACGGCATTGGCCAGATTGGTGACGCCTTCAAAAACATCCGTCTTGGGAATCCGCTTCAGTTCAAGCTTCGGCTTGTCCTTTTCGTGCGTCGGCTGGATTTCCACCTTGGCGGCGTCCGGCAGCAGGGCGCGGACGACGAGACCGGACTGGTCGCCAAGCGGTTGCATGCCGAGCAACGTGTGCGGCGATTGATGGGTCAGTTCGACGAGGCTGCGCAGTTCATCTTTGGTGAGCAACATAACGGTTAAAGATTGACAGAGTCTTTGCCGCCAGGCACGGCAAAGCAATGCCAAAGCGCAAAATTTTCAAGTCATTTGAGGTTCTTTCAAAACCGCGTGGCAGCCGGGACGACAAGGCTCATGCTTGCTGCGGGTGAAAAATTAAGCGGGCAATGCGAAATACGCCAAAGACGCGAACGGGATTTTTCGCGCGGTTCGTGTGTTTCGCATTAAATTTTTTGCGCTGAAAATTTAAGGCGAAACTGAAGGGGCAATGAATAATGGCGGCATGGGGTAGATTTTATCTACGAAGAAATTCAGTGCAAATCGGTATAAGCCTTAACTTGCTGATTGATTACAAATTTTTGCATATTGAAGTCGTCGGGAAACTCCTCGGCAGCCTTGGCTTTAATTTGTTCAAACACTCCTTGCGGAACACCTGTGGCGGATGATGCGGTAACCACCCAATTGTAAGCCTCGGTTTGCTGATTGATTACAAATTCTTGCATATTGTAGTCATCGGGAAATTCTTTTTCTGCAAACGCTCTTATGGAACGAGAAATATCCGAAACTGCCGATTGACTCTGCACTTTCACGTTTGCCTGCTGAACTGCAATTTCTCGTTGTTGCTGGACAATCTCCTGCTGTCGCGCTTTCTTCTCTTGTTCAGCCTCGTCGGCGGCTTGCACGGCCTGCGGGTCATAACCAAATTTTTTCCGCAAATCTTTTGAGAGCGAAGCCAAGGGCAGCATTCCGCCGCCACCCGGAGTTTTGTAAATAAATTTGTTCGCTGTCAACTTCACCAGCACGGCGTTGGTGAAAACATCGCCCGCTGAATTGGTCAGCGTGAAAGGAGTTAGCAACGCCTCATTGGTCACATAACCAGAACTGTCAGTGTTTGTTCCTGATGCAACCAACGCATTGACAGGTTGGAGAAGTTGCGCGATGGCCGCATTCCCTTCACCTATCGCCAATTGCAATGCAGTTGAGCCGTCTTGATCTTTCACGTTGATATCAGCACCCCTGCTCAATAAAAATTTAACCGTATCCGTTCCGCCTGACTCTACGACCCCGCCAATCAGAGCCGTATCGCCCGAATTATTTCTTGTATTGATGTCAGCGCCCTTATCCAACAAAAGTTTGTATATTTTTATTTCGATTATTTCGTCATCAGTCGTGAGCATCCTAGGCAATCCGGTGTCCTCATTTAAATTATACTGGGACACACACAATAAAGCTGTATCGCCCCATTTATCTTTCGCATTGATGTCAGCACCGCTGTCCAACAAAAACTCGACCATATTCGTTTGACCTCGGGCTGCTGCCCGCATTAGCGCTGTCATGCCTATGTAGTTTTTCGCATTTACGTCAACTCCTTTGTTCAACAACGACTTGACGGTTTCAACATCATTGGACACTGCTGCATTCAATAGCTGCTGTGTCGTATCAAGAGCAGAATTGTCGGTGATTGTTTGTGCGAGCGAAATAACGCAACTTGCTAGCAGCAATGCGATGATTGTTTTCATATTTTTGAACGCTAAACTTTTACTTTCACTGCGTCCAGATTGATTTTATTCCATACGGTGTGCGCGTTTTGAAAATTTATTCGCTTGCGGCGGGGAATTTTCGCACACTGCGCGGGATGAAATCCATGACGGGTTACGGTCGCGGCGAATGCGCGCGGGACGGTTTCAAGATCACCGTCGAGCTGGGCGCGGTCAACCGCCGGCAGTCGGAAATTTCCGTGAACCTCCCGCGCGAGCTGGAGATGCTCGAAGCGCAGGTGCGCGACGCCATCAACGTGCAGGTCGCGCGCGGGCGCGTGACGGCGCGCATCGGCATCCACGCGGCGGACGGCCAGTCGTCGGCGCGCGCGCACATCAACCTGCCGCTCGCCAAATCCTACGCCACAGAACTGGCGCGGCTGGCGAAGTCGCTGAAAATTTCCGGCGAAGTTTCGCTGGACCAGATTTTGCGCGCGCCGGGCGTTTTTCAGAGCGATGAAGAACTGGTGGATGCAGCCCATATCTGGCCCGTCGTGGAAAAGGCGTTGAAACCGGCGCTGGCGGCGCTCATGAAAATGCGCGAACGCGAGGGCGCGCATCTGGCGGAGGATTTGACGGCGCGGATTGGAATCATGCGAGCGGCGGTTGAAAAAATTCAGAAGCAGTCGCCGCAGACGGCGGAGAATTACCGGCAGAATTTACTGACACGCATCAAAAGCGCAGGCATTGAAAACATTGCGCCGGATGACGAGCGGTTGTTGAAGGAAATTGTTTTGTTCGCCGACCGCTCGGACATTTCGGAGGAATTGACGCGGTTGCAAAGTCATTTCAAGCAATTTGAAGATTGCCGAAAATCGAAAGAGCCGGTCGGACGCACGCTGGATTTTCTGGCGCAGGAAATGAACCGCGAGATCAACACCATCGGCTCAAAGGCGAACGACGCGATCATCTCGCGCGAGGTCGTGACGCTGAAAACAGAATTGGAACGGTTTCGCGAGCAAGTGCAAAACGTGGAATGAACAACAGAAGCAAGAAGCAAGAAGCAAGGAGTCAGGAGTCGAAAACGAC
>DATCBW010000235.1:0-15216 GCA_036511615.1 Verrucomicrobiia bacterium | reverse complement strand
CAGCGCCACCGGGACGCTGGCCTGGATGTATTCGTTCACCGGCACCATTGATGGCGCAAGTCCCGAGGCCGCGCTGGTGCAGGGCAGCTACGGCTATTTCTATGGCACGACTTACGGCGGCGATTCCGGCTCCGACCCCCAAACTTATGGCACAGTTTTTAAAATCAACACCAATGGGGCGTTCGCCAGTTTGCATTCCTTCACCGGACATGATGGCGGTGATGGCGGAAGGTCCAAGGCCGCGCTGGTGCAGGGCAGCGATGGCAATTTCTATGGCACAACTGTCATGGGCGGCACCAATGGCGGTGGCACCGTGTTCAAAATCAGCGCCAATGGTGTGCTGACCACTTTGTATTCTTTCACCGGCTCCAATGATGGCTCGTCTCCCTGGGCCGGGCTGGTGCAGGGCAGCGACGGCTATTTCTATGGCACGACGCTAATGGGCACCGTGTTCAAAATCAGCGCCACTGGGACGCTGGCTTGGGTTTATAAGTTCAGCGGCAGCGATGGCGCAATTCCAGTTGCCGCGCTGGTGCAAGGCAGCGACGGCAATTTCTATGGCACAACCTCTGGCGGCGGCACCAATGGCTTTGGCACCGTGTTCAAAATCAGCGCCACTGGGACACTGACCAGTTTGTATTCCTTCACTGGCCGCAACTATGATGGCGGGAATCCCGAGGCCGGGCTGGTGGAAGGCAGCGACGGTTATTTCTATGGCACGACTTCCACCGGCGGAACAAACGACGGTGGCACCGTGTTCAAAATCAGCACCAATGGGGCGCTGACGTATTTGTATTCCTTCACCGGCGGCGCTGATGGCGCGGCTCCATTTGCTGGGCTGGTGCAGGGCAGCGACGGCTATTTCTATGGCACGACTTCCATCGGCGGCTCGAAAAATGGTTGGAGCGGAGGCGCTGGCACCGTGTTCAGAATCAGCACCAAAGGGGTGCTGACCACTTTATATTCTTTCACCGGCGGCGATGATGGCGGGAATCCCGTTGCCGGGCTGGTGCAGGGCAGCGACGGCAGTTTCTATGGCACGACTCAGAACAACGGTGAAGGCGGAGGCGGAGGCGTATTTTCTTATGACCACGGCCCGGGCGGGACCGTTTTCCGGCTGACATTGGGGTCGGGGCCGGCCAGCGGGTCACTGGTGGTGAGCACGTCCTCGCTGCCCAATGGGACGAACGGGATAGCTTATAGTCAGACGTTGAGTGCCAGCGGCGGGAAGACACCTTACACTTGGACAACCAGTTTGGGCGCATTGCCACGGGGATTGACCTTGGCGGCCAACGGTGTGCTTTCCGGAACACCTATGACCTACGGAACATTCAATTTCACTGTGCAGGTGACCGACGCATTATCCGCAACAGCCACACAGTCGTTGGTGTTGCAAATCATGCCCCAGCCGGCGATGGGGATCACCACGTCCGGCAATCAAATCCTTCTGTCTTGGCCGACGAACGCCGCAGGTTATATTTTGCAATCCACCACCAATCTATCCTCTGGAATCTGGAGCGATGTCACGAGCGGGATAACCGTTGTCGACACCAATTATGTGTTCACCAGCACACCGAACGGCAATGCTGCGTTCTTCCGCCTTAAGCAATAGGGCGGCAACGGGACAATTCGACAAACGCTGTTGACACTCGTCTTTTTCAAGAAAACAATGTTGGTAGTGAAAACACGGCAAAACCAATGAACCACGAGACCAGTTCCGTGAACAAACGTGAAAATCCCTGCCGTCGCTCGACGTCGCTAAAAACAATCGCCCAAGCCGCGACCTTTGCCGTCCTGTTCTGGTCAATCCAGGCCAACGCCTATCCCCTGCACAATGGCGAATACTTGTTCTGGCCTCAAATGCCTGCCGCCGCCCAAGTTCTAACGGACATGAAGGGAAAGAACGATCTGGATACGGCGGCGCGCCAGCACGCCGCTTTTGTCCTGCTGATCGCCCTCGTCAATGTGGCTGCTGATGGCACAGGACAAATTCCATGGCCGGCGCGCGAACAGGAACTCAATGGTGCATACGACCACGCGCTTCCCGACTGGAACGGGCATCGTGATGAAATAATGGCGGAATCGCTCCAATTACAAGCCGATCCATCCTTTGTTCAGCCGTTCTTGAAACGCTATTTTACAGAAGCCGCGCTGGATGAAATCAAACCGATGATCTCTAGCCTCGAAGCCAGCGCGCAAAAGCATGTCAGCGAAGAAAGGAAAACCGAGGAAGCCTACGCGCAAAAGGAAACCGAGGAATCCAAGGAGCTAGCGCAAATCAATGCAGCCGAGTTGCAATCAAAAAAACAAGACGAAAAAGCAGCCCGACTCGGTATGACTCCATCGGAACTCGAATCCTTTAATACATATGTGCGCACCTATCTGGCGCTTTGTGCAATTTTCAGCATTCTGTGGATATTTAGGATTCTTCGAGCGCTTAAGCCAATCAGAATGACTTCTGATTTTCCGCCCCGGTTTGAAGGCCCGTGGAAGAGCTGGAGAATTTATTCGTTCACGGGTTATATCCGAGGCTCGGTAACGCGAAGCATCACATCCGTGAGTGGCTCAATTAGCACCGTTGGGAATACTGTTCAAGGTGGAATCAGCTCAAGCACTACCGTGATTGACACATACCGATTGGTGGACCCCCGGAACCAGCAGGAACAGAATTTTCGATTGCGGAATTCGGATGTTCAATTATGGGAAAATCAACTGGTATCTGTTGTGCGGGCCATTCGTAAACATCAGGAGAATGGGGATTATTTTATTCTTGTTAATCATACGACAGGTGAACAATTCATTAGGAATGACGTTGTGTATGACATTGTCAAGCTGCATTCTCTATTTTGGACCTTGAGTTTTTTCATTTGCATTTTAATTCCTCCCGTCTGGCTGTTGGCTATTATTTGGGGAATTTTAATCGAGAACAAAACAAAGCGATTTATGAAATCTGGAATTCAGCCTTTGGTAGAGACCCTTAATCAGAGGGCAAAGAAGTTATCGTAGGATGAAAAGTCTCGGTAAGTTTAACAGCGAATAAAAGGAATACTATGATCGTCAACATGGCTTGTCCGAAATGCGGCGGCCAAGCCACAGAATACGACGAAAATAAGTGGTCTTGTTTGAGATGCGGCAACAAGTTTATTTTTGCGCCCGAACAGCCCAGCCAGACATTTGTTCAAAGCAATGTCAATATACAAGGTCAGGCCACCTTTGAACTGGACGCCGCGAATATCAAGCCGCCATCTCCCAAAATGGTCAGGATGGCGGAGCATGATCCCGATTATTTTGCGGAACGTATTGCCAACAACGCTTACAGAATCACTGATCTCCAGGAGCAAGTGCCGGGGAAAAAAATAATAAAGTATATCGCGCTTTTTTTCTTCATTGCGCTGGCGTGTTTGTCCGGATGTTTCTTATGTATTGGAGTTTTTGCAGAACCGCATGACTCCGACGATGTGGTTGGCGGCATAGGCCTTTTTGTTTTCTTGGGGCTGCCGGCTCTAATTTCGTTTTATGTATATCGTCGGTTCCGCAATCAGTTGCGAGAATACAACTCGCAGATTAAGAAACTACAACAGGCAAACCTCTCCATGGAACAGCAGAATTTGATGGATACAAAAATTGGTGACTATGTCATTTGCCCCTATTGCGCAGCTCCGTCGGATTATTTTGCCCTGAAATCCCCGCCGCCGGTGGAGGGGCTGAAGCACTGTCTTAAATGCGGGCGACAGTTTTTCACCAGCGGATTGAATTCGTATCCCGTGCTATTCAAAAAATGAGGCAAAATCTCTGAAGGGCTTATGCGCGGCCTCATGTAGTCAATAAACGGGGCAGCAACTTTTCCTTCACGCGGTGGCTGAAACTTTCCGTGCGGCTGACAGCGTGACCGGCTGCCGTGGTTCTGGTTTTTCTTCACCGTCGCCGTGTTGCTGCTCTCGGCGATGGACCGCTGCCACATCCGCCATGATGCGGCGAGTGTGCGCGGGAAATCCGGCAGCGTCAATCCGCGTTCATCGGGGGTTAAAATCCCCCGGTGCTGTCCCGCAGCCTCCACGGTAGGGTTACACCCCATAGCAGCCTGACCTCTTGTGGGATTATTCTCATTCCATGAATGTCAAAAATCTCTTCTTCCAAACCAACAAATTTAGCCTCGTATTAAGCGCTGCGCTCCTGACCACGCTGACCGGATGCGTGGGTTATGTGGACGGGCCGCGCGCCAGCGTCGGCGTGGAAGCGCCGGTGTTCGTGGTGCAGGACGACTATGTTTATTACCCAGAATATGGATGCTATTACAGCGTGAGCCGGCATCAATACGCCTACCGGGACGGGCGCAACTGGGTTTCGCGGCCCGCGCCGCGCGGCGTCTCGGTGGATGTGCTGATGCGTTCGCCCTCGGTGCGGATGGATTTCCACGACTCTCCGGCCAATCACCATGCGGAAATAGCCAGGCAGTATCCGAAAAACTGGAAGCCGTCCGGTGCGAAACAGGGTCAAAACCGCAAGGACGACCAGCGCGATGATCACGGGAACAATGGCGGAAGATAAACCGGCAAAACACATTCACACCTGAAAGGAACATTATGTTAGGAACTATTTTACTGGTGCTGCTCATCCTCATGTTGATCGGCGCATTTCCCACCTGGCCGCACAGCCGGAATTGGGGTTATTACCCCAGCGGCGGGCTGGGCGTGCTTTTGATCATTCTGATCGTCCTGGTTTTGCTGGGCAAAATTTGAATCACGCGGTTCATGCAGTCCAAACGAAAGACACATTATGTTGCAAAGCCTCAAACAACTTTACGGAGAAAAGCTGGGCGCCAAGGATGGCGAGATCGGCCAGGTGAAGGATTTTTATTTTGACGATCAAAACTGGGCGGTGCGTTATGTCGTGGCGGACACGGGAACCTGGCTGACGAGCCGGCAGGTGCTGCTTTCGCCGCTCGCCTTGGGCGGCCTTTATCAGGACGGGAAGGACATGGTCGCGAACCTGACCCGGAAACAAATCGCAGACAGTCCGGCGATCGAGACGCACAAACCGGTGTCGCGCCGGTATGAGGAAGAGTATCACCACTATTACGGCTGGCCCTATTACTGGGAGGGTGACGGGTTGTGGGGCGGCATGAGGAGCTTTCCGGTTTTGGAAACGCCTCCAAAATTTTATCCGGGCAAATCACCGGCGGCGACCGGCCCGAAACCCGAACCAACCGAAGCTCATCTGCGCAGCGCCCAGGCCGTGACCGGCTACCATCTTCAGGCCACCGATGGCATCGTCGGCCATGTCTGTGATTTTCTGATGGACGACCAGAGCTGGGCGATTCGTCAACTGGTCATCAAAACCGGCCACCGGTTCACCGGCAAAGAGGTGCAGATACCGACACTCAACGTGGACCGGATCAGTTATCCGGACTCCACGGTGTTCGTAAATTTAACCAAGGAAGCCGTCGAGAAAAGTCCTGCACATGATTCGCATCCCGAACGGGTGGCCGGCTTCACGCCGCCGGGAGAAAACTCTTTCAAAAAAGTCATCGCAGAAGTTTTAGCTCCATGAAAGCCCTCGTCTATCGCGGTCCGGGGAAAAAACAGTTGGAAGAAATGTCCAAGCCCGCGCTGCGCGAGGCGACCGACGCCGGGGTGCGCGTGACCAAGACCACCTTCTGCGACACCGATGGCAAGGCCGTCGAAAAAGTCATGGCCATGACGGATGGCAAGGGCGTGGATGTCGCCATCGAAGCCGTCGGCATTGCGCCCACGTTTGAAATGTGCCAGCACATCGTCGGCCCCGGCGGCCACATCGCCAACATTGGCGTGCATGGTGCGAGCGTGACCTTGCGCCTCGAAAAACTCTGGTCGCATAACATCACCATCACGACGCGGCTCGTGGACGCGGTGACCACGCCGCTGCTGCTCAAGACCGTCATGGCCGGCAAACTGAAACCGAAACAGCTCATCACGCATCACTTTGCACTGGATGACATCCTGAAAGCCTACGACACGTTCGGCAACGCCGCGAAGGAACGCGCCTTGAAAGTCATCCTGACGAATTAAATTAAAAGCCCGCTCGAAAGATTTTTGAACTGCCAGGCGCAGCCATGAAAACAAACGAAAGACTGGTTGACTCGCTGATCCGCTCCGAGACGTTTCAGACCTACGAACGCGCCTACACGGAGGCAACCGGGATGCCGCTGACGTTGCGACCGGTCAAGAGCTGGCAACTGCCGTTCCACGGCAAACGGAAGGAAAACAGCTTCTGCGCGTTGATGGCCGGACAGAATCACACCTGCGCCGCGTGCCTCCAGTTGCAGCATAAACTGGGACAGGATGCGATGAATCAAGCGGCTACCCGGACGTGCGCCTTCGGCCTGTGCGAAACCGCCGTGCCGGTAAAGCTCGGCGAACAGACTGTCGGCTTTCTGCAAACCGGCCAGGTCATGCGCCGCAAGCCGAGCGCCGCGTCGTTCCACCGGGCCGTAGCGCAGGCCCGGAAGCTTGGCGTGGACATCAGCAACGCGCCGACGAAGCGGGCTTATTTCGCGACCCCGGTGGCCTTACCGGACAAACTGGATGCGGTGTCCGGCCTGCTGGCCATCTTTGCCGATCATCTGGCGATGAAGGGCAACCAGTTGGTGGTGCAGCGGGCGAATGCCGAGCCGCCGAACATCACCAAGGCCAAGCAGTTCATCGCCGAACATTACACGGAGGCACTTTCGTTGCGTCAGGTTTCAGACGCGGTGAACACCAGCCTGTTTTACTTCTGCAAACAGTTCCGCAAGGCCACGGGCTTGAGCTTCACGGAGTTCGTTTCGCGCACGCGCATCGAAAAGGCGAAAAACCTTCTGTTGAACCGCAATCTGCGCGTCAGTGAAATTGCCTATGCAATCGGGTTCCAGTCGCTCACGCAATTCAACCGGGTCTTCAAAAAAATCACCGGGCAGTCGCCGACGGAGTATCGCAGGAATCTGCGGGCGGTGACCTGATGGAATTGACGCTCCCGTTGCATGGGGTGAAGACCCCATAGCGAACACATCGTTGCCCGGTCTATTCTCTATTTATGAAACACAATAAATCTCCCCAAGACCAAAAGCAGGCCAGCGTCTCACAGTCAACGGCGGATGCGGAATCAAACAAAAACGAAATTAATTTTGCGCCGTCGCCGGACGAAGTGGCCAGAAAAGCCTACTTCAGTTTTGTGAATCAGGGTTCGCGGGACGGGCACGAGGTCCAGCATTGGCTGGCCGCCGAGGCGGAGTTGATCGCGGAACGCAATCTGACCCGCGTTCATGGATTTCACCACGGGACATAAAATAATTTTCGAACCAATCATCTGCAAAACTAAAGCATTAAAAATTACATGAAAACTTTGAACGGCACGCGCGTGGAAGCGCCCAAAATGTATGAAACCGAAAACGACATCTCCAAGGACCGCCGGACGCAACTGAACGCGCTGCTGAACCAGCGGCTGGCATCCGCCGTGGATCTGCAATCACAGATGAAGCAGGCGCATTGGAACGTAAAAGGTCCGAGTTTCATCGGCCTGCACGAACTGTTCGACAAGGTGGCCGAGGCCGTGGAGAACTATGTGGACGAGATTGCCGAACGCATTGTCCAGCTCGGCGGCGTGGCCGAAGGCACCGTGCGCATGGCGGCGGCGCGCACGCGGCTCACGGAATATTCGCCGGAGATTTCCGAAGGCATGGCGCATGTCGAAGGCGTGGCCCGCGCGCTTTCCACTTTCGGTGAGGAAGCCCGCAACACGATCAACGAAGCGGACGAACTGGACGACGCGGACACGGCTGATTTGTTCACCGAGATTTCGCGTGGCATTGACAAGTGGCTGTGGTTTGTCGAAGCCCATTCGCAGGCCGCGAAATAAAAAAAGGAAATCCATGAAAACCAAATTCACCCTGTTTGTCATCGCCAGTTCACTGTTGCTTGGTGCGCCATCTTTGCTGGCGCAAATCATCAACACCAATACTAATTCGCTCCCGCTCGACCAGACTGTGAAATACCAGGCGGCGCTGAATCGTGACCGGTCGCTGGGCGAACGCGCGCTCCTAACGCCCGGCCTGAAGGAAAAGATGCGGCTCACCGATGAGCAGCGAGCCGATCTGAAGCCCATCGAGGACGACTTCGCCAAAACGAGCAAGGAATACCAGGTCGCCAACCAGCCCCGGATTGATGCCGCACTGGAGGCAATCCGGCTGGCGAACGCATCCAAGAATACGACCCAAATTCAGGCGGCACGCCATCAGTTGCAATGGGAGTGGGGCGGTCTCCAGAAATACCGGGACAATTCCGTCAAACATATCCGGCCGCTGCTGACACCGGAACAAATCACGATTTTGGACGATCCGAAAAACCAATGGCGCGAAAATCAGGGAGCCGAGGCGAACGATCCGTCGGCGAATTGAACCCGCACCGCAACGAATCTGCAACCACACACCCAGCAACCGACAACAAACTTTGTGAAAACACCCATCTCCAAATTCGCGGCCCTTCTGCAAACGCCGGTTTTCCCGCAAACCGTTCACCAGCTTCGGCCAGCCAGAAGTTCAAAGCCGTGCAGGCTGGACAACATTTTTTCCCAATCCCGCGACCTGCGCGAGGATCGCGGCATACGTGAAATGAAAACCACCCCGAATGAACAATTCCAGCCGCACGGACATTGATTGAGCATAGACCCAGAAAGACAAATAAGTGACGCCGGATTCAAGATTCGGACATGAAAAATTATCGGCAGAATAAAGAAACAAAGAGAAAGAACAATTTATGAAAATAATGCATTTAATTAGACCGGGTATGGGTGGAATGAAACGGCTCCGGGCGGGCAATGTCTTCGCCGCCGCCGTCATGTTTATGTGCCATGCGGCAACGGCGGCACAATCGCCGGTAAACCTGGGAACGGCCGGCAATTTTGTGATTCTGACAAAATCAGGAATCTCCACGGTGCCGCCCTCCGCGATCACGGGAAATATTGGCGTAAGCCCGATTAACTCGACGGCCATCACGGGATTTGCCTTGAGCCTGACCGCCGCCAGTCCCTTTGCCACCTCGACCCAGGTCACCGGCAATGTTTACGCTCCGGACTATGCGGCACCCACTCCGGCCAACCTGACCACGGCCATTGGCGATATGCAAACCGCCTACACGGATGCCGCAGGACGAACATCGCCTGATCATACTGAACTGGGATCCGGGCAGATCGGCGGGCTGACGCTGGATCCGGGTCTCTACAAATGGAGCACCGATGTCTTGATCTCATCCGATGTCACGCTCAACGGCGGCCCAAATGATGTCTGGATTTTCCAGATCGCGGGGAAGATCACCCAGGCGAGCGGCACGCGGATTCATCTGACCGGTGGGGCTTCGGCCGCGAACATCTTCTGGCAGGCCTTCGGTGATGTCTCCCTGGGAACGACCACTCACTTTGAGGGCATCATCTTGGCCCAAACCTCCATCAGCCTGGACACGGGCGCCTCGATTAACGGCCGCTTGCTGGCGCAGACTGCCGTTACGCTGGACGCGAATACCGTGACCTTTCCGGCGTCGGCAGGAACGCCCACATTGGTGTCAGCGGTTGCGGTCACTGGTCCATATTCGGACGCCATCGGGCAATCGCTTGATCTTGGAACCAAGACAATCACGGTTCCATTATCAGGCAACACGCAGTTCTATCGTATCCGGTCTGTGACCACGCTTACCATTACCAGCGTTTCCATTTCTGCTGGTAACGTGGTGATAACTTACAATTAAACGCCAACTCATGATCATTTCTGCCCGACGGTAATCTTTGACTTATGAACAACAATCCATTGAAACAAGGCACCTTGACCAGCAACTCGGCCGGCCTCGGCACCGTCACCCGCCAGATGGTGCGGGAGCGGGCGGTTGAACTGGCGGTCATCAACGGCCGTTCCATGCACGACACGTCGAAATCCGACTGGGAACAGGCCAAACGCGAATTGACCGGCGAACCGGGTATGGACGCAAAAGAAACCGCGCTCGATTCCGCGCCTGAGTCGGAACGCTGGGACCCGGTGCCCGGTTCGGCCGGACACAAAGTGCCGGCGGCTCCCAGCGCCGACGAGGATGAAGAAGGGCGCAGCGATAATGAACGGCTCGTTGACGAAGGCATCGCCGGCGCGGAGTTGGATCAAGCGCGCGAGGCCGCCAGCGCCGCGAGAAAGGATTTATGATTTTACCAGTCACCAAGGCCCGGCTGGCGAACCAGTTCACAGAAGCTCCAACCAGGCTGGGCACTTCCGCGCCCCAGCCGGCGGATGCCCAGTTGGAATTACTTTACAACCGCATCGCCCGACAGCCGTTTTTCAAGGGGCTGGAGGCCCGGCATCTGCACCTGCTCGCCGCCTCGGCCCTGGAAATGCAATTTGAAACGGGGCAGACGATCTTTCAGGAAGGCAGTCCAGCCAACAGTTTTTATCTCATATTGGCCGGCAAGGTGGTGCTGGAAGCGGAAACGGCCGACCGCAACTTGATTCCCATTCAAACGCTGGGGCCGGGTGATGATCTGGGCTGGGCCTGGCTTTTCCCTCCCTATTCCGTGCGCTTGAGCGCGCGCGCCCTGGAGCCAACCCGGACGATTTTTTTCTTTGGCACCCGCCTGCGGGAACAGTGCGAACAGGATCACGAACTGGGTTATCAACTCATGCAACGCATCGCCCAAGTGGCCACCCAATGCCTGCGGGCCACCCAGCAGCGGTTGGTGGAATTGACCGAGACGGGCAACCGGCAAAAATAGCCAGTCATGCGCGTCTTGCTCTACCTGTTTTTTCTGGCTTGCCTGTTCCTCATCCTGATTTGCATGGATTTGGTCCGCTGGCAAATCTCCAAGTTTCAACCGGTGCTGCTCTCCCTGCGCCGGTGAACTTCGGGATTCAGTGCGGAATGACAATTTCCGCCGGCAACGCCATGACGCCGTTCCAAGCAATGCTCACGCCGATGCACACCATGATGAACGCCGAGTGCGCGCCACCACCATCATGCCGGTGTTTCCAATCCGTTTGCCAACCCGCTGGGCATAGCGATGCCTCATGGCTGTATCGCAGCGCCGAGGACGGGCGCATTCCACCCACATTTGAAAACAGGCCCTAGAATTCGAACGAATATGTGATGTCGTATTCGTAGTGTGCCAGGGCTGCAGAGGGCGAGAGCAGACTTATCTGGTCGGTTTTATTGCCAACGTAGTGAAATTTTGAATTGTTCCACAGGCTCCAGCCGGGTTTTTTTTCTGGTATTACGAATGGAAGAAACCGCCGCCTTTCAATGAAGTGCAACTGTCTGAGCGAATTTGTGTTTTGCTTTGGGAGGCTAAAGTCCTTTTGATCAAAAGCGTAACCTTCGGAATCCATCTGATCGCGGAACTGAACCGGCAGGTTGTTGGTTCCGGTAACATCGCCAGCTTTTAACAGCCCGGCGTTTAGCAGTGCCATCACGGCGATTATCCTGATGCCTTTCATGTGACTGGAAAATTTAACTGAATCGCCTGGCCAAAGGACCCGCCGCAGTTTCCTTCCAATCGTGGACCATAAAAAATTGCGACTGCGGCGAAAAGCCATCTTTTCAGCTTCCATTTTTCACTTGGCGGATTTTTCCAGATGCCCGCCGAACCCATAGCGCATGGCCGAGAGCAGCTTGTCCTGAAAGTCCGCGTCACCGCGCGAACTGAAACGCTCGTATAGAGCCGTGGTCAGCACCGGCGCGGGCACGCCTTCATCAATGGCCGCCTTCATCGTCCACCGGCCCTCGCCCGAATCGGAGACGCGTCCGGCAAATTTCGCGAGCCCGGAATCTTTGGCCAGCGCATCCGCCGTCAAATCCAGCAACCACGATGCGATCACGCTCCCGCGCCGCCAGACTTCGGAGATGTCGGCGAGGTTCAGGTCGTATTGATATAGTTCGGGATCACGCAATGGCGTGGTCTCGGCATTGCTTTCTCCTTGCTGCTTGCCGATGTTCGCGCTGCGCAAGATGCCCAGGCCCTCGGCATACGCAGCCATCATCCCGTATTCGATGCCGTTGTGAACCATCTTCACAAAATGCCCGGCACCATTCGCGCCGCAATACAGATAACCATGCTCGGAAGTGCCGCCGAGTTTTTTACGTCCCGGCGTGCGCGCGATGTCGCCGATGCCCGGTGCGAGGGTCGCAAAAATAGAATCAAGGTTCTTAACCACTTTTGGATCGCCGCCAATCATCATGCAATAACCGCGTTCAAAGCCCCACACACCGCCGCTCGTGCCGACATCCACATAGTGAATTCCTTTTGGCGCAAGTTCCTTCGCGCGCTGGATGTCATCTATGTAATAGGAATTGCCGCCGTCAATGAGCGTGTCGCCGGAATCTAGTAGCGGCACCAGTTCGGCAATGGTTTTATCCACCACCGCTGCGGGCACCATCAGCCAGATCGTGCGCGGCTTGGCGAGTTTCTTGACCAGGTCCGCGAGCGAGGCAGCGCCGACTGCTTTGCCCTTGGCCAGTTCCTTCACCGCTTTGGGCAATTGATCAAAGACCACGCATTTATGCCCGTCCTTGATGAGCCGCCGCACCATGTTGGCACCCATCCGGCCGAGGCCGATCATACCGAGCTGCATTGATGATTTCTTTTTCATGTCAGGAATTGAAGTTGGTAATGTGTTAAAGCCTTTGCAAAAAGTAGTGGGACAGGCATCTTGCCTGTCGGGTTGGTGACATTTATCAAATAGACTGGACAGGCTGGAAGCGTGTCCCACTTCTCAAATCACGCCGCCACCGCGCGAGCCTCCGTGCCGGCTGGCTGATGTTCTTCCAACGCTTCCGGGTTGGTGCGGCTGATGATTTCGCGCGCGTGAACCGTTTCGACATCGGAACCGTGCGCGATCAAGACATACTTGCCGCTCTTCACCGCCGTCTCGTATTGCAGAATACTGTCCTTGGGGATGCCAATGCTGTAAAGTCCGGCACCCAGCGCGCTCAAGCCGCCCACGACCACCGCGCCTTCCAACGCCCCGACAATCCAGCCGACCACCGGCCCCGCCATGAGCAAAGGCCCGACGCCCGGAACCAAAAAGAACGCGGAGCCAAACAACAAACCCCAGAACCCGCCCCAGAACGCGCCCAATTTTCCCCAGTGTTTCATGCGGTCCCCGGTATTGTAATAGCCGACCACGTTTTCATCCGTGTGATAGTCGCGACCGATGATGGAAAGTTTTTTCATGTCAAAACCCGCTTGCTGGAGTTCCTTGACGGCGGTTTCGGCTTCGATGTGCGATTTGAAGATCGCCACGACAGAATTGTTCTTGGTCATAATGTTTTTTTGTTTTTGCTTTTATTGCAGATGACATTTTAAGCCGTTGCGGAGCCTTTTGCCATGGGGTGTTCACCCCATGACTTCATTCGGCAAATAAAAAGAGCGCGCCGAAATTGCGCGGCGCGCTCTGGTTCAGAAAGCTGCACGGTTTCAGTTTATACCGCGATCTGGCTGGCTGGGTTGCTCCAGTTGCTCGGCCCGGCGGCGCCGACCGCGTTGCACGCGATGGTATAGGCCACGCCCGGCGTGAGGCCGCTGAATGTGTAGCTCGCCGCAGTGCTTTGGCCGGTCAACGGCACCGCACCCGGCGTGTTGGCCGTGCAAGTCCAGTTGTAGGTGGACGCTCCGAACACCGGCGTGACGCCCGCATCCAGGCTGCCGGACAGCGCGCCGTGCGTGACGACCAGGTTTTGGGGCGCGGGCAATATGCCGATGGGCGCACGCGTCGGTTTTTGGATGGGGAAACCGCTCAGGAGCAGGTTCTCCAAGTTTCCCTGGCAGGCCACGCCCACATAGCTGGCCTGCTGGCGCAGCATGCCCACGAGGATGAGCCGCAGGTTGTTCTTCTTGGCCGTGGCCGAAGGGCCGCCGTCCGCCGTCGCTACGACCGCTGCGGAGAATTTGTCCAGCGCGGTCTGCGTGTCCGCCACCGTCGGCAAGGGTGCCGGGTAGATGGCGGTGTTGTTGGTGAGTCCCAGCACAACGACGCTCGTGTCGTTGATCAACAGCGCGTCGCTGTCGGTGGTGAGCCAGTTGATGGCAGGTTTGACTATCATACGATTTGTCCTTTCTTTGGTTGTTGTTTGTTATGGCTGCATT
The DNA here is from genome assembly GCA_036511615.1 of Verrucomicrobiia bacterium. GTDB lineage: Bacteria > Verrucomicrobiota > Verrucomicrobiia > Limisphaerales > UBA11358 > UBA11358. Next base: position 1,092 of record DATCBW010000235.1, on the reverse strand, counting down.
TGTTTTTTGTCATGTTGGTTTTCAAAACCAACGGAAGCTAAAACAGCAACGGCCTTGCCAAGTCATTAGTTTTTAATAAAGTATCAGATTAGCTTTGATTACTACATGGCTGGCTGGGAAAAATAAAAAACGCTGATGATTTTCGCCCGGCAGCCAGGCAGATAAAGTCGCCTTTTTCACCACGGGCGTTTCCTGACATCAGGCGGCCATTTCCTGATGTCTTGCAGCCATTTCCTGACATCACAAAAAAATTTCAAGATGTCTTGGCGTCATTTTCAGACGTCTTGAAACCAATTTATCAGGTCTTGGGTTTGATTTCTGATGTCACCGGATTATTTCAAGACCTCTTTGAAAAAATTCAAGAAATCTCAAAGCCGCTCCCAGATGCCTTGCGTTCATTTCACGATGTCATAAAAAAATTTCAAGATATGAAAAAATCGCCGCCACATATCATGAAACGTCTGCTTCATATCATAAAATCATCGCCGCACCGGCGGCCGTGTCCAGACGGTAAAAGTTTTTTGGACACGGATGCTTTATTTTTAGACAGCCACCAGCCGAAAAAGTTCCGTCAACCATGGGTAAATTCAATTTGCGATGGACGATTGGGGGGAGCGCGCGCGTCCCGCGTGCTGGTGGCCCTCCGCAAGGAGTTCGGGCGTCGCGCCCGGAACATCGTTGGACAAATTAGTTTGACGGGTTTTCGGCGCGACGCCGAAAACGGCAACCGAGACGGTCGCGCTCCCCATGTCCAACGTAGCGGCGTCTCGGCAGAGCGCCGGAAACTGTGACGGGAATTTTAGATGTCGGCTTTCTGCCGAAAGCCGCTACGCGGTTGATTTCCGGTTGTCCCGTGGGGACGAACGCCGTGCCAAAATCATTTTGCGATGGACGATTGGGGGGAGCGCATGCGTCCCGCGTGCAGTTTCGGGCGTCGCGCCCGAACCATCGTTGGACAAATCAGTTTGACGGGTTTTCGGCGCGACGCCGAAAACGGCAACCGGGACGGTCGCGCTCCCCGTCGCAAAGCGACGCCATGATAATAATTGGCGTTTGAATTTTTTGTCGCGCGCAGGGCGCGCAGGCGGCGAA
>DATCBW010000234.1:0-8859 GCA_036511615.1 Verrucomicrobiia bacterium | reverse complement strand
TTGCGCGGGTCTGCCCTGCACAAGCGGCATCAGATGTTTCTGGTTGTTTCATCTGCTGCGCCCTATTTGAACGGAAACCGTCGCCACAGTCAACACTTATTTGGAAATATTGTTCACCCCATAAGCCAATGCCATTTCACCAAAAATGAGGTCCTCCTCGCAGCAGCCTGTGGTCGTTCCGTTCGGGATTGCCTCCGCCGACAGCCGCCAGCGTGGCCTTTCCAGAACAATTCCTCAATTCCGATGTTTAGTGGCTCGCCTTTTCTGGTTCATCCGGAATCCCAAGGCCAGCGCCACCGCTTCAAAGGTGGCCATCTGGCAGGATTCATTCATCCATGGCTTGCGCTTCGGCGGCAATGGAGAACTCAATTGCTCCGGGACACGGTTGGCGATGATTTCAGCCAGCACGTGTTTTGTTCCCTGACCATCGGGAATAAAGGTCTGACATTCCCCGGTCAGGCTTTCAAAAGCCCCGGTCGAGGTCTGACATTCCCCGGTCGGGCTTCGACCTTGCAAACTCGAACTCGGACATTCCCTGGTCAGACTTTGAGAAGCCCCGGTCAGGCTTTCAAAAGCGCTTCTAAAGGTCTGACATTACAATGTCAGGCTTGGAAAAGCCCTTGTCAGGCTTTCAAAAGCGCTTCTAAAGGTCTGACATTACAACGTCAGACCTTGAGAGGGGAATGTCGAAGGCCGGGTTGGCAAGGTTGGTGTCTGGTTTCACGGACGGAATGTCCAATTTATTTACATTGAAAAGAGCGGCCAAAAGAACCGCTGGAACCGGTGTAAATTATTTTTAAATAACTCGCGCACAATAATTTGGCGGAAGCAATTGAGCTTCATGGCGGATGAAAATGGCCGTTAATTGTGATTAGTAGTGGTTATTCTTTGTATCTGTTAGATTAACAGTTTTTGCGGCGCTGGCATCCGCGTTGCTGTTGGTGACGGCGAACAATCCGGGGCTGGATGGCTTCGGGATTGATTGTTCAACAACTAAAAAAATCGAAAATAGAAAACAGGTTCCTATGCAAAATAAATTAAAGGTTTCGCTGGCCTTCAACAGCTATCCCGGCGCGGTGTTGGATGAAACTGCCACGGCAATCCTCGCGGGGATGACGGGCAACGCGGCGTTTCCCACGCCGCCGGTTCCGCTGGCAACGGTGCTGGCGCGGCAAATTGCCTTTCGCGAGGCGCTGGCGGCGGCGGCGAACGGCGGCACACAATTGACGGCGGTAAAAAATCAGGCGCGCCAGGCGTTGCTGGATGCGTTGGATGCGAACGCGATGTATGTGCAGGCATTGGCGCGTTATGACCTGGCGATGCTGCTGTCGTCGGGTTATCAGGCGGCGAGCACCAATCGCGCGCAAATCCAATTGCCGGCCCCGACGATCCTGGGGCTGGACAATGAAATGAGCACGCAACTGGTCGTGCGCTTGAGTCCGATTGCGAATGCGTATTGCTACGAAGTGCAAACCCGCACGGGCACGAACGCCTGGCAAACGGCGGGCGCCTTCACGGCGGCGCGCAAAATCATCCTGCCCAATCTGACGCCCGGCATGGTCTATAATGTGCAGGCGCGCGCCATCGGCGGCACGACTGGTTACAGTGATTGGAGCGATCCGAGTGCGCACATCGCAACGTAAGTGCAAAAAAGTTGATGGGTGAGAGTTGAGTGAAAACCAAGCCGGGACGGAAAATCCGTTCCGGCCATTTTATTTCATGAGCCGCCGCGCTGGTTCAGCGCCCGGCGTCTTTCATCGCCTCGGCGCAGGGTTTGCCGTCCACGAAAACTTGTTGGATGGCCGCGTTGCCGGACGATGGCACGGCGGATGATCCCGCATCATTTGCAACGCCCCGCGCCATGCGGACCCCCGGTGTTGCGCCGATGGCCGGCCGAAATCCAGACGTTTCAAATTAATGGGGAGCGCACGCGCCCCGCGTGCAGCCAACGACGCCCCGTCGCTGGCATTGCCCGTGTTCGACGCGGGGCGCGTCGAACGGCAGCCGGGGCGGCTGCGCTCCCCAAATTCTTCCGACCTTGGACTATGGGCTTTGGACTTTAGACTTGCCGCGAAAGAGCGCAAAGACTTCTTCTGAAGATATTTTTGATAACAGGCAACCGAGCAAAGTAAAAGCCGTCCACGCCAGCGCCGGAACAAAAAGGCTGAACTCGCCAAAACCTTGCACAAACCAGCCGAGCAACCCGGCAAAAACGGCAAATGACAAATGATCGCCACTGCCCCAGAGTCTTTTGCCAGCCACCGCCAGCGCCAGAAAAATCCAAGCAACATAAGTCAGGCCGCCAACAACGCCAGAATCTGAAAACTGTTCAAGATAATCATTGTGCGCAAGCCGCGTCATTTCCGCCTTCGGTGATTTGAGTTGTGCGTAAGGCCGCTGGAACGTTCCCGGACCGGTGCCGAAAACCGGCTTGGCAACCGTCGTCTGCATCGCCGCGCGCCAGTAATCAAACCGCGCGCCAACGCTGGTGGCGCCGGCGGCAAAGTAATTATGAAAACGAACGGCGAAGATTCCTAGGCCAAGGATAAAAACCATCGCCACCGCCGCCAGCTTGAGCTTTTTCGGCCCGTCCAGCCGCAGCAGAAAAATTCCGGCGATGCCGATGCCGATGAGCCAGCCGAGTTTCGAACCGCTCCAGTAAAACGCCGCGCTGCCGAGGAAAACGGTCATTGCAATTGCCCCAAGACGAATGATCGGCTTCATTTGTTTCGTCCCACCCAAGGCCAGCGCCAGCGACGCCGGCCAAAGCAGCAAAATCAATCCGGCCAGCGCGTTCGGATAAACCAGCGTGCCATAAACGCGGCCTTTTTTTAATTTGTCGAGAATGACCGGGTTGGCCATGTCCAGACCGTTGGTGGTGATGATGACATTTTCATTTTTCATTTCCACGACGGTCGCTGGCGGGAAATTGGTCCAGCCGCTGCGCTGGCCCTCGACAAGCATCTGCCGGTTTTGCGGAAATTCAAAAACACGCTGGTCAATGCCGCGAACCAGGCAAAACGTGAACGCGGCGAGCAGGCCGGGCAGCAGCCAGCGCCACAGGTTATTGCGCGCAAAAATGAGCGCCCCGAGGAAATAACAGGCCACGCAGCCGGCATATTGCCAGAGCGTGATGGCGGTCAAATCGGCATCAACGGTCTGGGTTGCGGAGACAAACTGCCAGCCCAGCCACGCAAGCGGCAGCAGCCAGAGCCATTTCATTCGCAGCCATGAAATTTTTTCCTGAAAAATCAAAATTGCGCCAATCGCGGCGAGCGGCAAAAAAATCCAGTTGGCCCAGTGGGTCGGCCACGGTTCGTTTAAAAAGTCCGACAGCGAAACAGGCGCGGAAATTTTCTGGTCGAGGATGACCGGGTTGCCGAATTTCCAAATGCAGAGGCCGAGGAAAAGTCCGAACGCGAGCGCGTAGATTTTCGTCGCGGAAAGGCTTTTCATCGCGTCAAAGCTGCAGTTTGAGCAGGCCGACTTCGAGGGCGAGCGCCTCCTGCACGTTGGTGTGAAGCAGCCGTTGCGTTTGCTCCAGCACCGACAAATTTTCCCGCGCCTGGCGCGCGTTGATGCGTTTGGCGATTTCATCCGCGCCGGCGATCTGGGGCAGATGCATGAGCGGTTCGCCAACGGCGAGCGTGTGCAGCCAGACATCGCGCAGCCACCACTGGAGCAGCAACAAGACTTCTGCGCGGCGGCGGCGGTATTCAGCTTCGATGGCGGCGGTCAGTTCGTCCTCCCATTTTTCGCGCAAATCTTTTTCCACGTCGCCGTATTTTTCAAGCGGCGAACGCGCGGACAAAGTTTCATCCACCTGCGCGCGAACTGCGCCAAGCCGTTGCAAAAGCGAATCCAGCAGGCGATAGCGGCCAAACAAACTTGTTTGTTCCCCGGCGGCGGCGGAACTGAATTGTTGCAGCCAGTAGGATTGCTCGGCGGAAAGCGCGCGCGCCGTTTCGGCGGAAAAATTCAGGCGCAGGCAGCGCGACAAAATCGTTTCCAAAATCCGCGATGCTTCGGTGGTGAGCAGAATGAGAACGGATTTCTGCGGCGGTTCTTCGAGCGTCTTCAGAAACGCATTGGCCGCCTGCGCGTTCAGCCGGTCCGCGCCGGAAATCACGGCGACTTTGAACATCGCTTCGGCCGGCTTGAGCTGGATTTCGCGCATGAGTTCGCGCGTCTGGTCAATGGTGATGACGCGCGATTTGGATTCAGGCCGCACCCAGTGGACATCGGCATGAATGTCCCCGGAAATTTTCCGGCAGCTCAAACATTCGTCGCAGCAGTCGGTCGCGACGCCGGAGATTTTGACGGGGTTCTGGCAGTTGAGTGTTTTCGCCAGGGTGCGGGCGAGGGTTTCCAGGTCATCGAGCGCGTCGCCGGAAAATAGATAGGCGTGGCCCAGCCGCCCGCGCGCCAGCGAGCGTTGCAAAAGCTGGACGCCCTGGGATTGTTCGGAAAAATCTTTGAAGGCCATGTTTTTTTAGCTGGTAACTCGCGGCCGGTTTTGTTGAACCGGACGTTTTTAATTTCCAAGATTTTGCAGCAAGTGGCAACTGCCAATGTGCGCATTAGCGACGGCGGGCCGGACGCTTGGCTTCGCCCGAACGCGAATACCTCTCGTGGCGGCGTTGGCGATACGCGTCCTGCTTGCTGGCTGATTTTTGGCCGGCGGCCTTGAATTTCCGCATCGGCTCGATGGTTTTGGGACGCGGCTTGGGCACCAGCACCAGCGGACAGCCTTCGTAACCGAACGCCTTGCGCAATTCGCCCGCCAGATATTTTTTGTATTGGTCGGAAAATATTTCGTCGCGGTTCACGAACAGCAAAAAAGTCGGCGGCGACGAACGCACCTGCGTCGCGTAAAAAAATTTCAGGCGATGCCCCTGATCACTGACCGGCTGGCGGCGTTCCACGGCATCGCGCAGCGTGCGGTTCAAAATCGCCGTGGGAATCTTCTGCTGCAATTGCGCCGCGACGTAGCGCACCGCTTCGAGCAGCCGATCCAAATGAAAGCCGGACTTGGCCGACGTGAAAATCACCGGCGCGTAGTCGAGAAAAAATAATTTCTTCTGCACCCACTGGCCGAACTCGACGAGTGTCGTCATGGGCTTCGCCTGGCCTTCGGTGCGTTTTTTCTCATTTCGTCTGGCGATTTCTTCCGTGCGCGCTTCGCGGACTTGTTCGTCGAACAAATCCCATTTGTTGATGACGAGAATGCACGCCTTGCGGTTTTCCACGATCACATCGGCGATTTTTTTGTCCTGCTCGGTGATGCCTGCCTCCGCGTCTATGACCAGCACCGTAATGTCGCTGCGGATGATAGATTCCTCCGAACGCTGGACGCTGAAAAATTCAATGGAATCGTCCACCCGCCGCGTTTTCCGCATCCCGGCGGTGTCAATTAAAACATATTTCTGCCGCACGCCGTCGGTCTCGACCTCGAACGGCACATCAATCGCGTCGCGCGTCGTGCCGGGAATCGGCGAGACGATGACGCGCTCGGATTTCGTGAGCGCGTTGATGATCGAGGATTTGCCGACGTTCGGACGGCCGACGATGGCGAGTTTTAACGTAGGACAGGCATCATGCCTGTCTTCCGTAGAATCAGAGACAGGCTGGAAGCCTGTCCTGCTTTCCGGCAGCAACGCCGCCGCCGCATCCATCAGATTTTCAATCCCGTCGCCGTGAATGGCGCTGACCGGGAGAATCTTCTCGAAACCGAGCTGGGAAAATTCGCTGGTCTGGCCTTCAGACCGGTATGTGTCCACCTTGTTGACGGCCACGAGCACGGGCTTGCCGCTTTGGCGCAGGCGCGCGGCCACCTCGCGATCCAGCGGCACGACGCCTTCCTGCACGTTGACGACAAGAATGATGACGTTCGCCGATTCAATGGCGATTTCGACCTGCTCCACGGCGGCTTTGACAATCACGTCATCGGATTTCTCGCGGCGCAACAGGCCGATGCCGCCGGTGTCCACGAGCGTGTAAGGCCGGCCATGCCATTCGGCCTCGACACTCACGCGGTCGCGCGTGACGCCGGGCTGGTCATGCACAATCGCAATGCGTTTTTTGATGATGCGATTGAACAGCGCGGATTTGCCGACATTGGGCCGTCCGACGATGGCGATTAAATTTGACACGCGCGGAGGATAAGAAATTTTGCCGTCGCCGGAAATCAAAATGAATTGCTGCTGCCTGCACTTTTGGCGCAGTGGCCAAGCGAAGTGGAATGTCATCTTCCGATTTTGTTCCGGCCAAGTTTGACTTGGGACTTGACCGGGCAGGGGACTCGACATTAAACTGCTTTTGCAATGTTGAAAAATGGATCACAAGCTGTCATTCTGGTTGTCGTCGTAGCTGACGACGCCGTCGGCGCTTGTTGAACGGAAACTTTAACAAGAACCCACGGCTGGCAACGGCTGTGGGTTTTTTGTTGCCCCGGCCGACGCAGCCACAACCAAAGAAAAATCATGAGCAAGACAACTGAATCCGCCAAAGCAAAATCCAAACCTGCCGCCAAGCCCCGCGCCGAAGTCGGCCCGGCGATGTGGGGTCGCGACATTTTCGTCGAAGCCCTCGAACGCGAACGCGTCGAGGTCATCTTTGCATATCCCGGCGGCGCGAGCATGGAAATTCATCAGTCGCTGACCAAATCGAAAATCCGCACCATTCTTCCGCGCCACGAGCAGGGCGGCAGTTTCGCGGCGGAAGGTTATGCGCGCGTGACCGGCAAGGCCGGCGTGTGCATGGGCACCAGCGGGCCGGGTGCGACGAATCTCGTCACGGCCATCGCGGACGCCTACATGGATTCCTGCCCGCTCATCGCCATCACCGGCCAAGTGACGCAGGCGATGATCGGCCGGGGCGCGTTTCAGGAGACCGACATCATTGGCGTGACGCTGCCCATCGTGAAGCACAGCTATCTTATCACGGACATCAACGACATTCCGCGCATTGTGAAAGAGGCGTTTTACATCGCGCAAAGCGGCCGGCCCGGCCCGGTGGTGATTGATTTTCCGAAAAATCTCCAGCAGGCCAAGGCGCAGCCCGTCTGGCCGACGCTCGAAGACGTCAAAAAGGGTCTGCCCGGCTACACGCAACCCGATTTGAAAGCGGACGACATCGCGCTCAACGAAATCATCGGTCTCATCGAGAAGGCCGAACGTCCGGTGCTGTATTGCGGTGGCGGCATCATTTCGAGCGGCGCGGCGGAAGAATTAAAAAAATTCGCCGAGGCGACGAACATTCCCGTGACGACCACGATCATGGGCATCGGCGGTTTTCCCGAAACGCATCCGCTTTCGTTGCGCTGGCTCGGAATGCACGGCTCGGCCTCCGCGAACTGGGCGGTCAACGGCGAATACGAATACCGCAAAAGTTTCAACGACCCGATGGTGAAGTTGAAGGACGGCGCGGATTTGCTGCTCGCGTTCGGCGTGCGCTTCGACGATCGCGTGACCGGCAAGTTCGAAGAATTTTGCAAGACCGGCACGATTGTCCACATTGACATTGATGCGTCGGAGTTGAATAAAAATCGCAAAGCGAATTTGCCCGTGGTCGGCGACATCAAGGACGCGCTCACGCGTTTAAATAAATTGGTTGCCAAACGGCCGATTCAAAAAAAGCACACTGCATGGCTCGCGCAGATCGCCGAGTGGCAGAAAAAAGCGCCGTTCGCTTATCGCATCACGCCGGAAATCGCCAACAGCGATCACATGATTGACCACATGCAGGGCAAGGAGAGCGAAGTGATTTTGCAACAGATGGTCATCGAGACGCTTTACGAAATGACGAAAGGCGAAGCTTACATTTCCACCGGCGTCGGCCAGCACCAGATGTGGGCGGGCCAATGGTATAAATACAAATACCCGCGCCAGTTCGTGACCAGCGGCGGCCTCGGCTCGATGGGCTACGGTTATCCCGCCGCGCTCGGCATGAAAGTCGCGCTGCCCGACAAGCAGGTCATTGACATTGACGGCGACGGCTCGTTCCTGATGAACATTCAGGAACTCGCGACCGCGCACGTCGAAAAAATCGCCGCGAAAGCGATCATCTTGAACAACCAGCACCTCGGCATGGTGGTGCAATGGGAGGATAATTTTTACGCCGGCAATCGCGGCCACACTTATCTCGGCGATCCCGAACATCGCCCGGAAATTTATCCTGACTACGTCCGCGTGTGCAATTCCTTCGGCGTGAAATGCGAGCGCGTGATGTTCAAAAAAGATTTGCGCGCCGCCGTCCAGCGGATGCTCGATGCCGATGAACCTTACGTTCTCGACGTGGTCGTGCCGTATAGCACGCACGTCATCCCGTTCATTCCCGCTGGCAAAACCGTGGCGGACATGATCTGGAAGCCGTAAGTCTCGTTCCAAAAATTGCCAAAGCCGGGCGGAATTATTTTTCGCGTGGCCTTTTTGCCTTCCTGTCCGACAGCCACTGTCAGTCTCCCGGCGAACATCGTCACTCGTGAAACGGGCATTGGCGGTTCAGGAACTCCGCCGACTCCGCCGACTCCACCCGCAACTCTGCATCCTTAAAAATTACATCCAGAAAACCCAAAGCGGCCTTGGGCAACAGAGGCCGCTTTTTTAATGCGCGGATTTTCAAGGGGACGGCGAACTATTCTCCTTCTTCGGGGGAGAAAGCCGGGATGAGGGAGGACGTTCAGACAATCTTTTCCGTGCCGTCTAATTTCTTAATCTCTTTGGCCAACCGTTCCGCCTGCGATTTCAACTCCGCATTTTCAATTTCAAGCTGTTTCAATCGTTCCGCCGCCAGTTCATCCAGCACGCCGGGCTTTTGTTCGGCAAGCTGGCACAGTTCGTAATCGGGACTGGCGCGCAA
>DATCBW010000233.1:0-19349 GCA_036511615.1 Verrucomicrobiia bacterium | reverse complement strand
CCTCCTCATCTCCTCCAACTCTGTGCTTTCCGGTTGCGGCACGGTGGCGGGCAGCGTGACGAATTATGGCACTATCCTCCTCGGCGGCTGTGACATTACGTTCTCCAATGCCGTCGTCAACTTCGGAACCATCATCGCCACCAATGGCCTGCCGCACTTCCTGTCAACCTTGTCCAATCAGGGATCGTTTGTCATCAATCCCCCCGCGTTTCAAACCCTGATGCAGACAAACGGTGTGTTCAAATTCAACTGGAGCACCGTCCAAGGCGTCAATTATCAGGTGCAATACAAAACGAACCTAGTTCAAACCAACTGGATAAACCTTGGCAGCGGCATCGTCGCCACAAATTCAACGATGACCATCTCGGATTCCCCGACAAACTCGCAACGCTTCTACCGCATCCGGTCAAATTGACATTGCCGATTGTTCCGCCGCGCGGACGGTGTTTTGCATCAGCATGGCAATCGTCATCGGACCGACGCCGCCGGGATTCGGCGTGCTGACAAATCAAGTTTCCACCGCCTCCGCCCGCCGTGAACTGACATGGCGTCACGCAGGTTGCAGCGGCGGGCCGGGCATTTTTTCCAAGGCCGTCTTGGAAAGCCGTCCGAGGCGGACGGCGCGCTCCACGGCTTTGCGTGCGTAATGATGATGTTCCCGCGCCCCGGCGAGCAAACCTTCAACGCCGATGTCGGCGTCCAGTTCCGGCCAGTAGGCCGAGGAGCCGTTGATTTCAAACCGTCCGCGCTCCGCCGCCGTGGCCAGCGCCAGCGTCGGATAAAAAGCCACCGGCACACTGATGAACCGCCCGTCTTCCAGATGGAAGCCAAGCAGTTCATCGTTCACAAGCACATCAGTGATGGCAGGAGGCGTTTGCATCTACGAAAAGATTCTAGTGCGCATTGCGTCCGTGTTCAAGCCAGCGTTCGACAATTTCTGCGCGGCGTTCAGCGATCATCCGCCGGATTTCCGCGACTTCATGCGGTTTGAACCCGCGATTGAAGGCCAGCGCGAGGTCGTCCAGCCAGATTTTACATTCGTGGCCGGCCTTGAAAACGTGAACATGCATCCGTTCCGCCAGATCGTAGCTGTAAAAGCTGACCCGATAGCCGTCCTGAATGAAAACCGTGGGCATGGCGGATTCGAGAGTGTTATTCCCTGGCGGACAAATCAAACACAATTTTCACCCGTCTTTTCCCTCACATGGCGGCTCGTTCCGCCGCGCGGACGGTGTTTTGCATCAGCATGGCAATCGTCATCGGACCGACGCCGCCGGGGTTGGGCGTGATTTTTCCGGCGATGGGCTGGACGTTTTTGAAATCCACGTCACCGACGAGTTTCGTTCCCGTTTTGGAACCGGCGTCCGGCACGCGATTGACGCCTACGTCAATTACCGTCGCACCGGGCTTCACCATGCCGGCCTTCACAAATTCCGCGACGCCCATCGCGGCAATAATGATGTCCGCTCGCCGGCAATGGGCATGGATGTCGTGCGTGGCGGAATGGCAGATCGTCACGGTGCTGTTTGCATCCCTGCCCTTTTGACATAGCATCGCGGCCATTGGTTTGCCGACGATGTTGCCGCGTCCCAAAATCACGACTTCCGCACTTTCGGTTTTCACACCAGAATGCCCAAGCAACCACAAAATTCCGTATGGCGTGCAAGGCCGAAACCCGCTGGTGTCACCGAGCATCAGTTTGCCGACGTTGACCGGATGAAATCCGTCCACGTCTTTTTGCGGCGAAACGGCGGAATAAATTTTCGCTTCGGAAATATGTTTCGGCAGCGGCGCTTGAACGAGAATTCCGTGCAGGCGGGAATCGGAATTCAACTTGGCGATGAGCGCGAGCAGTTCGGCTTCGGAAGTTTTCTCCGACAAAATATGCGTTTCGGAAAAGAGGCCGAGTTCGGCGCAGGCTTTTTCCTTGCGCCCGACATAAACCTTCGAGGCGGGGTCTTCGCCCACGCGCACAAAAGCGAGGCCGGGCTGCACGCCGCGCTTTTTCAATTCGCCCACGCGCGCCGCCAGTTCGCCGAGGATTTGCGCCGCGATGGCGCGCCCGTCAATGAGGTTGTTCACCACGGATGATGCCAGGACTTCGGCGGTTTCGCCGCCGCCGGCGCGTTGGTCGAGAGGACGTAGATTTTTTGGACGGTCAGGACCGGCGTGTCTTTCCAGCGCGCGTCCAGACCTTCCTCGCCCGTGACATCAATGCGCAATCCCTTGTAGCGCGACAGGTTCAGGTTCGTCGTCGTGCTGAAAAGGTAGTTGATGGCGTTGCCGGTCGCCGGGTCATACAGCTCGAAATACGTCGGCGCCACCAGGCTGATGGACGAGCGCACGACACCTTCATGCGTCACGACGCGCGGCGGCGGCGACGGCGGGTTGGTGTCCGTCACGACGATGATGTTGGTCTGGATGATGACCGTCGGATTCATCACCGGCGCGGGCATCGAATTCATGGACATCATCGCGGACTCATTGGTCGGCGGCCCGGCCACAATCGGCTGCCCTTCGGTCACGGTCGTCGGCGTCGGCGGGATCTCCGTCGAAGGTGCGGGATTCTCCGGCACGTTGCCGGACGCTTCCTGTTTCAAATACATTGCAGCGATGAAAGCGTAGGTGTTCGTCGGCGCGTCAATCTTTGTCCAGCCGCCTTTCACGCCGGTTTCGGTGACGGTCATGCCGCGCTCAATGATGCCAAGCACGCTGTAATTTTCACCCGGTCCGGCGCGCAGGTTTAATTTTTTCGCCTTCACCGTTTTGGTCGCCTCGTCTATGTAAGGCGAGTTGACCCAGACATCCACGTTGGTGGGCAGCAAGATTTTCGCCCATTGCGCCGGCTCGTCGGCGCGGTGCTTGTCGAGCTTGATTTCGCTCAAGACCGTGACGCTCTCGCCCTTTTGAACGTGCGCGACAACTTCGCCTTTCAAACCGGCCTGGCCACGGATATTCAAATTATTGACCGTGACTTCCGCCGGTCCGGGAACCAAAGCGATCGCCGGTTCGGTGAGCGCAATTTTCTTCGGCGCGGCTTTGGCCGCGACTTTCTTCCTGGCCGGGACCGGTGCCTTCTTTGCCGGCGCGGCCGGTTTTGGCGCCTCCGCCGTCATGGATGGTTCCGGCGCAGGCGCAACTGCCGGCGTGCCGACGACGGGCGCCGGAATTTCCGGCAGCGTATTTGAGGAATTTTGCGCGGTCGCACTAACAGCGACCAGCACACCCAGCATCAACCAGCAATTCGTTTTCATAAGTCCGAGATCAAAGTTTTAATTTCCGCCACCGACAGCGTCCGCCATTTTCCCAGCTTCAGTTCGCCGAGTTTTATTTTTCCAATCTGCGTCCGCTGCAATTGTTTCACCGTCAAATTCTGCGACTCAAACAGCCGCCGCACCTCGCGGTTCTTGCCCTCGCCCAGTTCCAGTTCCACCACGCTCCGCCGGCGGCTGCCGGAAACCAGCCGGGCCGACAGCGCCTGCAGCTTTTCGCCGCCGTCAAAAATCCCCTGCGTGAACTGCCGCAGCATCGCGCCCGTCACCTCGCCTTCCACGGTCGCCACATAGCGTTTGCGGACACCATAGCGCGGGTGCGTGAGGCGCAAGGCGAATTGTCCATCATTCGTCAGAAAAATCAACCCCTCGCTGTTGTAATCCAGACGCCCGACTGAACTGACCGTTCCCCACTCTTTCGGCAACAGCTCGTAAATCGTCGGACGGCCCAGTTCGTCTTTGTGCGAACAAACGCATTTAACCGGCTTGTGCAGGGCGATGTAAAGTTTCCGTTTCGCGCGAACCGGCTTGCCGTCCACGGAAATTTCATCGTGAACCGGGTCAACTTTCGTTCCGAGCAGCCGGATGATTTTGCCGTTGACCGCCACCCGCCCGTCCAAAATGAACTGTTCGCCGGCCCGGCGGGAAGCCACGCCGGCGTCGGCCAGAAATTTTTGCAGACGAACCACGATGATTTGCGATTGCCGATTGCCGATTTACGATTTCAAACCGCCGAGCTCGGCCGGTTCAATCGCAAATCGTAAATCGCAAATCGTAAATGAATTCACGCTTCCGGCTTCGTTTTGCGCAGTCCGGTGATGCGGTCACCGGCCTTCCACTGGCCGCGTTTCTTGAGAAGTTCGGTGCGCTCAAAGCGCTTGAGGACATTGCGCTTGCCACCGAGGGTGGACGCCGCGCGCAGACTGCGATGCTGTGACATAAATTATTTTGGTTGAATGTTCAGTAAAAACGGATGGCCAGCATAACAGAAGCATTCATCCCCGCAATGCTGAAATTTACCTGCCGGTTGACTTGAACCATCAGGCTTCAAAATTTAGAACGTGCTTCAATCCCCATTGCATCGGCAGCCAGCCGATGAGGATGGACAGCACGACGAAGCCAATGATGCCGGCGGCCGCCCAATCGGTGCTGCCGTGCAGGCCGCCGCCGCCGAAGACGAGCAGGGTGAGCGAGGCGATGATGTAAACCGAACTCAACACGAAACACAGCGTGCCGCCGAAGCCGCTGACGATTTTATTCGGGTTGGTTTCCTTCACGTTCGGATACAGCACGCCGAGGCCCACGGCGAGGCCGTTGAGGGCGAAGGTCATCACGGTGACGATGGCGGCGAAAAACGCGACGTCGCTCCACGCCATGTTCAACAGGTAGCAGGACAGCGTGACCAGTCCGAGCGTGACGAGCAGCGACATCACGCTGGCCAGCCAGAATTTGGTTTTGACGACGCGCGGCAAACCCATCGGCGCGAGGCCGATGATCCATAGCCGCCGGCCTTCGAGCGAAAATTGCGGGAACACAAACCGCGTGGTGACAGAGGCGAGGTTGAACGCGCACGCGCCGAGGTTGAGGAAGGCGACGGCGTTGATCCAGAACGGGCTGGTGAGCTGGTGCGTGAAGTTGCGGAGATTGATGATGTAGGCGCCCAGCAGTCCGAAGAACATCACGGACTGGCCCCATTGCGTGGTGTCGCGCCAGAACATCCGCAGGTCTTTCACCGCCAGCGCGCGAGTGTCGGTGTCGAGCCAAGGAAGTTTTGCAAATAGATTTTCCAGGAAGCCCGGCGCACGGGAATTGGTTTCCGCGCGGGAAAAATTCAATTTGAATCCGCCGCCGCCACGGCTTTGCACCGCCGAAGCCGTGTCATAAAAATAATTTCCGAACCGGGTGAAGGCGATCCCGCCAAAAAACAGCGTGTGGCTCAACAGCACCGCCGCGAAAAACGCCGCGCTGCCGGTGATGCCTTCCGCCCATTGCAGCACCGACGACGAGAGCCAGAAGCTCGGCAGGAACGGAAACATCGTGAAGCGCGTCTTGGCGAGCAGTTGGTCCAGCGCCTCCAGTGTGCGCTTGTCGAGCATGTCATCGTCCACGGAATTTGTTTTCCACCAGAACGCGACAAACGCCAGCAGCACCAGCGCCAGCAGCAGCAGGACGATCTGGAAGCTCCGCCGGTCCAGATGCCGGCCGATGCCGATGGCCAGCGCCGCGCCGAACACGCCCGGCAGAATGATGAACAGCCCGACGAGCAGCGCCGTCAGCGGATAAAAATCCCACGGCACGTCGCGCACCAGCCCGAACGCGGCCAGCAGCGGCGCGATCAAAAACAAAAACGCCCACGACGCCAGAATCACCGACTCGATGAATTTCCAGCGGAAAATCGTCTGCGTGGAAACCGGCAGCGTCAGCAAAAACGCCGTCTCACGGTTGCGAAACAAATTGGTGTAGGCAATGATGAGGTTGCTCAACAGCAGCAGCGCGAACAGAAACGCAAACAGCGTGTAGAGCAGGCGTTCCGTCAGCACCGCGCCGAGGCCGGGAAAATTGGCGACGAATCGCAGCCCGTGATAAAACAGCTCGAACGCCAGCACGAGATAGCCCGCCACAAAAAGCGCGATGATGCCGGTGAGCAGGCGCGACTGGTGGCGCACCGCCAGCAGCCGCCGCCAACTGTGGACCGCGTTCACCCGCAGCAACAGCAGCAGTTGCGAGTTTTTAGGCTGGCGGAACATTTCCGGCACGCGCAAAACGTAGCGCGGCGGTTGAACGGATGCAATGCCGGCGGTGTCGGAAACTTGTTGGCGGGTCACAATAAAAATTCGCTCATGAAATTCAAAAAAATCAGCCGGCGGAAATTCATTGCCACCACGTTGCTGGCGATGCCGTTCGCGGTGACCGCCGATGCCAGTCTGCTTGAACCGACCTGGCTGAAAGTCCGCCAAGTGCGGCTGGACGACGCCAGGCTCGGCTGCCGGATCGTCCATTTTTCGGACCTGCACCACAAAGGTGACTGCGAGTATTTGCAATCCGTCGTCCGCCGGATCAATTCGCTGTCGCCGGACCTGGTCTGTTTCACCGGCGACATCGTCGAGCACAAAGAATTTCTGGCGGAGGCGCTGGAAGCTTTGTCCGGCATCCGGTCGCCGATGTTCGGCGTGCCGGGCAATCACGATTACTGGAGCGGAATTTCCTTTGCAACGGTCAGAAAATGTTTTGCCGCCACCGGCGGCGCGTGGCTGCTGAACGAGCGGGCGGAAATTGCCGGTGGAAAAATCCATCTCACCGGCATCACCTACAACCATCAGTATGCAATGCCGCCATCATTTAAAACGCCGGCCAAAAGCATCCTGCTCATGCACTATCCGGCCTGGGTCGATCAACTCGGCAACGGGAAATATGATTTGATGCTGGCCGGCCATTCGCACGGCGGCCAGGTGCGGATTCCTTTCTACGGCCCGGTCGTTTTGCCGTTCAATGTGGGCAAGTATGACATGGGATTGTTCCAGACGCCGAATGGTCCGCTTTACGTCAACCCCGGCATCGGTTACATCGGCAGCTACGATTTTCGTTTCAACTGCCGCCCGGAAATCACGGTGATTGAGGTTTGATTCGGCGACCGGCAGGGCGAAGTTTGTCCTGTCGGAAATATCAGAGAGATTGCCGCGCCACATTTTTAATGAATAAGACAGCAAAAAAACAACGCATGAACCTTCACAAAACCCGACTGGCCGCCTTCACGCTGATTGAGTTATTGGTGGTCATTGCGATAATTGCCATTCTGGCCGCGCTCCTGTTACCGGCTTTGAACCGCGCCAAATCATCCGCCAAACGCGCCGTCTGCACCAGCAACGTCCGCCAGATCAACCTGGGCCTTCAATTATACGCGGGCGATCACGGCGACGAGATCGGCTATTTCACCAACGACATGTATTATGGCTACAAGGATTGCATTCTGACTTATCTTTCCGCGAATTCCTCCACCAACGATCCCGTGTTCGACTGCCCGGCCGACACCTCCCTCTACGCGCTTTCGCTGACGCATTATTCCAGCTACGGATTCAACGGCGTGCAACGCGGAACCAATGATTTCGGCATGGCGCAAACGCGGTTTGCCTCCGTTCGTGATCCGTCCAAAACGGCGCTCGCCGGGGAAATTTCCGGCGGCATCGGCATCAGTTGGCACGATCCCCGGCCGCATGGACAATACAACAACGCGCCCAACGTGGGTGGTTTCGTGGACGGCCACGTCAGCTATGTCAAAATCTACTGGAACGGAACCGGCGGAGTGGCTGGGTTTCCGTTTTTTTACGAACCGCCGGCCGGCTACGAATACAAATGGACGGCCCGTTGACTTCTGTCATTCCGTTTTGTTCCAAAAAAATGCGATTTTGTATTGACATACATTCCGGTGCAATGTATAAGACAGCCATGCTTACGAAAGACTTGGTTGCTGCGTCCTCAAAACCATTGCTGCTGTCCATCCTCGCCGGCGGCGAAAGCTACGGCTACGAGATCATCCAGAAAGTCCGCGAGTTGAGCGGCGGGCAGATCGAGTGGAGCGACGGGATGCTTTATCCCGTTTTGCACCGGCTGGAACGCGACGGCCTGATTGAATCCGAATGGAAGGAGGCCGACACCGGACGCGAGCGGAAATACTATTTCATCAGTTCCGACGGACGCAGAGCCCTCAAAACCGAGCGGCGGCAATGGCTGGCCGTTCACAACTCCCTGTGCAAATTATGGAAAATCAAACCCGTTTCGATCTGAACGCCGCCGTTGAGAACTGGCGGAACGAACTCGCCGCGCAACCCAATCTCGCGTCCGACGACCGGCGCGAACTGGAAACGCACCTGCGCGACGCCATCGCCGGATTCCAGCAACGCGGCTTGAACGATGAAGAATCTTTCTGGCTCGCACGCCGACGTGTCGGCCAGCCACAACAACTTGGCGAAGAATTTGTGAAAGCAAATCCAACAGCGGTTTGGCGCGAGCGTGTGTTTTGGATGGCCGCAGGAACATTGGGGTTTGGTTTTTTGTATTTCATACTCGCTTACACTAATGAAACTCTGCTGTATTTTTTTAGCGGTTACCGGTTATACGAGACAACTTTATTATGGATTTCTATGGCACAAATTTTAGCTGTCGCTGCATTTCTAGCAACTGGATGGTTTGCTAGACAGAGTCCAACATTGCGTTGGTTCTTTCAAACCCGTTTGCGCTTAATGGTCATGCTTGTCCTTGTAGCGGCGTTCCAAAGCGTGATACAAACTGAAGTAGCCGCATTGGGGGACATAGATGGAATTTATTCCAATTGGCCTTTCAGTGCTTGGACTAATTTTTTAAGCAATGCGCATTGGTTTTTTCCTCTATTGGTTTTGCTGGTTTGGCTCATGCCGGCGCAAAATCAAAAGACTCCAAAACGCGCTTAACCCCGCCAGCCTGTCGACAATTGCGGACGGTGGCGGTGCGGGTTGGGATTCGTCATTCCTAGATTTCCACCGGAAGTTCTGCTCGACGCTCCGGTCATTTGCGTTTATCGTGCATTCATGTCAACGGAGACTTCCGCGATGCACAAAAAAATCAACCTTCGCCGGCCTGACATCATGGAACAGGTGCAGGCGCAGGTGCTGTCGCATTACCGCAGCGAGATCGTCGAGAACATCCGCGCCAACGGCGGCGTGCTGTCCGCCGACGGCCTGACGGTGAAGCTCGCGAAGGAATTCGGCTTCTGCTACGGCGTCGAGCGCGCGATTGACCTGGCCTACGCCGCCAAAAAGTATTTCACCGAGGTCTCGCCGCTCACGCCGATTTATCTGCTCGGCGAAATCATCCACAACCCCGAGGTCAACGACCAGATCAGCCATCTCGGCATCCAGATCATTTCGCCCAAGCCGACCGAGGAGGAACTGTCGCAGTTGCAGTCCGGCGACGCCGTGATCATTCCCGCGTTCGGCACAGAGGTCGGCACGCGCAAAAAAATCGAGGCCAAGGGCTGCGTGATCGTGGACACGACCTGCGGCGACGTGATGAGCGTGTGGAAGCGCGTGCGCCAATACTCCAAGGAAAGCGTCACCAGCATCATTCACGGCAAGGCCAAGCACGAGGAAACCAAGGCCACCACGTCGCAGGCGCGCGCCTATGGCAGCGGGCATTATCTCGTCGTGTTTGATCTCAACGAAACCGATTACGTCTGCCATTACATTTTGAACGGCGGCAACAAGCACGAGTTCCTGGAAAAATTCAAGGGCGCGCACTCGGATGGTTTCGATCCCGACCTGCATTTGCAGGCCGTCGGCGTGGCGAACCAGACCACGATGCTGCGCGGCGAAACGGAAGAGGTTCAACGCCGTTTCAAAGCCGTCATGGAGAAAAAATTCGGCGCGGCGACGGTAGAAAAGCATTTCCGCTTTTTCGACACGATTTGCGGCGCGACGCAGGACCGCCAGGACGCGCTGCAAAAAATGCTCAAGGAACCAATGAACCTGCTCATCGTCGTCGGCGGTTACAATTCCTCGAACACGTCGCATCTGGCCGAAATGGGCGAACAGGTTTTGCCGACGTTCTTCATCAAGAACGCGGCGAAAATGCAGTCGGACAAGCTCATTGTCCACTACGACCAGCACAAGAAACAGGAAGTCGAGACGCGCGACTGGCTGCCCTCCGGCAGCATCACCGTCGGCATCACCGCCGGCGCAAGCTGTCCGAACAATTTGATTGAAGACACGCTCCGCCGCTTGTTTGAACTGCGCGGCATCTCCGTCCAGGAACTGCTCAAAAACTGATGATGCTTTTCATGTTGACAAATGATGATAATTGCATCATTGTTGGCGCATGAGAATGACAGTCGAATTGGACGAAAAGACCTTGGACGAATTGTTGAAAGTCACGGGCCACAAAAAGAACAGTCCGGCGGTGGCGTTTGCCGTCCGGGATTTTATCAACCGGAAAAAATCAAAGGATTTCGGGCGGATGTTGCGGGAAGGCAAGTTTGACTATCCGGCCACGAACGAAGAAACCGAGTCGCGCGACATCTAAACCATGGTGCTCGTGGATTCATCGGTTTGGATCGAAGCGCTGCGTCGTGACGGCAACGTCAAGGTCAAGCTCGCGCTCGAAGGGCTGCTGGAGGAATACGAGGCTGCGTGGTGCGGGCCGGTGAAGCTGGAAGTTCTTGGCGGCGCTCGTGCGCAAGACCGGAAATCGCTGGAGGAACAGTTCAGTTGCATCCCGTATTTTCCGATGGCCGACGCCGCTTGGGATTCCGCAAAGAATCTGGCGTGGCGGCTGCGCGATAAAGGTTGCACTGTGCCGTGGAATGACGTTTTGATCGCCGCGCTTTCCGTCAAGGCCGATTGCCGGATTTACGCCGTGGACAAGCATTTTGAAATGATGCGTGACGCCGGAGCCGGCATCCGGCTTTACCAGCCCGGCTACAACGGTCAATATGACCCGAACTAAATCATGCCCCGCACCCGACAGGAACTTGAACAAATTGAACGTCAGATTCTCGCGCCATACGCGCAATTCAGCGGCGACACGCGCGGACGCGAACACGACGAGGTGCCGCCCGAATGGCGCACGCATTATCAGCGCGACCGCGACCGCGTCATCCACTCGCGCGCCTTCCGCCGGCTCGAATACAAGACGCAGGTTTTTCTGAACGGCACCGGCGATCATTTGCGCACGCGGCTCACGCACACGATGGAAGTCGCCGCCATCTCGCGCAACATTGCCAGCGCGCTGAAATTGAATTCCGACCTCGCCGAAACAATTGCCCTCGCACACGACCTGGGCCATTCACCGTTCGGACACAAAGGCGAAACCGTTCTCTCGCGCCTGATGAAAGGCCACGGCGGTTTTGAACACAACCAGCACAGCCTGCGCATCGTCGAGGAACTTGAGCAAAAATATCCCAATTTCTCCGGCCTGAATCTTTCGTGGGAAGTGCGCGAAGGTCTGGCCAAACATCACACCGCCTACGATCATCCCGGCAAGCGCAAGGGTTTTGACGCGAAAAATTCCTCGCTCGAAGCGCAGATCGCCAACCTCGCCGACGAAATCACTTATTACAGCCACGACCTCGACGACGGCCTTGATTCCAATTTGCTTTCCGAAAAAAAACTTGCCGCCAATGTCCGCGTCTGGGCGCACGCCGCGAAGCTGGTGAAAAAACAGTTTGGCAATCTGGCCGATGAATCGCGCCGTTACATCATCATCCGCACCATCATTGACATGCAGATTCACGATGTGGTCGAAAACAGCGAACGGCTCATTGCGAAGTCCGGCGTGAACTCTGCCGACGACGTGCGGCTGTTTCCCAAGGCGCTCATCGCCTACAGCCCCGGACGCCGCGAACTGAATTTGGAGCTGCGCGATTATCTTTACAAAAATCTTTACTACAATCCCGTCGTCCACCAGCCCAACCTGCGCGCGGTGAAAATGCTGGAGCAGCTTTTCAAATACTTTCTCGCGCATCCGAAGGAGATCGGCGAAAGCTCCCGGAAACGCATCAAAAAAACCGGCCTGCACCGCGCCGTGTGCGATTATCTGGCCGGCATGACCGACCGCTACGTCATGCAGGAATGTGAACGCGTCTTCGGCCAAAAAATCACAGTCGCGTGACCATTTCGCCGGCTGGAAGTCCGGCCAGCAATTCTGAAACGGTTTTGCGTAGTCCCGGCAAAATCAATTCCGGCGCGAGTTCGCTCAACGGCTGCAAAACAAATTTCCGTAAATGCGCTCGCGGATGCGGCAAAATCAATTCCGGCGAACGGCGGATTTCATCTCCAAACGCAATCAAATCCAAATCCAGCGGACGTGGTTCGTTGAGGATTTTTTTGGGCGTGCGGCCAAATTCCGATTCCAGTTCACGCAGTTTTTCCAGCAATGACTCCGGTGTCTCACCTTTCAGCGGAACGAGTCCGGCTACGGCATTCACAAATTTCGGCGAGTCCGGCGGACAATCCACCGGCGGCGTCTGCCAGAGCGAGGATTTTTGAACCGGCTCGTCGGAAAAAAATTGCAGCCGGGCCATCGCGTCCAGAATAATTCGCCTTGAATCTCCAAGATTGGAGCCAAGCGCAATGTAGGACAGGCGTCGCGCCTGTCTCTGAATTTCCGTTTTCATTTTGGAGACAGGCTGGAAGCACTGTCCTACTTCAGCCCCAGCACGTTCTGCATGTCGTAGAGGCCGGGTTTTTGTTTTACGACCCAGAGCGCCGCGCGCAATGCGCCGTTCGCAAATGTGTCGCGGCTCGACGCCTTGTGCGTGAGTTCGATCCGCTCGCCGGCGTTCGCAAAAATGACGGTATGATCGCCCACAACATCGCCACCGCGAATTGAATGAACGCCAATCTCGCCCTGCGTGCGTTCACCAACGATGCCCGTGCGACCGTGCCGTGCTGCCTCGTTCAAATGCAGACTGCGCACTTCCGCCAAAATTCCCGCGAGCGTTTTGGCCGTGCCGCTCGGTGCGTCTTTTTTCAAACGGTGGTGCATCTCGACGACTTCAAGATCAAAGTCCGGTCCAAGAATTTCCGCCGCCTTGCGCGTGAGCCAGAAGAGCGTGTTGACGCCGGTGGAAAAATTCGACGCCCACACGATGGGAATCTTCGCCTGGTTCTTTTTGATTTCAAACGTGTCGGTGTCCGTGTGGCCGGTGGTGCCAATGACGAGCGCCCTGCCGTGACTGGCGCAAAGCCTGGCGACTTCCACGGTCGCCGAGTGCGTGCTGAAATCAATCACCACGTCGCCGTTGCCGATGACGGTGGCGAGATCGTCGCCCTGGTCAATCCGGCCGACGACTTCGAGTGCGCGGAAGTTTTTCGCACAGGCGGCGAGTGCCTGGCCCATGCGGCCTTTCGATCCGGTGATGATTACTCGCGTCATAAGTTTTAGCGCAAAAGCGCAAAGGCGCAGAGACGCAAAGAGAAATTTTCCGCAAAACACTTTGCGCCTTCGCGCCTTCGCGTCTTGGCGTTAACTGATTTCATTCCAAAACATCGCAGCGCTTCAGCGTCGTGCGCAGCACGTCCCAGTTTTTCGGGTTCATCGGCACGAGCGGAAGCCGGTATTCTTCCTCGATCAATTTCATCATCGCCAGCGCGGCTTTCACCGGCGTCGGGTTTGTCTCGATGAACAAATCTTTGAACAGCGGATAAAATTTCGCGTGCAGCGCCAGCGCCTTCCGCGCGTCGCCGCGCGCAAACGCCTTCACCATTTGCGAAACTTCGCGAGGAATCACGTTGGACGCCACGCTGATGACGCCATTGGCACCGACGGACATGAACGGCACGGTCAGCGAATCGTCGCCGGACAAAATTTCAAACTTCGGGCCGAGCGCGGCGCGCAGTTGCGACACGCGGTCGCAGCTTCCGCCGGCTTCCTTGATGCCAACGATGTTTTTGCAATCCGCCGCGAGCCGCTTCACCGTGTCCACGGCGATCTCAACCCCGCAGCGCCCCGGAATGCTGTAAAGCACAATGGGCAGCTTCGTCGCCCGCGCGATGGCCTTGAAATGCTGATACAAACCCTCCTGCGTGGGCTTGTTGTAATACGGCGCGACTTGCAGCGAACCGTCCGCGCCAATTTTTTCGGCGGCCTGCGTGAGGGAAATGGCCTCGCTCGTCGCGTTGGCGCCTGTGCCGGCGAGCACCTTGATTTTTCCGGCGGAAAATTTCACCGCCAGTTCGATGATGCGGATGTGTTCCTCGCAATTGACCGTGGGCGATTCGCCCGTGGTGCCGACGGGCACAATGCCGTCCACGCCGCCCTTGATCTGGAATTTGACAAGCCGTTCGAGCGCGGCTTCATCCAGTTGGCCGCCGTGAAACGGCGTGACAATCGCAGTGTAGGTTCCCGTGAACATGATTTAATCCGGCGGACAAAATACTCCAAAATCGCCGCTTGGCGAGAATGAAATATCAAGGACGCTTCGGAGAAAGCAGCGCTGAATATTGGTGGAAACGCATCGCAAAATCCCACAACTCCGTTGGGGCGGGATCATCGGAATATGCCGCTCTTACGGAGTTTTGGTTTTGGGCGGTGCGTGGGCTGCAAGGCGCCGCGCCGACGGCGCTTGTTTTTGCAGGCTCCTGACGATAGAATTATCCCTCATTGAATGCGCATTAAGCTGCAAATCGCGACGAATGACCAGGCTGCGGCCATCGCTGCTTTGCGCATGGCGGTCGCCCAAAATCTGACATCGCGCCACGGGCAAGGGCCGTGGTCATCCGTCGGCACAGAAAAAGGCGTTTTGTTCGACATGAGAAATTCGGCAGTTTATGTCGCCACGCGAAGAAATAAATTGATCGCCACTTTGAGGCTGTGCACCAAGAAGCCGTGGGCCATTGACAGAAAGTATTTCAGCACGTGCAAGCGGCCGCTGTATCTGCTCTCAATGGCGGTGCATCCAGACTGGCAAGGCAAAGGAATCGGCAGACTGTGCATTGAAGAAACCAGACTGCTGGCGAAGAAATGGCCGGGCGACGCGATTTGTCTGGATGCCTACGACGCCGAAGCAGGCGCGGGAGAATTCTATCGGAAATGCGGCTTCCGTGAGGTCGGGCGGGTGACGTATCGAAATGCTCCGCTGATCTATTTTGAGATGCTGTTGTGACCCCTGACTTCGGAACCAAATCTCCTCTACCACTTCGTTCTGGAAAAACCTTCAAGATTCATGCGGCTTGGCCTTGTTGCAAAAAACCTTCGCCTTTTGTAGGCTTGCCGTCACCTGGCAAAAGCGCGGAAGAGCAACAATTCCACGGCGGCAGGTCAAAAGCGTTGCCTCTTAAAACCGGACTTCAAGCGGCGCAAATGGTTTTTTCATCTGGCGGCATTGGTTCTGTCGCCGCTGGTTTTTTGGGGTGTGCTTGAAAGAATTCTCTGGCTGACCGGCTTTGGTAATCTCAAGGACTGCGCGCCGTTTGCGTCGCAACATTCGCCGGGGCTGGCGAAGCTTCTTCCTGACGACGTGAAACGCCGGGCGGATCCGCAGCGGGGCTGGCTCACCGCCAACGAATGTGCGAAACAAATCGGATGGAACGATTGGAGCAAGCACCAGGTTTTGGAATCGCTTCAAATCAACGTGCCGCCGTTCTCCTACCTGGAGGGATGGACGAACCAAGCGGTTCGCAACCTGGCAGCGGC
This sequence comes from Verrucomicrobiia bacterium, assembly GCA_036511615.1. Classification (GTDB taxonomy): domain Bacteria; phylum Verrucomicrobiota; class Verrucomicrobiia; order Limisphaerales; family UBA11358; genus UBA11358. Next base: position 3,915 of record DATCBW010000233.1, on the reverse strand, counting down.
GCTGAATTTGGACCCGATTGACAGCACCGCACATTTTTACCTGGGAGTGGTGTTGTTCGAGCAGAAGAAAAATTCGGCGGCCAGTGAACAGTTTCAGGAAGCCATGCGATTCAACCCGCAAAACACAGCCGCGCAAGAATATCTCAACCGGATTCAAAAGAACCATCCCGCCGGTTCGCAGCCTTGATTGCCCGCATTCAAAAACGAAAGGCGCTGCGCATACCAGATAAATTAAAATGAGGCTTTCCAGTTGAGCGGAGGTGAAGGTTCAAACGATATTCTCAAAATCCGTGTTCATCTGTATGCGTCCGTGGTTTTTGACGTTCAACTCGGACCAGTCTTCTCCCCGCTGGCCAGTATCGTCTGGAAATGCGGCGGTTGTTCCTCGGCGGCGACAATGCTGATTTCAATTTTCTTGAAACCGGCGGCTTCGAGCCAGCGGTGCAGGTCGCTTTCGGCAAAACCGGGCCAGCGGTCGCCGTAAAGTTCGCGCGCCTTGTCGAAATTATGTTTCAGCAAATCCAGCAGCAAAATCTGGCCGTGCGGTTTCAATAGTTTCGCCGCGCTCGCCAGCGCCGCCGCCGGGTCTTCGGCGTGATGCAACGCCTGGCTCAAAATCACGAGGTCAACGCTGCCGGCGTCAATCGGCGGGTTTTGCAGATTGCCGAGGCGAAATTCCAGGTTCTTCAATCCATTCTTTTTCGCCTTGGCCGCGCCGAACGCGACGATCTTTTCGGAATTGTCCACGGCCACAACTTTCTTGCAGCGGCGCGCCAGCAGTTCGCTCAACAACCCTTCGCCCGCGCCCAGATCGGCGACGACGAGCGGCGGCAAAATTCTCAAAAGCAAATGTCCGAACGCCTGCCACGAACGGCCCGGCCCATACACGCGGTCGAAGCGGCCGGCGATCTGGTTGAAATAAACCTGCGCCTGTTCCTTGCGCCGGACGAGCACGCGTTTCAAATTGATCTGGTCACCGCTGTGCTCGACGAGTTCCTTCGCGCCGCGAATCGCCAGTTGAATAAATTCGGTGGCGACAGAATCTGCCTGGGGATTGAGCTTGTAAAACGTGCGCTTGCCTTCGCGCCGCGCCTTCACCAGCGCGCAATCGGCGAGCAGGCCGAGATGCGTGGAGATGCGCGACTGGCCGAGCCGCGTGATTTCCTGAAGCTCGTTGACCGACAGTTCGTCGCGTTCGAGCAGCGCGACGATACGCAGGCGCGTGGCGTCGGACAGGGCGCGCAATGATTTCAGCGTGGCGGACATTGATTTGTTTGCGCGCTCGAACTTTTTTCGAGAAAGCATTTGACGCGCTTTGAAAAAGATATATCATCTTATCTTGATACGTCAATATGTTGTTGGCACAAAACTAAAATTATCCCATGAGCAACCGTTACATCTTTTCATCCGAATCCGTCGGCGAAGGCCACCCGGACAAAGTCGCCGATACGATTTCCGACGCCGTGCTGGACGCCTGCTTCGCGCAGGACAAGTTCAGCCGCGTCGCCTGTGAAACCTATGTGAAGTCCAACATCGCCATCATCGGCGGCGAAATCACGACGAAGGCCAAACTCGACTATGTGAAGATCGCCCGCGACACCATTCGCGAAATCGGCTACGTCAATGACGACGACGTGTTTCACGCGGACAAAGTTTTCGTCAACGTCATTGTCACGCAGCAGTCGCCGGACATCGCGCAAGGCGTGGACGCCAAAAAAGCCAAGGGCAAAAAAACTGCCAAGCAGGGCGCGGGCGATCAGGGTTTGATGTTCGGCTACGCGAGCAACGAAACGCCTGAACTGATGCCCGCGCCGATTATGTTCGCCCACCGGCTCGGCCGCGAACTGACGAAGATTCGCAAGAGCGGCAAGGTGCCGTGGCTGCGGCCCGATGCAAAATCGCAGGTGTCGGTGGTTTACGAAAACGGAAAGCCGGTGGCTATTTCCAACGTCGTCATTTCCACGCAGCACGCGGCGGATGTGGAGCACGCGGAAATTGAAAAATTTTGCATTGAGAACGTCGTCAAGAAAGTTTTGCCGGCAAAAATGCTCACGAACAAAACCGAATTTCTCATCAATCCGACGGGTCGCTTCGTCATCGGCGGACCACAGGGCGACACCGGCTTGACCGGCCGCAAGATCATTGTGGACACCTACGGCGGCATGGGCCGTCACGGCGGCGGCGCTTTCTCCGGCAAGGATCCGACGAAGGTGGACCGCAGCGCCGCCTACATGGGCCGCTGGGTCGCAAAGAACATCGTGGCCGCCAAGCTCGCCGCGAAATGCGAAATCCAGTTCGCCTACGCCATCGGTTATCCCGATCCCGTCAGCGTGAGTGTGGATACGTTTGGCACGAACACCGTGGCCGAGAGCAAAATCATCCGCGCCGTCAACAAGGTGTTCAGCTTCCAGCCGTCCGACATCATTGATCAACTCAACTTGCGCCGTCCGATTTACAGCAAGACGACCAACTACGGTCACTTCGGCAAGAACGACAAGGATTTGACCTGGGAAGCGACGAATAAAGTTGAAGCCCTGTTGAAAGCGATTTAACCAACCAACCAAAATTAAAATTATGGCAGCAATCAAACTCTCCCCGCCCCGCCGCACGGTCGTGAAAACCAACGGCAACGGAAAACCTAAACAAGACTTCGCCGTCCGCGACCTCTCGCTTGCCGAGTGGGGCCGCAAAACGATTCAGGTCTCCGAGCACGAAATGCCCGGCCTGATGTCCATCCGCAAGAAATACGGCGCGGGCAAGCCGCTCAAGGGTGTGCGCATCACCGGTTCTCTGCACATGACCATCGAGACGGCGATTCTCATCGAGACGCTCGTGGAACTCGGCGCGTCCGTGCGCTGGGCAAGCTGCAACATCTTCTCGACGCAGGACCACGCCGCCGCCGCGATTGCCGCCGCCGGCATTCCGGTTTTCGCGTTCAAAGGCGAATCGCTCGAAGAATATTGGGATTTAACTTTGCGCGCGCTCACGCATCCGGGCGACAAAGGCCCGCAGCTAATCGTGGACGACGGCGGCGACGCAACGCTTTTGATTCACAAAGGCTACGAACTTGAAAACGGTGACACCTGGGTCAACACGCCGAGCGACAGCCACGAAATTTCCGTCATCAAAAATTTGCTTAAAAAAGTCGCGAAGGAACGTCCCGCTTTTTGGCACACCGTCGTGAAAGATTGGAAGGGCGTTTCCGAAGAGACCACGACGGGCGTTCATCGTTTGTATCAAATGCTGGAACAGGGAAAACTTTTGGTTCCTGCGATTAACGTCAATGACTCCGTCACCAAGTCGAAATTTGACAATCTTTACGGCTGCCGCGAATCGCTCGCCGACGGCATCAAGCGCGCCACCGACGTGATGGTCGCCGGCAAAGTCGCCTGCGTCTGCGGTTATGGCGACGTCGGCAAAGGCTCGGCACATTCGTTACGCGGCTTTGGCGCGCGCGTCATCGTCACGGAAATTGATCCCATCAACGCGTTGCAGGCCGCGATGGAAGGGTTTGAAGTCACGACTATCGAAGACACGCTCGGCACTGCCGATCTTTACGTCACCACGACCGGCAATTGCGACATCATCACGCTCGAACACATGGCGAAAATGAAAGACCAGGCCATCGTCTGCAACATCGGCCACTTCGACAACGAAATCCAGGTGGACCGCCTGAACAACGCGAAGGGCGTGAAGAAGCTCACCATCAAGCCGCAGGTAGACAAATACACCTTCGCCGTCGGCAACAGCATTTACATGCTTGCTGAAGGACGTTTGGTGAATCTCGGCTGCGCCACCGGCCATCCGAGTTTCGTCATGTCCAACTCGTTCACGAACCAAGTGCTCGCGCAATTGGATTTGTGGAAGAACAAGGACACCGCGAAGATCGGCGTCTATCGTCTGCCCAAAAAACTG
>DATCBW010000232.1:0-9642 GCA_036511615.1 Verrucomicrobiia bacterium | reverse complement strand
TTCGCGCAGGAACTGGTTTCCAAAATGGAAACGGAATTTCTCGCGGAAGAATAATTTTTCATGCGCCGATTTTCACAACGCAATTCGCTGGTGACGTTGAGCGACATCAACATCACGCCGCTGCTGGACTTGGCGTTCGTGCTGCTCATCATTTTCATCATCACCACGCCGTTGCTGACGCAGAGCATCGAGTTGAAACTGCCGCAAGGCGGGACGGCGGACCAGCAGTTGACCAAGTCGGACATCCGCACCGTTGAAATTACCAGCACGGGCTTCTACAAGCTCGAAACCCGGCAGATGCAACTGCCGCAAATCATCAGCCAGCTCGCGGCCGAATTTCGCGGCAATCCCAACCTCGTCGTCTATATCCGCGCGGACAAGGACAGCCGTTACGATCTTGTGGCGCAGTTGCTGGACGGCTGCCAGAAATACGGCATCACGCGCTACTCGCTGCGCACCGACCCGACACCCAAATGACCCGGCTGCAAAAAAAATGCCTCATCGCCACGGCGGGAACCCACCTGCTGGCGGTTGTGCTGGTGCTTTGCTCCGGCTTCGTCACGTCGCAGCCCAAACCGGACGATTCACAAGTGCTGACGGTCATTCCGGAGAAGGCGATTGACGAGTTGTTCAAAAGCGGCGTGAAAGCTGCGCAGCCACCGCCTCCCGAGCCGGTTGTCAAACCGCTGGAACAACCAACACCACTGCTACCACTGCCGAAGCCAGTCGTTCATTCCGTTGAGCCGCCGAAGCCGGTCGAACCCGTCAAGCCGCCGGTAAAACCCCAGCCGGAAGTTGTGAGGCCGGAACCAGTAAAACCGGCGGACAAACCGGATAAACCAGTTAAACCGACACACGAAATTATTCCTGATTTGAAATCCGTGGTCCGCAAAGCGCCCAATGTCCCCGACACCCGGGCAGCGGATGCGGCGCGGGAAAAACTGGCGCGCGAACAACACGCAAAGGAATTGCAGAGAATTGCTCAAAATCTGAAGAACAATTTCAAGCCCGACATGACGATTGCCATGCCGGGCGACAGCAGCGCGGCTTACGCGAATTATTCGGCCATCGTCAAAAGCAAATACGACACCGCCTGGACACCGCCGGACAATGCGGCCAATGACGAGGCGAACGTGAAGGTCAGCGTCACCATTGGCAACGACGGCCGGGTGATTTCCGCGCACATCATCGACAAGTCGGGCGATGCCAGCGTGGACGACAGCGTGCAGCGGACGCTTGATCGCGTTACTTTTATTGCGCCGTTCCCGGATGGCGCGACGGACAAACAACGGACATACATCATCAATTTTAACCTCAAAGCCAAACGGATGCTCGGATGAAAAAAACAATTCTCAATTTCTTGATAATAACGCTCGCCGCTATTGCGCTAAATTTTTCCAACGCGCAAACGGAAATTCAAATCAGTCGTGAGGGAATGAAACCCATTCCCGTCGCGCTGGACGGTTTCACGGGCGAGGCGGCGGAGGTTTTGAAATTTGACCTTTACGTCCAGGGTTTCAGTTTCGTGACGCCGGACGCGGCCCAGTATTTGATTCACGGCAGCGATTCGGGCAACGTCATTGGCACGGTCACGGACAAGCTGGCGCGCAAGGTGATTTTGTCGCGCAGCTACAATGGCGCGAGCCTGCGGCAGCAGGCGCACGCGTTTGCGGACGACATCGTGCAGGCGGCCACGGGCAGGCCGGGCATCGCCCAGTTGCGCGGCACGACGGCGAGGATTGCCTATAAATCGCAGCCGTCGGGCATCGGGCCGGGCGAGATTTACGTCTCTGATTTTGACGGCTACAACGCGCAGCGTGTCACGTCGGACGGCGCAATTGTGGCCAAGCCCGCGTGGGTGCCGGGCCGGCTGGCGCTGTTTTACACCAGCTATGCGCGCGGCAACCCGGACATCTTTTATCAAAGTTTGACCAGCGCCCAGCGGCGTGTCATCGCGGGGTATTCGGGACTGAACACAAGCGCGGCGGTGTCGCCGGACGGCTTGAAGCTGGCGATGATCTTGAGCAAGAGCGGCAGTCCGAACGTCTGGATTTGCAACGCCGACGGCACGAATTTGAAGCGGGTGACAACCGGCATCGAAGATTCCTCGCCAGCCTGGTCGCCCAATGGTGACTGGATTTGTTTTGCGACGGTGCACAACGCGCGGCGGCGGCTGGCGAAAGTTCCGGCGGGCGGCGGCGAAGTTCAATATCTCAACACCGCCGGCACGCCCAGCCCGACGGAGCCGGACTGGTCGCCGGACGGCAAATGGATCGCGTTCACCTGCCAGTTTGGCGGCGAGTTTGACATCTGCGTTTTGCCGGCGGACGGCAGTGCTGCGCCGACGGTGCTGGTGTCGGGACAGAATCCGTCGTGGGCGCCGAATTCGAGGACGCTGGTTTTTAACCACGGTTCCAACGGCCATCAAACGTTGTCTGTGCTTGACGTTTTCACCAAACAATACAAGGATTGTCGGCGAGCGACGGGAAACAATTCCCAGCCGGCTTGGGCGAGATGATTTTCAATTTCGTTTCAATAATTTAACCTGAATTTTAACCAACAAAAAAACAATATGAAAATGAACAAACTGATTTTTCCGCTGATGATCGCGCTGGCCGCGACGCTCGCCACCACCGGCTGCAAAAAAGGAACGCCGAAAACCACACAGATACCGGGGGAAGGACAGTTCGGCATTGGCACGCCTGAACCAAATCCGCCTTTGCCGAACGGAAATCCAATCGAACCTGGCACTGGATCGGGAATCGGAACCGGACCAGGAACGGGGTTGATTGCAACTTCAGACAATTGGGATCCCGCCAACATGACTCAAGACCGCGCGGCGCTGGCGGCGGACACGATTCATTTCGCGTTTGACAGCGCGGTGGTCCGTGACAGCGAACAGTCCAAGCTGGCCACCGTTGCCGAGGCGTTGAAATCCGACCCGAACGCCAAGCTGCTCATCGAAGGCAATTGCGACGAGCGCGGCACGGAGGAATACAACCGCGCACTGGGCGAACGCCGCGCGCTCGCGGCGCGCGAGGCGCTGGCCAAACTGGGCATTGACCCGATGCGCGTCCGCACCATCAGTTACGGCAAGGACAAGCCGGCTGATTCCAGCCACGACGAAGCTGCGTGGTCGAAAAACCGCCGGGACGATTTTGTCCTGTGCCTTCCCAAGACCGGAGCTTGATTGTTGGAAATAATTTCAGGTTCAAGGTCGCGCGAGAAATTGCGCGGCCTTTTTTTGTGGCCGCGAACGGCGCGTTTTGCTTCTTTACTATTGAATGAATCAGGCGTAGGCTATGGTTAGGTTCTGATTAAATATTTATGAATATCATACTCGCATGGGCACCCGGTGGAATGCAGGTCATATTGATTCTGGCCATTGTTTTGATTTTGTTCGGCGCAAAAAAAATTCCCGAACTGGCCAAAGGCCTCGGCCATGGCATCAAGGAATTCAAAAAAGCCACGAAAGAAGTGACGGATGAAATTCACAATGCCGACACGACGACCACCGCGACAACCGTGACGCCTATTCAAAAACTTCCGCCCGCCAACACCACCGCACAGTCCAATCCGCAGCCACCGGAGACAAAGGTCGTCTGATGGTCTGATTTTCAGCCGCAGTTTTTCATGGCCGATTTTTCTTCAGAACCGCCGGAGGCCGACGGCGGACCAGTAAAATCTTTTCTGGAGCATCTCGAAGATTTTCGCTGGGTGCTCGTCAAGGTCAGCATCTCTCTGGGGCTGGCCATGCTCATCTGTCTGGTCGGAGCGAACTATGTCCTGACCATCATCAAATGGCCGCTGTCGCGCGCCACGATCAGCTATCCGGGAACAAACCAGATTGTCACCGTCAACTTCGGCGCCAATCATCTCGGCCATTTTCAACTTTCGCCGGCGGAAGAAAAATCTCTAAACCTCGGCACGAATCGTTTTGTCGCCGTCACCGTCGAACCACTCACGCTCGGCACCAACCAGATTCTCGGCTGGCATGTTGATGCCAATCCCGCGATGGCGAACAACTCGCAACGGATGCAAGTTGAACTGATTAATTTAAGTCCGGCGGGCGGATTTTTTGTCGCGATCCAGGTCGCATTTTACGGCGGACTCGTGCTGTCCGCGCCGTTTATTTTTTATTTCGTCATCGCGTTCGTTTTTCCCGCGTTGAAAATGCGCGAAAAAAAATATGTTTTCCGCGCGCTGTTCATCGGCGGCGGACTTTTTCTGGTCGGCGTTTGCTTTTGCTATTTCGCGTTGATGCCGGTTGCCCTGGCTGCTTCGCAAAAATATTCCAACTGGCTCGGCCTGGGCGCGTCGCAGTGGCAGGCGGAGGATTACATCAGCTTCGTCTGCAAATTCATGCTCGGCATGGGGCTGGGATTTGAGATGCCCGTCGTGATTCTGACCCTCGTGAAGATCGGTGTTTTGAGTTATGCCACGCTGTCGAAGGCGCGGCGCTACATGATCGTGATCAACTTGATTCTCGGCGCGGTTTTGACGACGCCCGAAGTGGTCACGCAAATTCTGATGTTTGTCCCGCTGCAACTGCTTTACGAAATCACCGTCAGGATCGCGTGGTATTGGGACCAGCCGGACCGGGCCAAGGCGCGCCGCTCGCTCTTGTTGGCGCTGGTGATCGTGTTGTTGATCGCTGGCCTGGTGTGGGAAGGTTTCAAATACGGCTGGCCGCTGGTCCAACAGTATTTCCACAGATAAAATTTTCCGCTCAAAAACGCGCTTTACAAGCTGGGGATTCCGCGTAAATTCAAAACATCAATCTGACAATCGTATGCGAAAAATTATTTTTCCTCTGGCTCTGACGCTTGCGGCAATGTTTATTTCCGGCTGCGCCGGCCCGGAACAAAAACTCGGGCGCGGCATGGTCAACTCCTATGAAGTCGTCCGCTGGGGCGACATGCGCCGCTCCATCGAGCAGAACGCCATTCTGGTGTCGCCGGACGCGGGCTACTCTTACGGTGCCATCAGTGGATTTGACCATTCGATCACCCGCGCAGCAGTTGGCATTTATGAAATCGTGACGTTCCCGATCCCGCCCTACCGTCCTGTCCTGACGAGTTACATTTCGCCGAATCCACAGTTTCCCGAAAGCTACAAGCCCGGCCTGATTTCGGATCCGCTGTTTGACACCGACACTTACACCGGCTTCAGCGGCGGCGACGTTGCCCCGTTCATACCCGGCAGCCGTTTCCAGGTGTTCGAACGGTGAACCTGAACATTCTCAATCAAGCGCGCCGGCAATTTTTGCCGGCGCGTTTTGCTTTTTGAACCGCCATGCGCCTCGAAAAAAAATCGCCCTGCAAGGTCAACCTCATCCTGAACATCCTCGGCAAACGCGCCGAGGGCTTTCACGAACTGGAAACCGTCATGCAGCCGGTGAACCTCTGCGACCAGCTCGCGTTTGAACGACAGACCGCCGGCGTCGAACTGACTTGCAACCATCCCGAACTGCCGACCGACTCGAAAAACCTTGTCCATCGCGCCGCAACTTTGTTTCTCGCCGCCGCAAAAATTTCGGACGGCGTCCGCATCCACCTTGAAAAAAATCTGCCGCTGGCCGGCGGCATCGGTGGCGGCAGCGCCAACGCTGCCGTGACGTTCACCGCGCTCAACGAACTGTTCGGCTCGCCGCTGCCGCTCCAAAAGCTGCACGCACTCGCCGTCGCGCTTGGTTCCGACATTCCGTTTTTTCTTTACGACCAGCCGGCGCTCGCCACCGGTCGCGGCGAGAAAGTGGAGCTGCTCGAAAAATTTTCCGCATTGCGCGGCCGGGCGTTCTTCCTCGTTCATCCCGGCTTCGGCATCTCCACGCCGTGGTCGTATCAAAACCTCGCGCGGTTTCCGGACGCACTAAATGGCAGGCCGGGCCGGACGGCGGAATTGATTTCAAAGCTTCAGGCCAATGATTTGCCCGCCGCTGCTGGCGGCTTTTACAATTCGCTGGAAGCGCCCGCGTTCGACAAATTTCCCGTGCTGAAACTTTACAAGGAATTTCTTTTGGAAAACGGCGCGCTGGTGGCGCTCATGTCCGGCAGCGGCTCAACGACGTTTGCCATCACCGAAAATCTGCCAGCAGCGGAAAATCTGGCGGAAAAATTCAAGTCGCGCTTTGGCGACCACGGCTGGACGGCGACGGCAGCTATTTAACCCGTTTGAATTTTGCCAGCGCGAACGCGGTCATCTCTTGCGCCGCCGGAATTTTGCAGAGCAGCGCCGTCAGCCAGTAAAAGATGCCGGCGATGCCCGCCGGCACAAACACCGCGCCGATCTTCAGCGCGATGGATGCATGACCAAAATGGCCTTCCCAAGCCCGCCAGCTTTCCCACGCGATCCATCCGGCAAAAAATGTCAAAATCAGGAGCAGCCAAATGGCTTTCTGCAGCGACTCCATTTCGAGTCTTTTCAGTTTTTTCCGCAGCGCAAAAAACAGCAGGCCCACGTTGACGAGCGAGGTTGCGGTGTTGGCGATGCCGAGTCCGCCTTGTTTGAAATGCCACACGAGCGCGCCGGCCAGCAGTAAATTAAATGTCAGACAAAAAAGGCTGATTTTCATCGGCGTTTTAATGTCGCCGAGTGCATAAAAGGCGCGAGCGAGAACATTGACAATGGAAAAGGCGACGAGGCCCGGCGCCAGGCAGGTCAGCGCCAAAGTGGCTTCGTTGGTGGAAAGGGTGTCGAATTTTCCGCGCTCGAACAACAGGCGGATGATCGGTTCGGCCAGCGCCACGAGCAGGGCCGAGGCAATCAAATTGGTAAACGTCAAGTAACCCAGGCCCTGTCGCAATTCAGTTCTGAATGCGCCGTAATTTTTGTCCGCTGCCAGGCTGGAAAGGGTCGGCAACAAATAAGTTGCCAGCGAAATGCCAAACAAGCCTTGCGGCAGTTCCATCAGCCGCACGGCGTATTGAAAAGACGAGACGACATAATCGTCCACCCAATATGACAGGGTTTGCGTGATGACGACGTTCATCTGGAACGCGGCGACGCCGATGGTCGCGGGCAACATTTGTTTGACGACGCGCAAAACAGTTTCATCGCGCCACGGCGAAACCCAGCGGTAGCGAAAACCGTCGCGCGCGAGCGTGGGCAGTTGAAAGGCCGCCTGCGCCACGCCCGCCGCGAGCACGCCAAACGCCAGCGCGAAAATCTGTTTCGGCAGCCGGAGTTCCTTTGGCACATCCAATCCCAAGTGCGGCGCGAGCAGATAAACGGACGCGATCATCACCACGTTGAGCATCGTCGCGCCCATCGCCGGAATGAAAAAATGGCCACGCGCGTTGAGCATTCCCATGAAGACCGCCGCGAGGCAGACCAGCAGCAAATACGGCAGCATCACCCGCAGCAGTTGCAGCATCAAAATTGTTTTTTGGGTAAATTGGCCTGGCGTCCAGAAGTGGACTTTTTCGTCAGGAAAAGCGATCTGGTTCGTTTCCGTGGAAAGATGAAGTTGTTGCATGGCCGGAGCGTTTCCCGGAGGCACCGATTTATGCGGCGTTCCGAATGCCAGCGCCAGCGAGACGCCGAGAATGAAAACCACGACGAGAACGCTGGCGGAAACGATGAGGCCGGAAATCACGGCGTTGGCCGCGCGCCACATTTCAGTTTCGCCGTGCGTTTTTTCTTTCTCCTTGAAAATGGGAATGAACGCCGCCGTCAACGCGCCTTCACCGAGCAGCCGGCGGAACAGGTTGGGAATTTGAAACGCGAGGAGAAAAGCGCTGGCCACCCAGGTCGTGCCCATGAAGCTCGCATAGACGATTTCGCGCACCATGCCGAGCACGCGGCTGAACAGAGTGGCGGCGGCCATCGCGCCGGAGGCTTTCAACATTTTTGACACGCGCGAAGATTAAAGTCCAAAGCCCGAAGTCCAAAGTCCAAAGTGCGGGTAATCCTCCTCATCGTCATCCTCATCCTCAAATTGAAAAAACGAGGATGACGATGAGGATGAGCAGGAGAATGATTCGGCCCAATTGGCAATTGGCATTTGCCTTCCGTCAATTTAACCTGCCCGCGTGAGCATCATTGAAGAATTGACATGGCGCGGCCTCGTCGCCGACTGCACTGACGCGGCCGAATTGGAAAAGAAACTCGCCAAACCCATCACGCTTTACTGCGGCTTCGACCCGACGGCGGACAGTTTGCATATTGGCAACCTGGTTCCGTTGATCGCCCTGCGCCGATTTCAATTGCTCGGCCATCATCCAATCGCTGTTGCTGGTGGCGCGACAGGTTCAATTGGCGACCCGAGTTGGAAAGCTCAAGAACGTCCATTACTCACAAAAGATGTTCTCGACCGCAATATCGCCAGCGTAAAAGTCCAGCTTGCGAAACTGCTGGATTTTGAATCGCAGAAAAATCCCGCGCGGCTGATGGACAATGCTTCTTGGATACAAAACATTCCTTATTTGGATTTTTTGCGCGACATCGGAAAACATTTTTCCGTCAACCAGATGGTTGCCAAAGAAAGCATCCGCGCACGGATGGCAGACCGCGAAGCCGGCATCAGCTACACCGAATTCAGCTATATGCTGATTCAAGCGTTCGATTTTCATGTGCTTGCACGCGACTTTAATTGCGAATTGCAAATCGGCGGCAGCGACCAATGGGGAAACATCACACCCGGCATTGAACTTTGCCGCAAAAAACTGGGCAAGACGGTTTTTGGCCTGACACTTCCGCTCATCATGAATGCTGACGGAACGAAATTTGGAAAAACGGAAAAGGGCGCAATCTGGCTTGATGTAAACCGGACAAGCGTTGAAGACTTTTACCAATTTTGGATTCGGACTGACGACCGCGATGTGATTCGCCATTTGAAATTCCTTACTTTTCTTTCGCGCAAAGAAATTGAGGACCTGGAAAAACAGCACCAAGCAAAACCCGAATCCCGGATTGCCCATCAGGCTTTGGCAAAAGAATTGAGAAATTTGATTCATCCTTCGACGGCAGGAGTGGCTGAACGCACGAGTAAAATTCTTTTTGAAACATTATTCGAGAATTACACTTCGGACGATTGGGAATTTCTCACCAAACATTCGCACTCCATTGAAGTAGAAAAGACCAAGCTGGTTGGAATGCCGCTGGTTGAACTTTTGGTTCTCGCTGATTTGTCTTCAAGCAAAGGACAGGCAAGAAAAGACATTGAAGGACGTGGAATCAGCATCAACAACCATCCACCCCTTCCAAATTTTGGCTGTCATATTCAAGCCAGCGACCTGCAACTTGGAAAATACCTTCGCATTCGCAAAGGCAAAAAGAATTACGTCGTCGTGACAGCAAAGTGACCGAACCGCTCAACGCGACAATGTTCAATTTTATTTTCCGCGTGTGTTTGGCGGCGGGTTCGCTTACAAATTTTTCATGGCAGAAAGTTTCCGACTCAAAGACCAGCCGGCGAGCGAGCGCCCGCGCGAACGACTCGTGGCGCGCGGGCCGGATGCGCTGACGCAAGCGGAGTTGATCGCTATTCTTTTGCGCACCGGTTTGCAAGGCGCAAACGTGGTGCAGGTGGCGCAAAATATTTTGCAAAAATTCGGCTCGCTGAACGCGCTGGCGCTGGCGACAGTGGACGAGTTGAAACAAATTCCCGGCGTCGGCCCGGACAAGGCGGCGACGCTGGTG
>DATCBW010000231.1:0-40089 GCA_036511615.1 Verrucomicrobiia bacterium | reverse complement strand
CCGGCACCGACCCTGACCATAGTTCCTTCCGGAGCCAATGTTATTTTGACGTGGCCGACCAATGCCGCCGGGTTCACTTTGCAATCCACCACGAACCTGGTTGCACCAGCGGTCTGGAGCATCGTTTCTCCGGGGCCGGTCATCGTCAACGGGCAATTCGCCGTGACCAATGCCATCACCGGCACACAACAGTTTTACCAGTTAAGCCAGTAATTGCCCAAAGGAGTCAGTTCAAAGTATTGACACAATTCTTCCGCGCCGTGGTGCAGTAAAATAAATCAAGGAATGATAACAAAGCCGTTGCGGGCAACCGAGGCGGCTTTTTCCATTGCCCAAAAGTCATGCGCGTCTGCGTTAAACCCGTAGCAGCCGACGTGAGGAGGCTTCATCTTCAAAATCGGAAATCGGAAATTGATTGGAAGCTCTGGTCTTGCCTCGGCTGGCCATCCAGGCTGCTATTTTTTGTGCTGGCTCTCGTGCCAGCGGACTGCCTGCGCGATCAGTTCATTGATGTTGGCAAGATTCAACTTTTCCTTGATGCGGGCGCAATAGACCTGGACGGTCTTGAAGCTCAAATTCAACTGGTCGGAAATCTGCCGCGTGTTCAGGCCGCGTCCCAGCATTCCAAAGACCTCGAGTTCCCGGTCGCTCAAATCCGTGACCGGCGAATCCGGCGTGCTCTTCGCGCCATCCGCCAGTTTTTGGGCCATCATGGCATTGACGGCATGGCTGAAAAATCTTTTGCCTTCGAGGACGTTCTTGATGGCGTCAAGCACCTTGTCGGTCGCCTCGCGCTTCATGATGTAACCGCGCGCCCCGGCACGCATCGCGCGTTCGGCGTAAAGCGTCTCATCATGCATGGACAGGACAATGGTGGCGACCCCGGGATGCGCGGCCCGGATGTCCTTGATCAGTTCAATGCCCGAACCGTCTTCCAGCGAAATGTCCACGATGACGATGGCGGGCTGGGTCATCCCGATCAGTTGTAACCCTTCGCGGGCGGAACCGGTTTGGCCGCAGACTTCAAACTGAAGTTCCTGATTGATCAAATTGGCGAGCCATTCGCGCACGAGCGGATGATCGTCCACCAGCAGGATTTTATTTTTGTTCGACATGAGCTTCGGAAATAGCTTGGTTAGGTTCCGGCAACACACAGGTTACCCGCGTGCCGCGCGTTGGCAATCGTTTGACTTGAAGGTTTGCACCAATCATGCCGGCGCGGTAATCCATGATGTGCAGTCCCATGCCGTTCCGGGTCCAGGCATCGGACGGCAGACCAACGCCGTCGTCGGTGACGGTAAGAATGATTTCATTCTCCACCTTCTCAAGGTGGATGGCGATGTTTTTGGCGTGGCCATGCCGGATGGCGTTGCTGATGGCTTCTTGGGCGATGCGATACAGGTGCGTGTTTGCGTCAGCCGTCGCCAGCGACACGGTTTGGGAACATTCCAGTTTGCAGGCCACCGAAAATCCCTGGCTGATGTTGGCGGCCATTTCCCGAAGCCCGTCCACAAGACCCTCCTCCTGCATTTCAATCGGATGCAGGCTGCGAGCCAGCGTGCGGGTGAGTTCAATTCCTTCTTCGACCATGCCTACCAGATGGCTGGCGGCTTCCGTTTCAGGGAGGGACTGGCCGGCGAGTTTTTTCGCCAGCACCTTGCCCGCCAGCGCCGTGGCCGTCAGATGCTGGCACAAGCTGTCGTGCAAATCCTGGCCGATCTTCCGCTGCACACGCTCGCTGGCCTCAAGCACTTCCTGCTCCAGCCGCCGGCGTTTCCGGGATTCTTCGGTCAGGGCGTCCGTGCTTTGGCGCACCTGTTTTTCCAGTTTCCAGCGCACGGCGAACAATCCCACCACCAGCAGAAAAACCGCCAGCCGGATCATCGTGTTCCAGAGCGGCGTCAGCCAGCCATGGAAGATCTGTCCCGCAATGACGTTGCTGACCAGCCAGACCGCAGCGGACAAAACACACATCCCGACCGCGGACTTCAATCCCAGCCGCTGCAAGGTGAAAACGATGGGAGCCAGATAAAACAGGAAAAACGACTTGTTGTAGCCGGTCGCGTAATCGAGATAACCGGTCACGCCCAGCAGCGCCAAACATTGCAAAATGTCCAGCAGCATGATTGGTTTTAGAGTTTGACGCGGCATGTCCAGCCCAGAATCGGATTTACTCTGGCGGGTTTGCCGCCGTTCAACAAGCGAAAGTTGCTGCTACGCCGAAAACCAGTCCGGCAATTGCGATGGAAATCCAGCTCTTCATAAAATCCTGATTCAATTGCAAATTAGCAGACTGTGGCTGCGCCAACAATTTAATTTTGAAATGCGCCCGCCAACCTGTTAATGAATGATTTGATGAGCGAAGAAACGAAACCGAACGAAAAGAAATTTTGGTTTCCCGCCAAAAAATATGGCTACGGCTGGGGCCGCCCAATTGTTGGCAGGGATGGCTGGTGATTCTTGTTTATGTTGCGTTGCTTTCCGGCGGGTCGTTTGTTTTGCGTCCAGACAAGCATCTCGCACTTTTTATCGGGTATGTCACAGTCCTTTCAATCATTCTGACCATCGTCTGCTGGCTTAAAGAAGAAAAAGCGGGCTGGCGTTGGGGTGGAAAATAACTTGTCGCGCGAAGGACGCAAAGTGGGTGAAGGTTCTAAAAGTTTGCGGCCTTTTTAGGTGTTACACCCCTTCGATTCTTTTAATTTCAAATTCCCACTTTTCTTCATCAAAGCAGGCTAATAAATAAATTTCTCCGGCACTTCCACCTTGGTAGGTGCGAATTCCTTGCTCAAATTCTTTGTAGTAATCGGTGACAGTTTGGCCTTTAGCCTGAAATACCATCACCTTAAATTTAGACTTTGCAATGAGGAGTTTCTCGAAATCATATTTTATCCCTGCATATTTTACATCCCATTCCGATTCCAATGCTAAAGGCATATCGAGGAGTTTCCCATCGAGTGCGCTAGAATACCAACATAGATCAAATAACCATGCTGATTGAAAATGTTCTCGAAGTCCGCAAACATCATAGCCAAGCTTTTTTCCCAATGTGCCAATTACTAGAAGAATGGCCTTTGTCCATTCTGAATTGCGTCCTCCATTTGGGAACTGCTTTGGTATTTCTTTAATGGCTGATACGATTTCGTTTTCGATTTGTTGCGTATTCATTTTTCAGCGCGCAAAATTTTCCACCATTGTTACAGCTTTGCGCATGGTTTTGAAATCGTTCAACTGCCTGATCAGGCCAGTTCGACTTTGAGCTTGCGACCTAACGCCAGCGCGGCGCGCTCCAAAAGTTGGAATGTCACCGGAGTTTCATTTTCGGCAAAGAGAAGATCAAGTATCGCGCGACTGGTTTTCATGCGGCTGGCGAGCTTCGTCCGGGAGATGCGGCGGCGTTTCATTTCTTGTTCGATTTGCCAGGTCACGACACGGCGATGCGCCCCGGCCTCGCATTCCGCAAGCAGTCCGTCTTGTCGCAGAAAGTCGTCGAAGTTTGAGCCAATGTGCGCTTTCTTCATGGCGTCATTGTAGCATACGCAAGCGCGTTTTCGCCAGCGTCAAATCATCCGTCGGAATTTTTTGCGATTTTTTGATGAAGCCGTGCAAAAGAATCATCCGCTGCCCGCCGGTTGTGAACAGGACGCGAGCGATGCCATCGGGCAGGCGGACGCGGACTTCCCACAGGTCACGATCAAGTTTGCGAACCAGCGGCATTCCAAGTGGCCAGCCGAATTGAACGGTCTTGAGGTCTTCGCCAATGACACGGCGACGTTCGCGCGGCAACGCTTTAAGCCAATCGCGGACGGGTTAGATTCCCGTGTGCGCTACCACTAAAACCCATGATATTTGAGGATTTTTAAGTTTTAGATTGACTTTCCAGACAGTTTTCCAGACAATTGAGGCATGAAAACGCCACAGTTTCCGAAAGAGATTAAACGGGGCAGTGTCAGCGTCATTATTTACAAGACCCCGTCCAAGGGATACACCAACTACACGCTCGCCTATTATCAAGACGGACACCGGAAACGCGAATACAGCGCCGATTATTCGGCGATCTTGAAACGTTCCGAGGAAGTTCTCGACGGCCTGAACAATGGCAAGCCGACGGTTGAAGGCGTTTTGAAAACCGCCGAACGAACGGAGTTCGTCAGGGCAAAGAACGTGCTCCAATCGAGGAACGTCACTTTGCCGCTGGATGTGGTTGCCCGCCACTACGCCGAGGCCGTTAAGCTGCTTGGCAGCGACCTTGTGATTGAGGCGGCGCGAGAATATGCCAAGCGTCATCCACTCAAGTTGCCGCAAAAATCTGTCACCGATGTCGTGGACGAATTCATTGAGACGAGGCAGGCCAAAGGTGTCAGCCGCCGCTACATGGAAGATTTGGTTTATCGGCTCGGACGGTTCAAGGACAGCATCCGAAGCAACATAAGCCAGGTGGATGCAGAGGAAATTCGGATTTTTCTCGACGCACTGACAAAAGCCAACGGAGAAAAAGTGTCGGCCCGTTCCTACAACAATTTCCGGCTCGCGCTCGTCACATTGTTTGAATTCGCCAAGAAGCGGAAATATCTGCCTGCCGACTGGAATGAATTTGGCAGCGTGGACATGATGAAGGACAACGGTGGTGCGATTGAAATTTTCACGCCAGAGGAAATGGCGAATCTGCTTTACCACGCGACGGTGGAGCTTGTTCCGTTTCTCGCGTTCGGCGGTTTTGCCGGCCTGCGAAGTGCAGAGATCGAACGGCTGGACTGGAAAGACGTTCGATTTGAAACCGGCTTCGTGGTGGTTGAGGCAGCAAAAGCAAAAACGGCATCGCGCCGGCAAATTGAAATGTCAGCCAATTTGCGCGCATGGCTGCGGCCTTATGCCCCAAAAACCGGCATGGTATTACCGCATAATGATGACCACCTTTACAAAGCCTTGCGTGAACTTTCGGCAACTACAAAAGTCCCATGGAAAAACAATGCGCTGCGTCACTCCTATATTTCATACCGGATTGCAGAGAGCGGAGATGTAAACCGCACGGCACTTGAGGCGGGTAATTCACCAGCAATGATTTTCAGCAACTACCGCGAGCTTGTCACACCGCAGGAAGCAAAAAAGTGGTTTTCGATTATGCCGCTGCAAAAGTCATCCAAACGGAAATCGGCGGCCAGTTCCAAGACAACCACCTGAAACCGCATCAAGTCTGATTGTTTCCGACGCCAAAGTTCGCTTTCAGGTGAGCCTCAATGTCAGTCCACTTGAAAAGAACGGATGCCCGCCTGCCCTTTCCAATCTTAAGGTAGGGAATGACCCCTCGATGCATCCATTGTTCGACCGTCCGGGCGGTCTTTCCCAAGCGCCTTGCAACTTCAACTTTTTAGATAAAACAATCGGCAAGATTCGGAATCTGTGCGCCAATTTTAGCAGCCGTTCGCTGTGATCGGGGTGTAGCCGGTGTGTTTTTTGTTCTCCGGTCTCCATTCATAAAATCATGTTCATTATGTGTTTTGAAATTCGCCGAAATTGTGTTGCGGCAACCCACCGGCGAGCGGCGGCGCGGAGCTTTTGAGCCACCAGTTCGCCGCGCCGCCGGTCGCTACCGCGTAACGGACTCGCCGGCTTTTACTTCTGCCGCTGTCGGCACTGGATTGCCATTGGGTTGCGCCAAACCATTCCCGGCCAGCGTTGCCCGCTTGCGCGCGTTCTTATTGCGCCAATGCTGGTGGATGGCTGCAGCGGCTTTATCCAGCCAAGCCTCGTCGGCCAGGTTGCGCGCAAGCTGGCTGCGTGAAATTTTTTTCACGCAATATCGTTGCGGATTACCCTTCGGCCTGAGCAGCCCCGCCCGCACCAGCACGGGAATGTTATGAACGCCGATGTCCAACGCCTTGGCCACTTTTTCCTTGGTCATGTAGGCGCCAAATTCATCTAACGACTTGATTTTTAATGGAGATTCAGAGGATTCAGTATTCATATATTTTCCTTGGTTAAAGTGACGGTGACGGCGGCAATGTGGGTTTTCAATGCGGCGGCGAACCGCCGATCCGCCGACTTCACAAATTTCAATTCATATTTCTGAATCTCGGCTGCCAGCCGCTTGAGGCCGCTGCCCAGGACGACCACATCGGCGCAGGCAAAATGAATCAGCAGCTTTTCCGGCGGCGCATCCGGCTCCTTTTCCAATGCCGGGTTGGAACTTTTTTCAGCATATAAAAATTGCGCGTAAGGCAGCAGATAGCTGATGCCGTCGTCGGCAATTATCTCAAACGCGGCGATGTTGGGATCACTGCCGAGGCAGGGATTGTCGCGCGGGCTAGGCGCTGATGTGGTGGGATTTTCGCTGGTGTTCAGTTGGCTTGATTTCATTGTTACTCCTTTCAGTTGAAATTGATTGGGCAAGGCGTTGACGGAACCGTTTCAGGAAGCGATTGCCACGCTGCAAAATGGTTTGGAGGAAGTCTCGTTGCGGCATGGCTTCAACCGCCGCTAAACGGGCGCTGGAATGGGTGACGTGCGAACGCAATAATTCCGTGTCATCAGTGAAGACTTGGCAACGCTCGCGGCCACGCGAAATGCTGACGTAAAATTGTTCCTGATTGATGGCGGGCAGCGAACGCGACGAGGCGACCAGCAAAACTTCATCCACCGTCTTACCCTGGGCGGCGTGCGACGTGACGGCGTAGCCATGCGTGAACGTGCGATAGTTTTCAGGAATCACCCGGCCATCGGCCAGCACCACGGAATCGCCCTGAATGGCTTTGACCTCGACCAGTTCGCCATTGACGAATTTCTTCTGCCAGTTCGCTTGCAGCAGCAGCTTGTCGCCCGCAGACACTTTCAATTTCCGCTTCTCGCCCACATCACAGGCGATGCCTGCGCCCAATGGGAAAAGGCTTTCGGTGCCGTCTCCATGTTGAACCTTGAGCGAGTCATTTTCCACGGCGACCACCGCCACCGTTTCACCTTTTTCAAAACCATGTCCGCGACGATGAAAATGGATGGCCATGCCGGGACGGTATTGCCGCGCATCCCGCTTTTGCGCTTCCGTCCACGACAGCGAATCAAAAACTTGAAATGCCTTTTCTTCCAGAGCCAGACGGCCAGCCGATTTCAATTCCACCCGGACTTTTTCCGTCACCGCTTCAATTTCATTCCACGTTGGCGCGACCAGCAGCGCGGATTTATTTTCATCCAATGCTTTCAGAAATGATTTTGCCGCCGAACCGTGAAGTTCATCGCCCGCTAATTTCGTGATTGCTGCCATGCGTTCCAACTGCACGAACGCTTCCACCGTGCGTTTCTGCGCGGCCAGTTCCACGGCCTTGCGATACTCGGCCTGATGTTGCCGCCGGATGGCTGTCAACTGGCCGGACTTGAAATCCGAATGCTGCTCCAAAATCCGCAGTGCATCCCCACGCGCAACCGAGGCGTGCTGGCCGGTATCACCGGATAAAATGATTCGCGCATCGCGGGCGCAATCAAACAGCCGCTTCATGTCATCCATCCCCACCGCCCCGGCTTCATCCAAGACAATCAATTGCCGTTCTGTCAGAACCGGCTTTGACAGCAGCAGGCTTTGCAGCGTCTTTGCCTCGAATCCCTCTTTCCTGAACACGTCTGTTGCCGCCGCCGTTGGCGCGCAGAACAGCGGTTCAATCTTTGCCTCTTTGCAAGCGGCAACCAGTTCACGCAATGCCGTGGTTTTGCCGCTGCCTGCCAATCCTTTGAGTCCCGTAATCCGGTCACTGGTGCGTAGGATATGCTCAACAAAGCGACCAACCATTTCTGGCGCGTGCGCTCGGTGCCGTCGCGCGTCATTCCAAAGTTAGTTCCTTTCTACATTCGACGACCTGATTCCCGCCCGCGAACTTCGTCTTGCGATGCACTGACGCCTCTTTATGGCCAGTCAGCCGATACGACTTCGCCGACCGCCTTGGACATCGCCGGTCTGGCGGGCCACTGCATCGAACTTGGTCAATTCGCTGCGTCGTGCTGGCATTCACTCGATGGCGTAAGCTGACGAGAATGCGAATAAATGCTGCGTCTTTGTGCTGAACTTTCTGGGCGCGTTTTTAGTTTGTCCTTTTTGACTTGTTTTTACGCCTTGTATGTTTGAATGCTTGCACCCCGATGACCGATCCGCTCAATCACGAAATGGTCGTATTCAACGCCGCCCTTGAGCTGCCTGCTGCGGAGCGCGTCGCGTATTTGGAACGGGCCTGCGCCGGCGATGGCGAACTCTTGCGACGCCTCAGGGCTTTGCTCCAGGCTTACGAGGCCGCCGGCGATTTCCTTGCCGAACCGGTGTTGGAAACACCTTCCGCGGCCACGGCTGAACCGGTTGCTGCTGATGAAATGATCCCGGATCCAAGTGCCGGCCCATTGTCGGAAAAGGCGGGCGACCGCATCGGGCGCTACAAACTTCTCCAAAAGATTGGTGAAGGCGGCTGCGGCGTGGTGTATATGGCCGAGCAGGAAATGCCCGTGCGCCGGCGCGTCGCCCTTAAAATCATCAAGCTGGGCATGGACAGGTGCAACATCTTTGCGGGCCACGCTTACAACGCGGTCGCAAAAAGGCAACATCGCGCACCAGGCTTCATGCAAAATCAGAGGTAATGAAACTCACTCGTCTCGCCCGCCAGTGCTGGCATAAAAAACAATACATTGAAAGCCATGCTTAATAATCGTGCATATCTGCTGGAAAAAAATTGCATTCTGCATTCGCACGTCGAGCGTGCCTCGTGCCTTCATTATATGGCTCGCTCACGCCGTCAAGGTAGTTTCGCCCTGTTGCCCTTCGACTTCCACCTTGACCGCGTTCGCTCCGCCATCGGATGGCACTTAGGAGTCACGTTCGGAGTCTGCATGCCGGTTTGGCACCGGGGCCACAATCAGCTTGTCATCTGCTTGGTTTAGGTGCTATTGTTCAAGCATGGCTTTAACTACGCGCCATAAACTAAACAAAAGTCTGCAATCGGCTTTCCCGCGCGGAACACCTTTTGACCATCAGGAACTGACGAAGCTGGGCGTTTCGTCGGCGCTGGCGCATCATTATTTGAAGTCGGGATGGCTGGCGCGGCTGGGACGCGGGGTGTTCATGTTTCCAAACGACACCTTGCGCCGGGACGATTGTTTGAAATTTTTGGCACGCCGGGTGAAGGGCTTTCACGCCGGTGGCAAAACGGCTTTGGCCTGGCGTGGCGTCCGCCACAACCTGCCGGCGCGCGAACCGCTCTCCTTGTGGGGTGAGGGGAAGACCCGATTTCCGGAATGGTTTCAAAAATTGTTTCCCTCGCGCTACACGACGCGAAACCCGTTTTCTTCCAAGCTGCCGAAAAACTTCGGTTTGCAGCCGCTGCCGGAAACACCTGACGGGGTTCTTGTCTCCGTGCCGGAAAGGGCATTGGTGGAAATGTTGAGCGAAGTGGGGGTTTATCAGGGAATCGAGGAGGCCCGCAACATAATGGAGGGGACTAGGGCGCTGCGACCGGAAGTGTTGACCACGCTGCTCAAGAACTGCCGGCGCGTCAAAGTCGTGCGACTCTGCGTGAGCTGGGCCGGGGAATTGAACTTACACTGGGCAGCCGCAGCGAAAAAGGCGGCGGGGAAATCGTTGAGCAACGGTCGCTGGACGACCCGACTTAAAGACGGAACGCTGCTTGTGCTGAAACCATGATGGACAAAACCTACATCGAAATCGTCCGGCTCTTGCTCGAAAGTGCGCCGGCAATTTTTGAGACGCCGCATTTCGCCATGAAAGGAGGCACGGCAATCAACCTGTTCATCGAAGACATACCGCGGTTGTCGGTGGACATTGACGTGGTTTATACCGATCACCAAGCGACCCGTGAAGAGGCCCTAAAATCTATTTCGAGTGGATTAGACGCCGTGCGGAAGCGACTCGCCAAACTCGGCATGGAAGCGAATATTTCAGCGACGAAAGAGGGCGACGAAATTAAGCTGTTCATCCAGCGCGGACGCAATCAGGTGAAGGTTGAGGTGAATCACGTTTTTCGCGGAACCGTTCTGCCGGTGGAAACTCGGCAGCTTGGTGGGGCCGCGCGGAAACTTTTTACCACCGAGTTATCCGTGCCGGTGCTGGCCGCGCCGGAACTTACGGCAGCAAACTTGTCGCCGCGATGGATCGCCAGCATCCGCGCGACCTGTTTGATGTTCACCGGCTTTTCGAGCGTGACGGACTGACCTCGGAGGTCGTCGAGTGTTTCGTCTGTTATCTCGCCGGTCACAATCGCCCCGTGCATGAGTTTTATTTTCGCGCGATGTGGACATGTCGCCGGCTTTTAAAAATGAATTTGCCGGCATGGCGTGGAATCCGATCAAGCTGACAGAATTGCAGCGCATCCGGCGCAAACTAAAGTCGGAACTGACCGCCGCACTGACGCCGGACCAGCGCCGATTTTTGCTCGGTCTGGTTTCCGGCGATCCTGACTGGACGTTGATGAAGTGTCGCCACCTGTCGCAGTTACCAGCCATAAAATGGAAACTACAAAATCTTGCCAAGCTCAAGAAATCCAATCCGACTAAGTTTGCTCAACAGGCCGACGAAGTTCGGGCACGACTTGCCAAGTTATCGACTTAACCCTGCTGTTTTTTCCAGTCAATGAACTCGAATAATAGTTCAACGTCAGCGGCAA
The DNA here is from genome assembly GCA_036511615.1 of Verrucomicrobiia bacterium. Classification (GTDB taxonomy): domain Bacteria; phylum Verrucomicrobiota; class Verrucomicrobiia; order Limisphaerales; family UBA11358; genus UBA11358. Next base: position 29,443 of record DATCBW010000231.1, on the reverse strand, counting down.
TGCCGATGGTGGAAATTTACACGGATGGCGGATGCGAACCCAATCCAGGTTCCGGCGGTTATGGGGTGGTGTTATTGCATTCCAAGAAACGGCGGAAGCCAGCGGTGGATATTGTTTGACCACCAACATCCGAGGCTAAATTCACCCGATAACTGCTTGAACGATTTTAGCTCGCGGACACCAAAACGGACACCAAACGGATTAAAAACGATAGGGTCGGATAAAACCGTTTTTGCTTGAATTCTCAATGAAATCAGGCATATTTGAGGTGCAACGGCGGGGAAATCAGGCCGATTCCGACTCTCGCCTTTGATTTTGAGAGTTGATTTGTTTCAGACAATTCCAGACAAACAGTCTTCGTATTTCTTCGGAATGGCAACACATCCGCCAAATCAACGAAACGTAATTTTAGCCTTTATTTACAACTGTTTTGCTGCGCTATTGCGAAGCAATGCGAACCCAAATAATCGGGTTCGAGACCCGTGTTGGTTTTGAAGAAGCTAACGGACAGAATAGGTTCAGGATTGTCCATCGGCGATGGTGAGATTTATTTTTCTTTCCCAAAATTTTCCGCCATCGCAATCGCCTTCCGCATCGCCATGGATTTGTTGATCGTTTCCTGAAATTCGCCTTCCGGCGTCGAGTCGTTCACCCAGCCGCCGCCGGCCTGCACATAAGCCTTGCCGTCCTTGATGAGCGCCGTGCGGATGGTGATGCAGGTGTCGAGATTGCCGTTGAAGGAAAAATAGCCGACCGCGCCGGCGTAGGTGCCGCGCGCGGTCTGCTCGAGTTCGGAAATGATCTGCATCGCACGGATCTTGGGCGCACCGCTGACCGTGCCGGCGGGAAACGTCGCGCGCATCAAATCATAAGGCGTCTTGTCGGCGGAAAGTTTTCCTTCAACTTGCGTCACGATGTGCATGACATGGCTGTAACGCTCAACGAACATCAAATCCTTCACCTGCACGCTCCCAAATTCGCACACGCGCCCGATGTCATTGCGCGCCAGGTCCACGAGCATGACGTGCTCGGCGCGCTCCTTCGGGTCGGCGAGCAATTCTTTTTCCAGCGCGGCATCTTCGGCGGAATTTTTCCCGCGCGGACGCGAGCCGGCGATCGGGCGGATTTCCACTTTGCCTTCCTCGCAGCGAACGTGAATTTCCGGTGACGCGCCGACCAGCGCAAAGTCGTCCAGCTCCAGCAAGAATAAATACGGCGACGGGTTGATGTTGCGCACGGCGCGGTAAACATCCAGCGGCGACGCCGTGACCGGCGCGGAAAAGCGCTGCGAACCGACGACCTGGATGATGTCGCCGGCAGTAATGTATTTCTTCGACACCTCGACGTTCGCGAAAAACTTCTCCTTCGTCTGGTTCGACTCAAATTCGACGGCTTGAAAATCATTCGTCACGGCCACGGCGGCGTGTTCGCTCGGTTGTTCGAGCAACGAAATAATGCGGTCAATTTCGCTGGCCGCGTTTTCGTAGGCGTCGGCAGGATTTTCCGAGTCGTCCAAAATCGCATTGACCAGAATCGTGATGGTCTGCTGCACGCGGTCGAAAATCAAAAGCTGGTCGGCGACGAGAAAATACATCACCGGCGTTTTCAATTCGTCGTGCGCCGGACGCGGCACGACGGGTTCGACATCGTGGATGAATTCATAGCCAATGAAGCCGAGCGCGCCGCCGGTGAAGCGCGGCAATCCCGGCACGGCCACCGCGCGATATTTTTTCATCACGCGCTCGACGACTTCGAGGCCGTCCTTCACGTCCTTGCCGACGACCGCGCTTTCCGTCACGCGGCCGTTTTCAAACATCTGGACGTGCTGGCCGTCCTGCCGGATGACCGCGCGCGGGTTGCAGCCGACGAACGAGTAGCGCCCGATGTGTTCTCCGCCTTCGACGGATTCAAAGAGAAACGATTCGCCCTCGCCACGGATTTTGCGGTAGGCCGAAAGCGGCGTTTCCAGATCGGCAAGAATGCGGCGCGTAACGGGAATGAGATTTCCCTGCGTCGCGAACTTCAAAAATTCATCAAGCGTCGGCGAATACATGAACCATTTTTAACCTATCGCGGGGAAAACAAAAGCCGGAAGCCGCAGAAAACCGCGAAACACGCCATCTCGCGAATAATTTTCCACAGCCCATAGGCTGTGGGAAGCGGCAGATTGTCTTTTGTAGCCACGAGTTGACAGATTGCATTTGCGCCGATGTTTGCTATTTTTTCCGTCCCGAAAAATAAAACATGGCTCTGATCGTCCAAAAATACGGCGGCACATCGGTCGGCAATCCCGACCGGATAAAAAACGTCGCGGCGCGCGTGGCTAAATATCGCGCGCAAGGCGACAAAGTTGTCGTCGTCGTTTCCGCGATGAGCGGCGTGACGGATAATTTAATTAAACTGGCAAAAGAAATCATGCCGCTGCCCAGTGAACGCGAAATGGACGTTCTGCTAGCAACTGGCGAACAGCAGACCATCGCGCTAACCGCGATTGCGCTGCACGCGCGGAACATTCCCGCCGTGTCGCTCACCGGCGCGCAGGCGGGCATCGTCACCGACGTGGTTCACACGAAGGCGAAAATCCACAACATCACGCCGAAAAAAGTCCATGAACTGCTCGATGCGGGCAACGTCGTCATCGTCGCCGGATTTCAGGGTGAAACTGCCAGCGGACAAATCACAACGCTTGGCCGCGGCGGTTCGGATTTGACGGCGATCGCGCTGGCCGCCGCGCTCAAGGCCGACCTTTGCCAGATTTACACGGACGTTGACGGCGTTTATACCGCCGATCCGCGAATTGTTTTGAGCGCAAAAAAACTTTCGGAGATTTCCTATGACGAAATGCTGGAACTTGCGAGCCTCGGCGCGAAGGTGATGCAAAGCCGCTCGGTTGAATTTGCGAAAAAATTTGGCGTCGTGTTTGAAGTCCGCAGCAGCCTAAACGAAAACCCAGGAACGATTGTGAAAGAAGAAACCAAAAGCATGGAAGGCGTCGTCGTGCGCGGCGTCGCGCTCGACAAAAATCAGGCCAAGGTCACGCTCGTCGGCGTGCCGGACAAACCCGGCGTGGCCGCGAAAATTTTCAAGGCGCTCGGCGACGCGACCGTGAACGTGGACATGATCGTCCAGAACATCAGCCACGGCACGGGGACGCCGCAGACGGACATTTCGTTCACCGTCGAGAAGGCGGATTTGCTCAAGGCGCAAAAGGTCATCGGTGGCCTGAAAAAAGAGATCGGCCTGCGCGACGTGATCACCGCCGAAAAAATCGGCAAGCTGTCCATCGTCGGCGTCGGCATGAAATCGCACACAGGCGTGGCTGGAAAATTGTTTGAAACGCTGGCGCAGGCCGGCGTGAACATTGACATGATTTCGACGAGCGAAATAAAAATTTCCGTCGTCATTGACCTCGCGAAAGGCGAAGCGGCGACGAAAGCAGTTCACGCGGCGTTTATTGGATAATCAATTCACGGCAGAAGTAAAAATGCGTTTCTAATTCGGTGAATTGACGGAACGATAACGCTTCTCTAAAATCTACGCATGGCAAAAAAATCCGCCGCGAAACCAACCGTTACTTTTTCCCGGTTGAAATCTTCCGCGCTGCTGGACACGCGCCTGATCTATTGCGGCGATAATCTGGAACAACTCAAGAAACTGCCCAACGCCTGTGTTGATCTGATTTACATTGACCCACCGTTCAACTCGAACCGCAATTACGAAGTCTTCTGGCCGGAAACGAGTGAACGTCGGCGTTTTGATGACCGTCACGAATCCACGAAAGCTTACATTGATTACATGAGGCCGCGCTGCACGGAGATGTCCCGCGTTCTCAAAAAGACCGGCAGCTTTTATTATCATTGCGACTGGCACGCCTCGCATTATGTGAAGGTGATGCTTGACCAGATTTTCAACGAAAATAATTTCCAATGTGAAATCATCTGGCATCGGACGCTGGCAAAGGGTCTGGCCTTCAATGGATTTCCAAACAACCACGACACGCTTTTTTATTACGGCGGCGGTGGTGAGATCACTTTCAACCGGCCTTACAATCCCTACGATTTAGACTACCTTGATGAGAAAACGGCGGGAAAATATTCTCACCGCGATCCAGACGGACGGCTTTACCAGTTAGACAATCTGCTCAATCCGAATCCGAACCGCCCGAATCTCACCTACGAATTTTTAGGACACACTAAAGTTTGGCGTTGGACGAAAGAGCGGATGCAAGAAGCTTACGAAAATGGAATCGTTGTCCAGCCGAGTGCCGGTGCTGTGCCGCGAATGAAGCGCTATCTCGACGAGCAAGAAGGACGTCCGATTGACAGCGTTTGGACGGACATTCCGCCGATAAATTCTCAAGCCAAAGAACGGCTCGGCTATCCCACACAAAAACCACTTGCGTTGCTGGATAGAATTATTCGGGCGAGCAGTAAGGAAAATGATATTGTGCTGGATGCCTTCTGTGGTTGCGGCACGGCACTCGTTGCTGCCCAAAGACTCAAACGCCAGTGGATCGGCATTGATATTTCGCCGACAGCTTGTCGCGTCATGGCGAAACGATTGCGTGATGTTTGCGGCCTTCCCGAAAACGAAACACTTTGGAAAGCGCAACGCGGCTTCATCGTGCGTGACCTGCCGAAAACAGAAAAAGAACTCCGCAAGTATCCGCACTTTGAATTTGAAAACTGGGCAGTCGTTGCGCTCGGCGGCATTCCGAACAAAGTGCAAGTTGGCGACATGGGCGTTGATGGGCGCATCTATCCTGTTTCATCCAGTGCCGCGCCGCGCAAGAAGCAAGAAGGCGAACTGGCGTTGAAAGAACGCTGGTATCCGATTCAAGTGAAGCAGACTGACAAAGTTGGCCGTCCCGACATTGATTCATTCGAGGCCATGATGATGCGCGAAGATTGTGACAAGGGATTTTTTGTCGGCTTCGATTTTTCCAGTGATGCGCTGACGGAAGTTAGCAAGTTTTTCAAACGCAGCGGCAAAAGCATCGTCCCACTCACCGTCCGCGAAATTTTGGACGAAGAGATTGCGATGAAACTGGCGTGAATGAGCGTGTTAATTATTTGACCGCCGCCGTTTGTCCCGTTATTTTCAACGCGTGAATCAAAACTTAAACCTGCTGCTTACGAACGCGCTGCTGACCAGCGCGGCGGTCGGGTTTTGATTCGTTCACGAAATTTATCAACCCACTGCCAGACGGCGGTGGATTTTTTGTTTTAACTTCACCGCCGGACGGCAATAATCAGAAAGCCAAACGACCATGCAAAATCCGTCATCGAAATATCGTCCGTTCCAACACGCGCCATCATTACCCGACCGCCAGTGGCCCAGCCGCGTCCTCACCGCCGCGCCTCGCTGGTGCAGCGTGGATTTGCGCGACGGCAACCAGGCGCTCGCCGTGCCAATGAACGTGTCGCAGAAATTGGAATTGTTCCAGACGCTCGTGAAGATCGGCTTCAAGGAAATCGAAGTTGGCTTTCCGTCCGCGTCGAACACGGAATTTGCCTTCAACCGTTTGCTCATCGAGAAAGGCCATGCGCCGGACGACGTGTGGTTGCAAGTGCTCGTGCAGGCGCGCGAGGATTTGATCGAGCGCACCGTCGAGTCGCTCGTCGGCGCGAAGAAAGTCATCATCCATATGTATAACTCGACTTCGCCGGCGCAACGCCGCGTTGTGTTCGGCAAATCGAAGGATGAGATCAAAACCATCGCCGTGCAGGGCGCAAAATGGATCAAAGAGCGTTTGCATCGGCTTAAAGGCACGGAAATCATGCTCCAGTATTCGCCGGAAAGTTTCAGCATGACGGAAGTGGAATTCGCGAAGGAAATTTCCGAAGCCGTCATGGACGTGTGGCAGCCGACGCCGCAGCGCAAAATGATTTTGAATTTGCCGGACACGGTCGAAGTCGCAATGCCCAATGTTTATGCGGACCAAATCGAATGGATGTGTCGTAACATCAAGAATCGCGACTCGCTCATCATCAGCTTGCACACACACAATGACCGTTGCACCGGCGTCGCCGCGACGGAACTCGGTTTGCTCGCCGGCGCGGATCGCGTCGAAGGCACTTTGTTTGGCAACGGCGAGCGCACGGGCAATCTGGACATCGTGACTGTGGCGCTGAATCTTTATATGCACGGCATTGATCCGAAATTAGATTTCAGCGACATCGGAAAAATCCGCGAAGTCTATGAACGTTGCACCGGTTTGACCGTGCCGCCGCGCCAGCCTTACGCGGGCGAATTGGTTTTCACCGCGTTCAGCGGATCGCATCAGGACGCGATTAAAAAAGGTCTCGCTTTCTGGGAATGGCTTCAAAAAGGAGAAAAATTGATTGAAACGCTCGGAGGCCAAAGTGAATTTTCAGTTAAAGCTGGGAGCGATAAAGGCGTCATCATAGCCTCAACTGGCAAAGAACACCGATTTACAAAAGAACAAATGTTGGCTGTCTGGGATCGTTACCAAGAATTACCCGAAAATAAAAAGCATGAAGCTCAACAATACGCATTGGGCAAATTTGAGGATTCCACAAACAAGACTTGTCCACCATGGATTGCTGCCGCCATTCGCGATTATTTGAAAGAGAATGGTTCTATGACTTGGGACGTGCCGTATCTCACGATTGACCCGGCGGACATCGGACGCGAATACCGCGAAGTCATCCGCGTGAATTCTCAAAGTGGCAAAGGCGGCGTCGCGTATTTGCTCGAAAGCGAATTTGGCATCGAATTACCGAAAGACATGCAACGCGAGTTCGGCCCGATTGCCAACGACGCCGTGGACAAGCTCGGTCGCGAAGTCAGCGGCGCGGAACTCAAGGCGATGTTCTGGAAGGAATATGTTGAACGCGCAACGCCGTGGGCGCTCAAGAGCTTTGAGACTGAAAGCAAAAACGGCGTCGTGAACTGCCGCGCAAAATTATTGCGTTGTGGGAAACCAATTGAAATTGCTGGCGAAGGCAATGGACCGTTGTCTGCATTGGTTCATGCTCTTACAATAAAAGGTTGGCACGAGGAATATGTAGGTGAAGGTTTTATTATTCCAGCGGACGAAGTCGTGAAGAGATCGCAAAAATTCGAGACATTCAAGTTTGAAATTTCCAATTACAGCGAGCACGCCTTGAGTTCCGGCGAAGGCGCGGCGGCGATTGCCTACATCCAGATCAAATCCGCTGACGGCAAAACCCGCTGGGGCGCGGGCGTGGACACGAACATCGAACTCGCCTCGGTCAAGGCCGTGTTGAGCGCGCTGAACCGGCTATGAATTTTGAACGGCGTCAAATCCTGCTCGTCAAAGTGTGGTTGAACTGCTAAATTCCAATTCAAATGAAACTGCGTCACATCATTCTTGCCGTTGCCACTGTCCTGGGTTTTGCCGCCGGGATTTTTTCCGTTGCCGCCCAGCCGTCCACCCTTCGTTCCTTGGGGGTGACCATCTCGCCGGCCACGAATTCGTCGGTCTCGTCCACGCCGGTTTATGTGCCGGATGTCTCGCGCGAGAACCAGCCGTTGCCGGACAGCGTCATCGCCTGGAACTCGATCACACAGACTGCGGACGCCACTGCCGACCAGGATTTTGCAAAGTTCACATTCGATTTTACCAACACCATTGACAAACCGGTCACCATTTTGAATGTGCATACGTCCTGCGGCTGCACCACCGCCGAACTGCCGCCGGTGCCGTGGACGATTCCCGCCGGTTCCAACGGCACCATCAAGGTCAGCGTCAACCTCGCCGGCAAATCCGGCATCGTGTTCAAATCCGTCGCCGTCACCACCGATCAGGGCCGGAAAGACCTTCTCTTACGCATCAACATCCAGCCGCCGGTCGTCGTGAACATGACCGACGAACAGCGCGCGGCGGCCTTGGCGGCGGCAAAAGTGGACCGGCAGGCCGTGTTCAAAGGCGATTGTGCCACCTGTCACATTAAAAATATCGAGGGCAAAATGGGCCAGGCGCTTTACGAATCCGTGTGCGGCATATGCCACGAGGCCGAGCATCGCGCCACGATGGTTCCCGATCTCGCCAAGCTGACGGTGCCGACCAGCGAGGAATTCTGGCGCACCTGGATCACCATCGGCAAGCCCGGCACGCTCATGCCCGCGTTCGCCACTTCGCAGGGCGGCCCGCTCACCGACATGCAGATCGCCTCGCTCGCCGCCTACCTCAACCTTGTCCATCCTTCGCAAGTCCCGGTGCCAATGACGACGAAGTAATGCCCGCTTGCGGAAAAATTTCCGCGCAGTATCCTGTCAACCATGACAGCGAAACCGGTTGACGCGAACCATCACGGCAAAATCTCCGAACTCGGCCAGCGGGTTCTGGGCGGCGGACAAATCGCGCGCGAAGAAGCATCGTGGCTCTTCAATCTCGAAACTTCCGCCGACATTCTGGATTTGCTGTCGTGGGCGAATCGCATCCGCGAACACTTCAAGGGCAACAAGATTCATCTCTGTTCCATCGTCAACGCCAAGGCTGGCGCGTGTTCGGAGAATTGCAGTTTCTGCGCGCAATCATCGCATTACCAGACCGGCTCGCCGAAATATGGATTCATTGAACCCGAACCCGTGAACGAAGCGGCTGATGAAGCGAACAAGAATCAAGTCACCGCCGTCGGCCTCGTCGCCGCGTGGAAAGGTCTTAACGAAGGCCCGATGCTCGACGAAGTCTGCGACCGCATCCGCGAATTGAAAGCTGGCGGCAAGACGCGACCCGACGCGTCGCTCGGCATCATCAAAAAACAGGAAGTCGCCAATCGCCTCAAGGAAGCCGGCCTCGAATGTTATGGTCACAACCTCGAAAGCTCGCGCCGCTTTTTTCCGCAGACCTGCACCACGCACACGTTCGACGACCGGCTCGAAACCATCGGCTATCTGAAAAAGGCCGGCATCAAGATTTGTTCCGGCGGCATCATCGGCATGGGCGAGACGCGCGCCGACCGCTGCGACCTCGCGTTTGAATTGAAGGCCATCGGCGCGAACGTCGTGCCCGTCAACATCCTCAACCCGATTCCCGGCACGCCGTTTGAAAAACTCGCGCCGCTGCCCGTCATGGAAATTTTGAAAACCATCGCGTGCTTCCGTTTCATTTTGCCACGACAGGAAATCATGATCGCCGGCGGACGCACCGTGAACCTGCGCGACGCGCAAAGCATGATCTTCATGGCCGGCGCGAGCGCGCTGATGGTCGGCAACTATCTCACCACGCTGAACCAGCCCGTGGAAAAAGATCTGCAAATGCTCAAAGACCTCGGCCTCGATCCGAACTGGGACAGCCACGATTTCAGCGATCAGGAAGAAGCCGGCTGTGGGTGTGGAAAAGGAAGTTGCGACGAGGAAACAGCAATGTCATTCAGGGACGCTTGACCATTGGTCTTGAGGCGATAAACTCGCCTATGCAATCAAATCTGAAAATCCATCTCTTTTGGGTGGTTGGCGTTCTCACTGGCATCATTGTGTTGCTCCTTTCCGTTGACTGGAGCGGCATCAAAGATTTGGCTGGCATTCTGAATTTTGCCTTGGGATTGACTTCGTTGGTTTTGGCAATCGTAGCCATTATTTATGGGTTTATCGCCAACAATTCATTTTCTGGAACGGTTTCCAAAATTGAGGCTGCATCGTCGCAAATTATTGAAGTGGCAAAGACAATTCCTGCAAAATTAAGCGTCATTGAACAAACCACCGCAGACTTCCAAAAATCCTTGTCCGCAACGTCACAGGCCAAAACGTCAGAGGAGCCTCCAAAACCAAAAGACGCGGAAGTAGAAAAATTTGCTGACGCAGTAATTTCCGAGTTCCTTCGGGCATCATCTTGGAACGGATTAAAAGTAATGTATCTGTGCCGTTTCTGCTGTTCTCACAAGCTTGAGTTTGACTTGAAGCAGATTTGCTCGTTGGATTCTTCGATGTCATATGATTACGCACTTGGATATTTGGTGGCATCCGCGTCTGCCAGCTTTTTTACTTTTACCAGTTCAGACAATTTAAAATTCGTGGTGCATTTTATGCCAACCAAAGTCGCAGAAAAAATTGACTCTGCCATTACAGGCAGGCTGAAATTTGTGGGATTGCCAAACAAAAACGATTTTGAAGCTCAATTGAGAACCCTCGACCTGTATCTTGAATCGCTTCGACAGAATAAATTGAATCCATGATGCCGAACGGTTCTGGCATATACTGATTGATTCAATCCTTTCAGGATTCGAGCCTGTGGATTCCAAGCGCCGTAGGCGCGACATCTTTGTAGAAACCCAAACCAAAAATTCCCCAGCCCCGTCGGGGCGGCATCATCCGTCCGGGGAGCGCGCGCGTCCCGCGTGCCGGTTTGGGCGTCGCGCCCAAACCTCTTTCGTGCGCCAAACTGTGTGCCACGCCGTTTTCGGCGGGACGCCGAAAACCACACGCGGGACGCGTATGCTCCCCAGAAGATTTCGCCTGTCGCTTGATTGATTTGTCTTTTCTGTTTAGATTGCCGCCATGACAACGGCAATGGACATTCACACCGCCGCCGATGGCTTGGTGGTTAGCGACCCCGGTATTCTTGGCGGCAAACCAGTCTTTCGCGGCACGCGGCTGCCGGTCGCGGCGTTGTTTGATTATCTGGCCGACGGTCTTTCGCTGGATTATTTTCTGGAAACATTTCCATCCGTCACGCGCGAGCACGCGGCGGCGGTGCTGCGTCACGGCTTTCATCGGATTGAAAGCGAACTGGCGGCATGAAAATCCTGCTGGACGAGTGCGTTCCGCTGCAAGTGCGCGGCGCGCTGCCGGATCACGAGGTCGCCACCGCGCAACGCATGGGCTGGGGTGGCATTGCCAACGGTGATTTGCTCGACAAGGCGGAACGGGCAGGCTTTGAGGTTTTCATCCTCGCGGATAAAAATCTTCGCTATCAGCAAAATCTTTCCGACCGTCGCATCGCCATTCTTGAACTGTGGACGAATCATCGTCCAACACTGGAAAAATATTTTGGGGAAATCCGGGCTGCCGTTGATAAACTTTCGCCGGGCGAATATTCCATTTTGAAAATTTCTTGAATTTTTTTGGCGCGGCCTCTTTGTAGAAACCCAAACCAAAAATTCCCCAGCCCCGTCGGGGCGGCATCATCCGTTGTAGCGTCAAACCTGCGGCTCGACAGCTTCGGCCACAGGCCGAACGCCACAACCTGCGGGCTTTGGAAAATCGGAACCAAATTCCAGACGCTGCCGACAATCACAGGCTGAAGCCAGCGGCTTTCGCGTCGGCGGCGAACATCTTCACGGTGTCGAGCGAGAGTTCGCCCAAATCCATGCCGGACATTTTCATCGCCTTGCCGAGGATGTCGTGCGGCACGGTGACGATGTGGCAGCCGCAGTCGTTCGCCTGAAAAATGTTCAGCACTTCGCGGACGCTGGCCCAAAGCAGTTCGGCCTGCGGCAGATTTTTCAAAATCTTTTTGCTCTCGATCATGATGGCGACCGGGTCAACGCCCGTGTCCGCAATGCGACCGGCAAAAACGGAAACGACGGCGGGGACTTTTGCGTTCAAAGATTTCGCGACGCCTTCGACCTGCTCCAAAGTCAAAATGGCCGTGACATTTAATTTCACGCCTTCGCTCGCAAGTTCGCGAATCAGCGGCAGGGACGATTCGCTGCGCGTGTTTGTAATCGGAATCTTGACGTAAACATTTTTCCCCCAGCCGTTGATTTTCAAACCCTGCCGTTTCATTTCGGGAAAATCATCGGAAAAAACTTCGAGCGAAATCGGCTTCGCCGCTATGCTCTGCAAAATGTCGCGGGCGAACGCCTCGAAATCCGTCAGGCCGGCCTTGCGCATGAGCGTCGGATTGGTGGTCAGGCCCTGGATGAGCGGATCGGCGTTGAGCTTGAGCATCCCGGTCTTGTCGGCGCCGTCGGCAAAAACTTTTACGGCCAGATCTTTGAGCGTTCGCTTCATAATGCTAAAAATTACTTTTTGATTTGGGACAAGATAATGTCAGCAGCCTCGCCCAGATTGCGAGCGGAAAAATCAGGTTTCTGTTTCAATTCTTCGGCGTAGCCTCGATCAATAAAAACCGTTTTGCAGCCGGCGGCGTGGCCGCAATCCACATCGCGCCAGCGGTCGCCGACCATCCAGCTTTGCAACAAATCAATGTTCAGTTCGCGCGCGGCGCGCAACAACATACCGGGTTTCGGCTTGCGGCAGTCGCAGTCGGACGCACCTTTGCCGGCATGAAAACAAACTTCCACGCGGTCAATTGGAAGTAGCGCCGTCATGTGCGCGTGAATTTTTTCGACAATCTCCTTCGCCAAAGTCCCGCGACCAACATCCGGCTGGTTCGTCGCAACCACCAAATAAAAACCGGCGGCTTTCAACTTCGCACACGCGGCGGGAACGTCGGGAAGAATTTCAAACTCGGCCAGACTGGTCGGCGGGTATGGCTTGGCTTCGTGTTCCAACGCGCGGTTGATGACGCCATCGCGATCGAGGAAAACAGCAGGGCGAAACTGTGTAGCAGCCGACGTGCGGAGGCTCTGACTAATTGGTTCGTTTTGGTTCAACTGAAAAGTTTGAGCCTCCTTACGTCGGCTCCTACAAAATTACTTCGTGGATTCCCACTTGGTCTGCGCGACTTTCAATTTGGGATGCGAGACGAACAAGTGCCAGATGACCGCTTGAAACGCCTCGCTGTGTGGCGTGACGTGAGCCGGGTTCACCGTTGGCACAATCACGCACGCGGTCGCTTCCTTCACCGTGTATCCGCCGTCGCGCCCGACGATGCCGATGACCGATGCGCCGACGTTTTTCGCAAGCTGAATCGCGTTGACGAGATTCGGGCTGACGTTTTTTTCCAGGTTGCCGCCGCCGACGGAAAAAATCAGCAGGCCGTCTTTCGCTCCAAGCCGGCTGCCTTTGAGCCATTCGGCGAAAATCGTCGGCCAGCCTTCGTCGTTGGTGCGCGCGGTGAGTTCGGAAACATTGTCCGTGGGTGCGTAAGCCTCGAAGCCGCAAATTTTGCGAAAATCGTTCACGGCGTGACCGGCGTTGCCCGCGCTGCCGCCGACGCCGAGGATGAACAGGCGTCCGCCGCGCTCGCGGATGGCGGCCAGTTCGTCCGCGCATTTTTCAATGGCGTCCACGTTCAGTTGCGCCGTGACCTGCTGGACTTCGGCGAGAAATTGTCTGGTAAAGCTCATGGTGATTTGGATTGTAACAATGTTTCCAACTCCGCCAAGCCCGCAGGCGAACCCATTTCGTAAAAGCGTTCCGGCACTTCATAACCGGCGAGTTGTTTTTCGCGGACAAGTTTGCCCATGACTTCGGCCAGATCAAAAACTTGGTCAGCGGCATACGCATCGAAGACGGATGACTTGAACAGGCTCAAGCCGTAGTCAATGTGCCGCATTTCCGGCAGCTTCAGTTTTTTGTCATAAACCACAATTTCGCCGTCGCGAAAAACGACGTTGCTCGCGTCATATTTGCCTTCATTGCGATAAACCGTCATCAAGCCCAGCTTGCCGCTGCGATGAAAGGTCTCCGCAACCGACGCGTAGGGAATGGGCAGGTAGGAATCGCCGTAGAGAATAAAAAATTCGTCGCCGAGTTTGGGCAAAGCACGTTTAATAGCACCACCGGTGCCTAGTAATTTCGGACCGTCGAACGAATAATCCAGTTTGATGCCGAACGCTTCGCCGCCAAAATCGCGCTGGATCATTTCGCCGAGATAGCCGATGCACAAAACCGCGTGACGGATTCCACTCGCGTGGAGCATCTCCAGTTGATGCGCCAAGAACGGCCGGCCGGCGACCGGCACGAGCGACTTGGGAATTTTTTCCGTGATGGGCCGCAGCCGCGTGGCGAGTCCGCCCGCGAGGATGGCAACGGGGATTTGGGAAAGCGGAAGGCTCATAAAAAAATTCTGTGAAAATCAAACGAAACCACGTCCGTCGCAAAAACAACAATCTTTGTTTGCGCCCTGACAACGGCATGTTTTATAGCCTGCGGTTGGATTTAATAAAATTGGAGGCTGTTGTCGAATGCCTGTTTGCGCTTGATAAATCAAGCCTGCTGATGCTTGCAGAACAACATTGCTTCCGCCTAAAGCTGTGGCAAGACGTTGTAGATTTTCGCCACTTTTTGACCACGAGCTCCATTCGGTATTTTCTGGGGCATCATTATTTTGAACGACGCTTTGAACCCGCAATCCCGATTGAGCTGCCAGATTTGTAATTTCTTTTGCAACAGACGGAATCAAACTTCCGCCGCCGGTCAGAAAAATCCTTTCGGGTATTTCAGCAGCAACCAAGACAGAAAGATTTCCCCAAATTTCTGCGGCGAATTTTTTTGAGGCGACTTCGGCAAGCTCGAAATCTTCATTGGCACTCACATTTAGTTGAAGCCGATTGCCGTTTGAGATGATGTTTCTTGCCCATGCAGTTCGGTTGTGAATGGCTTTCTTCAACTCCTCGCTGTCGTCAAATGACAAATCTGTTTGGGAGAATCCATGACATGCGCCGAGTTTTTCAAACATCGGTTTGTCGAGTTCGTTTATCACGCCCAATGGCCAGCTATTTTGGTGGACGATGTTTAGACCTTCGCAATGTTCGGTGACATCAAAGGTAAGCGAAGCGATGTCTGTCGTGAATGCACCAATATCTACAACCAAAATTTTCACCAAGTTCCCATGGGTGCCGAGCAGTGCAAAATTTCGTGCGGCTTGGACATACACGTTCTGCAACCCAAACATCTGTCTGTAATTTACGTTCACACCCAGTTGCCCGTTCATCACGACATTTCGGCCTTCCGCAAACATTCCAATCACGTTGGCGCGCGGTTCGGTAACTTTCAGAATTAACGCCGGATCGTCCCAGCCGCTCAAATCCATGCAGCGTGCAACCAACTCTGCCCGTTCATCGAAAGTATTGAAGGCTGGCATGGCAATTCGCGTTTGACACTTTTTGAGGTCAATACCCGCTGATTCCAGTTTGGATTTTAGCCAAACAAAAAAACGATGAGCTATCACGATTGCAGTTCCAGAAACTTTGTCATTTGCTGGGCGAAATAAATCTGCTTTCCAATTTTGGAAAACTTGCATTTCTGAACTCGGATTCATCTTTGCCGCAACCATCCCAAAGAACCAGGGTTGCTGCGGGTCTCGCGTCCGAATGGCAAGTGAAGGAATCAGCGAACTTCCATCAATCTGAAGTATTTTTGACTCCTCTTCAAACGTCCCGATATGATTTGGATTTATTACTCGGCGATATGCAACCTTGGTGTAAGAAGCGCCCAAATCAATGCTCACCGTTTCTTCAAACATATAGCACCTCAAATCTTTTTTACTTTTGCCCGAGCAACGATTTCTTGGTTGATTGACCAACCTGATTCCTCAATCAAAACTGACTGTCCGGGCAATAATCCTCCAGCCACATCTTCATGTTGAAGCGGATTGTAAATCGCGGTGTCACCACTTTTTCCAACGGCTACAAGCCCCAAATTTAGAGCCAAGACTGCGAGTATCTCTTTTGCGGAAAACCCTCGGTTTGCTTCTTCGAGCGCACGGGCGAGATGACGAGCACCGTTTTGCGTGATTGAAATCTTACCATCGGCTGTTTTCCCTTCGTCGCTTAAATTTTCGAGCACCCAAGTTCGAGATTTTGAATTCTGGCTCTTGGTCAAATTGCAAAGCTGACGAGTGTGTTTTTGAATTGCTGCCAAAACGTCATTTGAAATTTGCGTGCGTCGCCCAGCAATCAAAATTCCCGTGCCAAGCCGAGCAAGTTCAGCGGTAAAAAACTCACGCTCTTCTCCTTCAGCAAATGCAAGTGGCTCGAATAATCCATTCACAAAATCAACCGCAAAAATTATCTTTTCCTTCTTGCAAAAAATGGATGGCAGCATATCAACCGCTTCTTTGAGCAAAGTTGAATCTTCTTGAATCAAACGACACAAGGTGGCAATCCAGTTTTCAGCCCGCCACTGGTGGCTCAAAAAAGTTCCAAGCAATTTTCCTCGCTTGTCCTTTTTCAATTTGGTGTGAAGAACTTCATGCCACGGCGGCAAAGTTTCGGGGCGTGACTGCTTTGAAAGCAATAATTCAAGAAACGGTGCAAGATTTTCCGACTTGGAATTTAAGACAAGCCAATCCAAACCGACCGTTGAATAGATTTTTTCCGGTTGAGCCAGCAGTTGCCTCTCAATTTCTTTTGGCGGAATTTTGGACGTTTTTATCGAGCGACTGAAAATTTTCAAATCGGTCGCGGCAGCCAAAATTTGTTCCAGTGAGTCCATGAAATTATTTTTGCTACCATCTTTTAGCGTTCACGAAATGACAAGTTTCGTTCCCTCGAAATCAAAACGGAAGCGCACTTCCTTCAAGCCGGACTGCCGCATTGCGTGACGCAGCTTCGCCTTGTCCTCGGCGTAAAACATCAGGAAGCCGCCGCCGCCCGCGCCGATCAATTTTCCGCCGAGCGCGCCGTTGGACATCGCGAGGTCATACCATTCGTTGATTTTCGGATTGCTCATGCCGCCGCTGCGCTGTTTTTTGCGCTGCCAGTGAACGTCCATCAGCCGCGCAAATTCGGCGAGATTTCCTTTTTCGAGCGCGACCTGGCTTTGAAGACCGAGGTCTTTGACGAAGTGCAGATTTTCAATCATCGCCTTGTCGTCCGATTTTGATTTCAAGTCCTGCTCCTTCAAAATCGCCGACGCGCTGCGCGAATAACCGGTGAAGAACAAAAGCAGATTGTCCTCCAGATTGTCGCGCGTCTCATCCGAAGCTTTCAGCGGCCAGGCCTCGACTTTGCCGCCGGGCAGAAATTTGAAGCACGTCAGCCCGCCGAACGCCGCGATGTATTGATCCTGTTTGCCGATCGGTTCTTTCAGGCGGTTCAATTCGATGTCGCACGCCTGTTCCGCTAGTTCGGCGGGATGAATCAAATCCTTTTTCTGCGCGTGCATCGCCTTGAGCAGCGCCGTGGTGAAACTGCCGGATGAACCGAGGCCTGTTCCTGCCGGAATATCCGCCATCGAAGTCAGTTCGAGTCCGCGCCCATCCATGCCAAGCGCGGCGAATGATTCGCGGATGATGGGGTGCTCGACCTTCGCGGCGCTTTCGACGCGCTCCAGCCGCGAGTATTTCACGATGAGGTCGGGCGTGAAATTTTCGTGCAGCGTGATATAGACGTATTTGTCAATCGCCGCCGCGATGAGGAAGCCGCCGAATTTTTCATAATATGACGGCAAATCGGTGCCGCCGCCGCCGAGCGTGACGCGCAAAGGTGAACGGGCAATGATCATAAATTAAAGAGGAAGGCCGAAAGCCAAGGGAAACTGTCTCGGTCCGCGAGTTCAAGTGTGCTGTTCATTTGCCGGTGTTTTTCCGGCGGAGAGTAAGCAAAATCGAGCATAAGACCAGTCATAATTTCCTCCGCAAAACACTCCCGGGCGCATCTCAATTTGTTGCGGGGTTGAAAGCGGTATGTGGGAAGAGGAGCTGCCAGCGGCCATTGCGCTAGAAGGTTTCCAAACCCAGTGCCAGCGTTCGGGTTCCTGCCCCTGGCGGCGCAGGGCCTGGCTCCGGCCCCAGCCGTCTCGTTCGCGAATGTTCCAGGCGTCCATCCCGAAATGAATATAGGAAAAGAGTTCCCATCCGCCTGCATCCGCTTTCATGTGATTTCAGCGCGACAAGTCTGATTTTCGTCATCGCCAAGCTTCGTGCGCCGCGCCACGCGCCCCGTTGCCCCGGCGGCATTCGGAATCAAAAATTCAACCACGTTCGCAGGCGTTGATTTAGCAATTGCAAATCGGCAGTTGTCAGTTACCCGACAATTTTACGACGAGTCTTTCTTCAACGGTGGCGAGCTGCGCTTTGACGCCGGAGGACACGTTCAGTCCCGCCGCCCGCCATTCCGCGAGTGGAAAATCCGTGTTGGCCAGAACCGATGAAATGGGAACGACAAATAAATCTGCGCCGTTGCGCCCAATGACGATGGCCGGACGAACTTTGCGGCTGGTCAAATCCGTGAACGGAATCGGAAGGAGAACGACATCATTTCGCGAGCAGTTCATTGAAAACGTCGTCGTCGGGGTGGCTCCAGGTCTTCAACAGATTTTCCTCGGAAAGTTTCAGCCACGCTTCGCGCTCCACGTCGGATTCGATGGTCACACGCACGTGGGATTTTTCCGGCAGCGACAACGGCGCGGGCAAAAGAAGTTTGCCGTGCTCGTAAATGGCTTCGACCGTCGTTGTCATAATGCCATTGTCGCCGGAAATGGAATTTCGGCAAGGGCGAATTTGCCTCATCTTCCATCCCAAAATGCAATCAGGAAAAGTGACCACTGCCTTGCGGAATTCGGCGTGCAGATTCAATGCCCCAGCCGCGAGGTCATCGCGTAGATGATCAGACCGAGCAGCACCAGGCCGAGGATGAAGAAAAAGTAGCCGAAGGTTTTGGCGATGTTTTTCCAGCGAAACCATTCATCGCGCACGCGGAACTGGTCCAGCTTGCCGGTGGCCACCAGCCGGTCATACCAGCGACGGCGTTCGTGCAGCATTTCGGTTTTGGAGACGCGGCCGGAGAAGATCACGGTGTCCATCGGGAATTTTTCAATGCGGAAATGCGTGTTGAAAAAATGGATGCTGAAAATAAATCCCGCCGCGAGCAGCGCCTCGTCGGAATGTAAAATGAGCGCGACGTTGATGACCCAGCCGGGCATGAACCGGGTGAAAAACACCGGGAACCACATGATGAGTCCCGACGCGCCGATGATGGCCACGCCCCAGAACACGGCGAAGTAATCGAACTTCTCCCAATACGTCCAGCGGTCGAACTGCGGCTTCGGTCCCTTGCCGAAGAACCATTTGTTGTGGCCCACGAAATCGCGCCAGTCCTGCAACGTCGGCACCATTGAGTCCGGGCCGAACAGCACGGACCAGAGGCGTTTGATTTCCAGTTTGCCCGTCGCCGGATTGCGCAGATTCTTTTTGCCCTTCCACGATTTGCCGACGAGCGACGTCAGGTGCAGCGAGAAATAGAGGAAGGTGATGATGGCGCCAAACCGGTGCAGCATCCGCGCCGTTTCCGGGCCGCCGATGACACTGAAAATAAACTTTGCCCAGCCGGTGTAATAAAATTTCAGCGGCATCCCGGTGATCACCAGCAGCAGAAAGCTCGACACGACCATGATGTGCAGCAGCCGCTCAAACGGCACGAAGCGCGTGAACCATTCGTCGCCTTCCTGCGTTTTGATCTTCGCCTCGCGGAAGGTTTTGGAATCGTGCAGATACAGCCACACCGCGCGCACCAGCCACGCCAGCGTGTGCAGGCCAAAAAAGCTGAACGTGCCGATAAGCAGGCCGGTCATCGCCAGAAACACCAGGTGAAACAGCGGATAATTTTTCGCGTCCAGCGGATTCGCGTGCGGGCGGTATTCGGTGAATTTTCTGGTCGCGCCCGGATGACATTTCTGGCACGTCGCCAAAATGTTCGTCGCCGAGAGGTGTGACTGCGGATTCGACGGCGGCAAAATGTCGTGGAAGCCGTGGCAGTCGTAGCACGCGGCGACTTCCGGCGCGGAATTGGGCCGGCCGAGCGCCATCGCCTTGCCGTGATAAGTGTCGCGGTAACCTTCCAGCCGGTCTTCGTGGCACTTGCCGCAACGCTCGTCGCTGATGGCCTTGAAATTATTGCCCGTGGGGTTGACGATTTCATGCGCGCTGTGGCAGTCCGTGCAGACCGGCCCGCGCGGATCGCCCTTCGCGAGCAACTGGCCGTGAACGCTCTTGTCGTAAGTTTCCTCGATGCCGACGTGACATTTGCCGCAGGTCTTGGCGACGTTCGCGTGGTTGATCGGCGAATCGCGGTCCACGCTGCGCTTGATGTCATGCACGCCGTGACAGTCATCGCATGAAGGCGCGACGATCAATCCCATCTTCAACAGCGCGTTGCCGTGGATGCTGTCCATGTATTGTGCGGCGGCATCGGGAATCTGAATCTGATATTCCTTCGTGAGATTCGTGTTGCTGTGGCACTTCGCACAGGTCTCCGGCAGATTCATTTTATAGACGGGCGAATGCACGTCTTTCACCGGCAAAATTTCATGCGAACCGTGGCAGTCCCAGCATTGCGCCGCGCCCGACGCGCCCATCGAATGGCTCATGCCGTGGATGCTCGTCGCGTATTCCTTCGCCTCCTTGTCGTGACAGCCCTCGCAGTTTGGCGGCGGAATATTTTTGTCATGCACCAGTTCCTTGATGCCTTCGTGACAGTCCGTGCAGTCCAACATGCTGTGAACGGAATTGGCAAAGCCGTTCGTCGGGAAATGGCCGACCGAAACCTTGACGCCATTAACCAGGCGCGTGTTCGACGGATCAGTGTGGCAGTCGAGGCAGTCGGCATTGGAAAATTTTTCAACCGCGTTCGTCACCGTCGCCGCAAAGCCCGTCGCAGCCGCAAAAAGAAAAGCCGCCAGCAAAACCATCGGAGGAACCCGACGTTTGTTCGGCTGGCGGCTGAAATTCATACGCCAGTAAAATCGGAAGAATCAGCCAGGCGCGCTCACCGCTGTTTGCGCATTGCTTGGCATTTTTTGACTGGTCAAACGTCCAACAGTTCCGCCTGACCGATGGCGGCGAGATAATTGATGACCGAAGTGTCACTGACAACTGCGGGCATAAACGAGGCTAACGGAAAAACCTGATGCGGGCAATGCGGGGAAAAACAAGCCCGCCATTCCGGCGATTCACACTATTTCACTTTGATGGATGCTTTCCAACGGTTAAGAATTTCCAAGAACACATTCTTGTAAACAAGCGCCGATGGAAATTCTGGGACTAACATTTTTGCCAGCCGGTCACCCTTGGGCTTTCTTCCGTATGAATAGCGATACCTGTTCAGGGTAATGCAAATGGAATAAAAAAGTTTTTCCTGAACACTCATGTTTCTTTTTGGAATCAACACCGCAACATTGCTGTTGGGAATTAAATCAAAAGAAGAAACATAAGAAGCTGAACAGCAAATGAATGCAGACCACGCACGGCTTCACTTCGGCAGCAAATCAGCGACCAAGCTTTTTTCTTCCTTCAATTCATTTTCCATCGCGGCTATTGCGGGGATTTGTCGGCAAGGCGGGCATCGAGAATTTTCAAATGCCGGTCAGCATGGTCTTCCCAAAATTTAACCGCATACTTCCCGCAAATGTGAATGCCCACGCGACGGCCTGCATTGTCAGATTCCGCATAATCAGAAAATTTTTGCGGATAATCTTGAATGGCGACAAACCGGTTTCGCAGCAACTTTTGATCTTTGCGCGGAAGTGTTTCGAGAAACTCAATGACTTCGTAGTCAATGAGCAGGCGATATTTCATTTGTCGTCGCCGTTTCCCAAGTTCAAACGGCTGTCCAAATCTTCCAGCGTGGCGAATTCCGAGGCAGGCTTGTCAATTTTTTCGGCAAGTTTTCTGCGGTAAGCATCATCGCGCTCATCTTGGATGGAAACAAGGAAAGCCGTCAACTGTCGCTGCTCTTTTGCGCCCAGCGCGGACAGTTCTCGTTTTAAGACTTCGATGCTCACGGTTTTATTTTACCGCCTGATTTCGGAGAATCAACCGGATAATTTTCATTTTGGAAGCAAATCAGCCCGCGCTCTTCCTTCAATTCATTTTTCGTCGCGGCACGGCGGCGCAGGTTATTTCAAAGCCAAGTTTTCCTCGGCGGTGAGTGGTGGCCACATTTTGAGTTTTTGGGTCGCCGCCAACACGCGTTGAAAACTGCGAGAGTCGAATGAGACAAAAGTTTTGAAATTGCCGGTCACGGCGGCGGCCACGTGCAGGGCATCCAGTGAACGAAGTTTTTTCCAGCGCGGACAGAAGTTGATGATCAATCCCGCCGCCCGCTTGGCAACCAGATCGGCTTCCAGCTCCAACGGATAAAGTTTTTTGCCACCGGCCAAATCTTCCTTGACCCAAGCCCAGAGTTTTTCAGCGTTTTCAGGGTGGCTCGTCCAAAAGGATTTTGCCAGTTCTGGCCAGTGCAAAAAAACCAGCGGCAAGCGCGGCTCGTTCGTTTCAATGAACCGCCGGGTGGCGGCAGTGTTGGCGTCCAAGCCGTAAGCGGAGGCAATAAAGCTGGTGTCGGCGTAGATCATCGCTCGCCGGATTCCTCACGGAGTTCGGCCAACGTTTTGCGCGCGGGTTTCAGGTGCAGGGCTTTGATCTTCTTCCAGTGGTTGTCCCAGGTTTCCGGATCGGGCGCAGCGGCGGCTTCAACGACCAGTCTTTGCAGAAATGAGTAAATCGTCTCGCCCCGTTCGCGGGCGACTTTTTCAAACCGCCTGGCAATTTTGTCCTCGACCCTCGTTTGTAATAGTGTCATACATATGAGTGTAATCTTTCGGCGCAAAATGTCAATCCCCGCGCCGCGCGTTTATTTCGGCAGCAAATCAGCAACGAGCGCCTTTTCTTCCTTCAATTATTTGTCGCCGCGATCTCGGTGATCTCGAGTTCGGTGGCGACGGGCTGGGAAATGCGTTTAAGTTCGCCCGCCTTGTCGAGGGCGTTGACGAAATCGCGGAAGGAATCAAAAGCCATACGCCTGCGAAGCTAACTGAAAACTACACGACGGACAATGCGATGAATTTGAGTTCCAAAATTCTATTTTTACATTCTGGAGATTGACGGGAACGGGCTGCTTTGAAATCAATGAATCAATAAATCCCGATGTGCGCCCGGGCAGCGGCGTCCGTTCGCTTCCGCCTGCTTTCGCGTCGGCAATCAACTGCGCGGCCAGCGCTTCGTGCGGGTTAGTTTTCATGAATTGACTGCCAACAGCTTGATTTCGTCGGCGCGGCAGGCAAATATGCTTCCGTGCCGGCCATTGATCATCTTTTCTCCGTCGGTTGGATTCGCAAGGCCATCTGGAAGGGCTGGTATCCGTTGCTCACGTGGCGGCTGCATGGCGAGGAAGTTTTGTTTCTCAACTACGCTTACGAAGAAGCGCCGCCGATGGACATTCCGCTTTCGCCTGAAGACGAACCTCATCGTGCCTGCATCCAGCTTTATCATCACGTCGCGACGCAGGTTGACCTGCGCGGCAAAAATGTTCTGGAAGTGAGCTGCGGTCACGGCGGCGGCGCGAGTTATCTTGCACGCACACTTCAACCAAAAAGCTACACCGCGCTGGACTTGAATCCCGCCGGAATCAAGTTTTGCAAAAACCGGCATCACGTTGACGGACTGAACTTCGTCCAAGGCGACGCGGAAAATCTGCCGTTTGAACCCGGCCCATTTGACGCAGTCATCAATGTCGAGGCGTCGCATTGTTATCCGGCCTTCCCGCGTTTTCTGGCGGAAGTGGCGCGGGTGCTGCAACCGGGCGGACATTTTCTCTACGCCGACTTCCGGTTTGCCGACCGTCAGGCCGAATGGGAAAAGGCCATCGCTTCCGCCCTGCTCAAAATTGTCATCACCCGGAACATCAACGCCGAAGTTCTACGCGGCCTGGACCGGAACTCCGCGCGCTCGCAGAATCTCGTCGCGCGGCATCTGCCGAGATTCATGCACTCGCTCGGCCGCGACTTTGCGGGCATCAAAGGCTCGCGCATTCACAAAGCACTGGCCAGCGGCGAAATTTCGTATCGTTCCTATTGTTTTGAGAAACCATCCGGCCAATCATAATGAAAATATGCTCGACAACTGCTGGCGGCCAACACAGTCTCAAACTCGTGATGCTGGTAAATGTTAGGCTACTTCACGCGCCGCTTGTATGAGTGGAAATACTCCAATTCAGAAAACCGTGGTCGAGGTGGACACCTCGACACTTGAAAAATCATCGCACGGCTCCATCACCGGCGTCATTCGTATTCAGATTGATAATGTGTCGTTTCCTGATACGCGTTGGAACGACTTTCCTGTCGTCATCTTGAGTTGGTGGTTAGAGCCAGTGTGTCGGATTATGCAGGGCAAGACTCGTATCTGGGGCTGTAAATTTATGGACGGACCAGTGACCGTTCGCTTAGAGCAGCAGCACGATGACACTTGGACTTTGCGTTGCTTTCATGGTGACCGTGTCGAGTTTACGGCCACGACTTCATGTCGTGCATTCATCAATAGCTTGCTTGATGCGGCACGCCAGATTCTACGAGAATGCCAACGGCGCGGATGGCAGAGTCGGGACATTGAGATATTGGATTCAGCAGTCCGAACGATTCAGCGTGAGATGGCCTAACCATTCATCAACGCCGCCGACGTGAGAAGCGCTGGCTGCCGCTGGATTTGATCAGTGGCCGTTGCGTCGTGGAAAACTTTGAGCCGGAAGTTTGAAACATGGCTGGCTTGGAAGTTTGCGGACGTTCGTTTGACGGGCGGGCGTTCTGAGGTTTGCCCGGACGCGAATCCTGGCGGCGTGAATTTCCCGGTCGCGATGATTGCGGGCGTTTCGATTGAGGCTGATAATGTGGTGGCCGTGGCGCAGCCACTTTGCGTTCCTCGACCGCGAGACAGAAATCCACCTGTTTCTTGAACGTGTCCACCTTCGCCACCTGCACGGTGAGCCGGTCGCCCAGCCGAATCGTGCGGCGCGTGCGGCGGCCCACGAGATTGCGGCGCGATTCGTCGAACACATAAAAATCGTCTTCAATCGTGGACAATGGCACGAGGCCGCTCATCGCCAGGCCGGTCACGTCCACGAAAAAACCGAAGTTCCGCACGTCGGTCACGAGCGCGGGATATTTCACCGGCTCGCCGGATTCCAACTGCGCTTTCAAGAAGGCGAACAATTTCACGTCCTTGCTGTCGCGCTCGGCGTCAGCGGAATTGCGTTCCGTGACGGAAATATGCTCGGCGATTTCCTTGAGCGCGCCGGTGGACGCGGCGTTTTTATCGAACAGCGCGCGATGCACGACGAGGTCGGCGTAACGGCGGATGGGCGACGTGAAGTGCGTGTATTTCTTCTTGGCCAGCCCGTAATGACCGAGCGGCTCGACCGAATAGCACGCCCGCATGAGCGATTTGAGAAAGCCAATCTTCAACGCCTGGCCGATGGGCAACGTGCCGAGCTTCGACAACAATTTCTGCACCTCGGCCGGGTGGCTCAAGTTGCCGCACGAAACGTGATGCGCCAAAACTTCCTGCCGGTATTCCTGCAAACGCCGCGGGTCCGGCTCCTCGTGGACGCGGTAAATCGCGGGCGTGCGCAGATTCATCAGACGCGTCGCCACCGCCTCGTTCGCGAGCAGCATGAATTCCTCGATCAACTGGTGCGACACATCGTTCTCGCTTTTCTCGATGCGCAGGATTTTTCCGTGCTCGTCCAGCCGGATTTTCGTTTCGGGAAAATCCAAATCGAGCGAGCCGTTCTTGAAACGATGGCGGCGGATTTTTTGTGCCAGTTCGTGCGCCTGATGCAGCATCCGTTCAATCGGGTCGTCCGTGGACGCGCGTTGCAAAATCTCCAGCACTTGTCCGTAGGCAAAACGGCGTTGCGAATGGATGACGGCGGAATGAAATTTCGCATTCAGCACGCGCCCATCGTGCGACACAAGAAATTCCACGCACTTCGTCAAGCGGTCCACGTTCGGCTTGAGCGAGCACAGTTCGTTGCTCAACGCTTCCGGCAGCATCGGAATGACCCGATCCACGAGGTAGGTGGAGTTGCCGCGTTTCTGCGCTTCCTCGTCGAGCGCCGTGCCGGGCTTGACGTAATGCGACACGTCCGCGATGTGAACCCACAGCCGCCATTGCTCCGGCGAAATTTTTTCGAGACAAATCGCGTCGTCGAAATCTTTCGCGTCGTCGGGATCAATCGTGACGACTTGATGACGGCGGCAATCAACGCGATCGGCGAAGTCGCGTGCATCAACCGTCGAGCCGATGGCGTGCGCCTCGGCGAGAACTGGTTTCGGAAAATGCAGCGGCAAATCGTATTGGCGCAGCACGGACAGCATGTCCACGCCTTCCGCGTCCGGCGCGCCGAGAACCTCGATGATTTCGCCTTCAGGATTTGTGTGGCGCGATTCCCATTCGCGCAGCTCGACGACCACCTTGTCGCCCAGATTCGCGGGCCGGCCCACGTCGCGCGGCGGCACCACATAGACATCATGCGGGATGCGTGGATCGTCGGGGATGACGTAGAGAAACTGTTTGCTCTGCTGCAACGTGCCGACGATCTGCGTGCGCCGCCGTTCTAGGATGCGGACGACCACGCCGTTTTCCTGATCGCCCTCGCGGAAATTTTTCCGGCGCACGTCGCGGCGCACCAGCACGCGGTCTTCGTGCAACGCCGTGCCGGTGCTGCTTTCGGAAACGGCGATTTCCTTCAGCGATGAATCGTCCGGCTGGAGAAAGCCACGACCGGCGCGGTTCATGCGGATGCGGCCGGGGATCAAATCCGCCTCGCGCGGGGAGACGTAGCGGTTGCCCTTGATGCGTGCGACCACGCCGGAGTGTTCCAGTTTTTGCAGGACGGCCTGCAACTCCTGCTGCCGGTTCGGTGCCAGGCGCAGCAGCAGCAGCAGTTCCGGCACATTCGCCGGGACATAATTTTTTTGCGCCAGCAAGCGGATGATTTGATCGTTCATGGTGACAGAGTATGACTCAACCCGAAGCCGCACACGACTGGATTATTTGAATGTGGGGCAGCCACAACCTAAAGCGGGATGACGTGTGCCCGATTCTCAATAGGGTCGGGTAAGAAGTTCAACTATGCGCTCCTTCCGTGGATATACCAGTGCATGAGGAGGGTCGCAGTTTTCTCTTGAAGCGATTCTGTGCCTGTGCGAGAAGCGGCAAGCTCGGTGAGATGTTCTTCGGCGCGCTTAATGCGAACATGCAGTGCCTCCAGACATTGACTGCACTCAACAGACGATTTTGGAACCTTAATTATTCCTCGAATCCCGATCTCGGCTAAAGCCGCAACCAGCGCGGCTTGTTCGGGGCTGGCGTAGGTGAGGTGATGCGCCTCTTTGTTGCCTTTGAAAACCACGCCATTGGGATCGAACATATCGTTCGCTCCGAGCGCCTCTGGTTTGCCCTCGGGAATTTTGACCGCTTCACATTTCGGATATGTCGCTTCAATCCATTCGGTCACGGCCGGGCTTCGATCACTTTCTGGAATTGATTGCCAGATGCTACCAGCCAAATCCTGGGCATCGAACCGGCGTCCATTGCTGCCGGCCCGATTCTCCATCGCCTGAATATCCTGAGTGCGTTGAAAACGGTAATACTCGGTGGTGACGCGATAGAGTTCGTCCACCATTTTCTTGCGCTCTTGTTTATTGGTGACGCCAATCAGTTCAAACACGCAATCATCCAGTTCGCGTCTGTCCTCCTGGCATAACTCGACCGGGAGTTTGGCTTCGTGCAGTAAAATCTCCCGCATGGCTTCCTCGGAATGGCATTGGAGCAACGCCTCCTCCACCAGATGCGTCACGTCGCGTTGCATCATCCTTTTCAAGGCATTGTCGAGGCGTTCAGCCAATACAGAAGAAACGCCGCGCGGATCGGGGATTTCCAAAAGAACCGTATCCACCACTTCGGTTTTAAGCGTGCCTTCCGTGCCAGCATAACGCCCGTAGAAACACTTAAAGAGCGCGACCAAAGTGCTGTTAAGAATCGCCGCCAGTGCCATCCGCTCGGCACGGTTGCCTAGTTCTGGAACGACAGTGTATAGATTGCAATTGCATATCAATCCTTCTGGATTCGCCGGGATGATATGCCGGTATTTTTGAGCTTTGGGCCAAAAGGCGACTCCAATTTCATCTTTGGTTACGTCATACCAAAGCGGTCGGGATAAACAAGAAGACCTGAATGGCACGGGAACGGCTTTTGATTTTTTTGAAGCGAAGGTTTGCTTGGAACCCCAGCGGATGTAATCGGCCACATAGGTGTTCGTCAACACTTTGAGCGGCTTATCAACCCACAAGACGACGCGGTTGAGATCGCGCGCCCGAATGACCGGACGATCTACTTCCATCAGGCTATGAACCTCTGGGCGCAAAAATTTCGCCTCGATGGGATGAATCGTATTATCGCCAGCCTGCACAATTCGCACTTTGCCGCTTTCGATCTCACTGCGTTTGCATGGGGTCATCAACCCAATATCGTTCCAAGGCAAACCATCCTTGGTCTGATCCATGATTTTTGCGGTCACATCATGGGGCATGAAAAAATCGTCACATCCGCTGGTTATACCGCGCTTAATCCTTGCGATTTCACCCAACCTCACCAATCGTTTTTGATAATTTCCGATCAACTTGAAATATAGGTCTGGCGCGCGTAGGAAACGCCCCCACTTGCCAGCCACATAATCAGAACCAATACGATACATCGCCGCCGTTTCCTTGAGTGCCGAGCCATTATTTTCCTCTTCTTCCTGCTCCTCGGATTCGGATTCCACCAATTCCGCTGTTTTAAGCAACGTGCCGGCGCGCACGCCTTCATCCCACAAGACTTGTTGTGTGACCGGAATAATGCGCATTTGCGCGTTGGCGAACGGCGCGTCGGTCTGGAGAATGATTTTGCGCAATGCTTCGGCAGCGTTCTGACGGGCGGCTTCGTCGCCGTGGGGACGATCGCCTAGGATTTCTTTCACCGGTTTGAAAAAGCGGACAAACTTGACCACGTTTTCCATTCGGCTTTTCAAGTCATCGCAACGTTGCAAAATGGTGATGCAGGTTTTAACGCGCGCATCCTTGAACCACGGTTCATCTAGGCTTTCAATGACCGCAACGAGCTTGAATCCTTTCAAAATCCAGCCCTGGAGCGCAAAACCATAGTCCACATCCAACCAACTCGACGAAGTCAGAAAACCGAAATAGCCTCCTTCTTTCAACAAACTCGCCGCCACTGGCCAGAAGTAACAATGAAGATCGCTGCGGCCAGACAGCTTCAGCCCCGGCCAGAGTTCTTTGCAAAGTTCCTGAAAATAATCCTTGGTGGTTTTCCGCCGGGCTTCAAATGCTTCCTTGGTTTCCCCTTTCTGGCGTTTCAGTTCGCTTTCTTTGGGAATTCCCTCCTGTCGCACATAAGGCGGGTTGCCAATTACCGCATCCACGTCCGGCAAAGGCACGTCAATCATATCCTTTTCCCCGTTTGCGCTTCTCAATCCGGGGACAACGGAAAATTTTTCACGCCGTCCCGGTATTTCAAAAAAGTTGGAGCGGGCGATGTAGGGATAATTCTCTTCGTCTTCGATGTGGCGCGACGCGAGGTTCAAGGTCGCCAGATGCGCGGCGAACAACGCGATGTCGCAGCCGTAAATTTCACGCAATAGGTCTTGATGGCTTTTTCGTGCATCCCGATTTCGCCGCCCGCCACCTTTTTGTTCCGAAAGCCAGGCTTTGCGGTGGTAAGCGCGGACAAGAAAACTGCCCGAACCACACGAGGGATCAATTGCGGTATCTCCGGCCCGGCGGATGCAAAAGGCATTGATGATGTCAACGATGTCTTCGTTGGTGTAAA
>DATCBW010000230.1:0-36214 GCA_036511615.1 Verrucomicrobiia bacterium | reverse complement strand
TCACCATCTGCTTTCGATCCACTACGGCAACAAGCTTTTTGATTACAACCTGCCGTGGATCACGCACGCGAGCATCCAAAACGGCGGCGCCGTCACAAGCCCGGCCCGCGCGCGGATTGATCGCGACACATATCACAAGCCGGTGGTTTATGACGAAGTGCAATACGAAGGCAACATTCCGAGCGGCTGGGGCCGATTGAGCGCCGAGGAACTTGTCTTCCGGTTTTGGAACGCCACCGTCGCCGGCACTTACTGCGGCCACGGCGAAACTTTCAAGAGCGATGACCAGGTTCTCTGGTGGTCCAAAGGCGGCGTGCTCAAAGGCCAAAGTCCGGCGCGCCTCGCGTTTCTTAAAAAAATTCTCGCCGACGCGCCCGCCGAAGGCATTGACCCGATTGACAGGTCGCATCCCGAATACGGCGGCCAACCGGGGAAATACTATCTGGTCTATCTCGGCAAACAGACGCCGACGAAGTGGGATTTTCAAATTCCAAAACCGGCACCGGACCAACCGCAACTCGCTGACGGCATGAAATTCACAGCCGAAGTTCTCGACACATGGAACATGACAGTCATGCCTGTGCCCGGCGAGTTCACGCTGAAGCAGAAGGATGATGAGTTCTATGCGGACGCGAATGGGCGTTCCATTCCACTGCCGGGCAAACCATACATTGCCATTCGTATCAAGCGCGCCGGTGGATAATGCGGTCGAACCGCGAAGCGCACTGAAATCATGCAGTTGCTCCAGATCAGTTTGGTTAGTCGCTCCTGAAAAACTCATTTACAGACAGGAAGGTGAACTTGTCAAAGTTAAGTTGCCCGCAAGGAAGCAAACGAGTTGAAGCAAATAAGAGCCGTCGTCCGTAGCCGCTTCTTCAAGTTCCACGCCGCCACCAGCAGCAGGTTCACTGGGTCGCCCACGAACCCTTCGAGGAAGCAACGCACCAGCCGATACTGGCGTTTCAAGTGGCTGATCACGGTTCAATCGCCGCCCGCCGCCGAAACCGCGTCCGCAGCTTCACGCTTTCCCGCTGGCTTTGGCCGGGCTTAGGTTTGCCCGGCAGATCAAAATGGATTCTCACGACCTCCCTCAACCGGCCTGCTCCCCACGGTGAAGGAGCCACGCGCGCCACATCTTTGGCAAATCCAGCCGCAGGATTGGCCGGACGGTTGCCGGGGACACCTCATCCGGCCTCCGGCACCTTCCCATCCGATGCGGCGAAGGAATTATTTTGTGGGCCGAATACGCACTTCGCAGCTATCCTTTTTCCATGACGCGACACTGCCACAATTGCGGCGAGCCGTGGACACTGACCGGCAATCCCGGACGCGGCGAGGTCTGCATGAAATGCCGCGCGGACTTGCGCGTGTGCCTGAACTGCGCGAGCTACGACCCGCGCGTGGCGCAGCAATGCCGCGAACGGCGCGCGGAGCCGGTGCTGGAAAAGGCCGCCGGCAATTTCTGCGAGTATTTTGAGTTCGTAAAACGCCAGTGGACGCCGAAGGAAAATAAAAATTCCCGCGAGGAGGCCGCGCGGACGCAGTTGAAAAAATTGTTCGGCGATTGAAAAACGAACCGCCGGCTTTTATTCGGAAATGCTCGTGGAAAATTTCTTCCCGTCGCGCTGGCACAGAATCTGGATGACGTGGCGGCCGGAATAAAAACACGGCGGCACGCCGCCACCCGGCATTACCCACTGGCCGGCCATGTAAAAATTCGCCAGCCCCGGCAGCGTTTTCTTGAGCGGCGTGCGGATCGCCTTCGGCGTCGGCGCCCAGCCCATGAACGCGCCCTCGTGGTTCAGTGTGTAGCGCCACGTCGTGTAAGGCGTGGCGATGTCCGTCACTTCCACCTGCGCGGTGATACCGGGATAATGCACCTCCAGCCGCTTCAGCACCTCGGCGGTGACGGATTTTTTCGCGGCTTCGTAGGCCACGCGGTCGTTTTGCAGCAGGTCGTTCCAGAATTTCCATTCGGTGATGAGCAGCACCTGGACAACGGTTTTTCCCGGCGGCGCGAATTTGCCGCTGTAGTTGAAGAAGCGCAGCGGAAAGCCGTCGCCCTTCACGTTGCCGACGGTGATGTTGTCCTTGAGCAACAGAAAATTCAGCGCGGGTTCGCTGGAAAAATCCCGGTTCACACCAAAGCTGATCGTCATCAACGGAGCCAACTGTTTCCAAGTTTGGTAACACTTGTCTATTTGTTTACCAGTGTAACGTCCGCCGAGCATTTTGAAGACCGTGCTGTAACCGTCACCCGCCGAGACAATCACGTCCGCACGATGTTCCGTCCCATTTTCCAATCGCACACCGACGGCACGGTCATGCTCTACGAGAATTTCCTTCACGGTGGAGTTGAAAAGAATTTCGCCGCCAAGACCCTTGAACCGGTCCTCTAGGCTCGCGGTGAAATCCTTGCAACTGCCGGCGAGAAATCCCATCTGCCGGCTGGCGAGCAGCGCAAGCGTGAGCAGGATGAACCACGCGGGCACGTCCGGCAGAAACATGTGTGTCAGCATCCGGCGCAGGCTGGCGTTCTTCGCGGCCTTGGCAAATTCGACAATGGGCTTGTTATACGATCCACCGAGATACCGCAGCGAACGCCGCAGCCCCCACATCTGTTTCAACGTGCCGAACATGCCGAGCAGCTCCATCGGCGTCTCCATCATCTTGAACATGTCCGTCTTTTGCAGCGAACGGACGCCGGCAATGAATTCATCAATCAATCTGGCATCTTCCGGCGCAAAACTTTTCAGATCGCGCGCCAGTTTTTCCAGGTCGCCGGTGAAACTCACGCGGTTGCCGCTGGCCTCGTCAATGAAGTGGACGTAGTCGGCGAGGTCGGGATACTGGCGGTTTTTGAAAACACCCAGTTCGCGGTAAATTTCGTAACAGGCCTGTCCCGGCCGGTGGCCCATCAGATAATGCACTCCGCCGTCAATGAGATAATCGCCGTGATGCCACGCCTTCGCCACGCCGCCCGGCTCGCTGTGATGTTCGAGGATGGTTGCGCGATAGCCGTTCATGCGGGCATAACAGCCCGTGGCCAGTCCGGCCAGCCCGGCCCCGATGACGATGATGGATTTTTCAGACATTGCCGTGACGACTTCTGCTCACAATCAGGATTCGTTCCACTAAAATCGTGCGCCAGCAAACACGCCCGCGCTTGCCAGTTCAAGCAATTTGTTGTTCAATGATTCCCCAGATGCGTCCCAAGATCGCGTTAAACGGCCACCAGCTTTCCATTGAAGAACTTTGGAAGATCGCCTCACTGAAAGTTTCCTGTGAACTTGCGGAAGACGCGCGCCCGCTCATCCGCCGCAGCCGCGAACTCGTCGAATCGCTCGCCGCCCAGCCGCGCGCGATCTACGGCATCAACACCGGCTTCGGCCCATTGAGCGGTTTCCGCATCGGCGACGGCGACCTCGCCCAGCATCAAATCAACCTGCTGCATCACCTGACCGTCGGACAAGGCGCGCTGTTTTCGGAGAATGAAACCCGCGCGATCATGCTCGCCCGCGCCAACACGCTCGCGCGGGGCTTTTCCGGCATCCGCGAAGAACTCATCGAACTGCTTCTCGCCGCCCTGAACAAAAACATTTTGCCGGAAATTCCCAGCGAAGGCTCCGTCGGCGCGAGCGGCGATCTAGTTCCACTGGCGCACATGGCCGGACTGCTCGTCGGTTTCGGCCACGCGCGACTGGACGGAAAGCGAATTTCCGCCACTGACGCCTTGAAACAAGCCGGATTGAAGCCCGCCGTGCTGCAATGCAAGGAAGGTCTTGCCCTTGTCAACGGCACGAGCGTGATGACCGGCCTCGCCGCGCTGGCCACGCACGAAACAGAAAAAATTCTGCGCTGGATGGAACTGCTGACCGCGTGCCTGTTTCAGGCGCTCGGAGGCGAACCGGAAGTGCTCTGCCAGCAAATTCACATGGCGCGCGGTTTTCGCGGTCAATCGCTTTCCGCCCGGCGCATCAGCGATTCACTCCGCACGCATCCCGACTACGCGCACCGCATTGATGAACATCAATGGGGCACGACGGCCAAGGCGGTTGATCCCGGCGCGGAAATCCAGGACCCGTATTCGCTTCGCTGTGCGCCGCAGATTCTCGGCGCGTTTCAGGAGGCGCACTGGCACGTCGCCGAGGTTGTCACGCGCGAACTCAACGCCAGCACGGACAATCCGCTGATTTTTCCCGACACCGAAACCGTCATCCACGGCGGCAATTTTTACGGCCAGCAGATCGCGATGGTCAGCGACTATTTGCGGATGGGACTCATCAAAGTTGCGCTGCTCGCGGAACGACAGCTCGAACGGCTCGTCAACTGGCGTTACAGCCGCGGCCTCTCGCCGATGCTGGCCGGTGGCGCGCCAGGTTTGAATTCCGGTTTCAGCGGCGCGCAATTGTTGGCGACTTCGCTCGCCGCCGAACTGCGTCTGCTCGGCACGCCGGCCTCGATCCAGACAATTTCGACCAACGCCAACAACCAGGACGTGGTCAGCATGGGTTGCATCGCCGCAAAGATGACGCGAACGGCCTTGCCACTCGCGTGGAAGATCGTTGCCATCCAGACGCTCGCGCTCGCGCAGGCGGCGGATTTACGCGCGCCCAAAAAGGTCATGGGCGGCGACTACCAGAAACTTTACGACCTCGTGCGCGCCGTTTCACCGAAACTGGACAACGACCGTCCGCTCGTCGGCGACATCGAACGCATGACCGCTTTACTGCAATCCGAAGACGCCCAAAAAAGTCTGGGCCTCGATAAAAATTATGAATCAGATTGAAACGGACGTGCTGATCATCGGTGCCGGCCCGTCCGGTGCGCTGGCCGCTGCGCTCTTGAACCGCGAAAAATTCCGCGTGCTGGTGGTCGAGAAGCAGGTATTCCCGCGTTTCGTCATCGGCGAATCCATGCTGCCCAGCAGCATGAACCTGCTGGAGGAGGCCGGACTGCTCGACGCCGTTGAAAAACAACATTTCATGCGCAAATACGGCGCGGTCTTTCTACGCGGCGACGAGACATGCAACTTCGATTTCGCCAACCAGTTTGGCAACGGCTACAAATACACCTACCAGGTTCCCCGCGCCGACTTTGACCAGACACTCGCCGACACCGTCGCGGCTCGCGGCGTGGAGATTTTATACCGTCACGGCGTCACGGCGGTGAACTTCGAGCCGACGCACGCCGCAGCCACGATTGAAACGCCGGACGGCGGCAGACTTGAAGTAAAATCGAAATTCATTCTGGATTGCAGCGGCTACGGCCGGGTGCTGCCGCGCTTGCTGGATCTGGAGGAGCCGTCCAAGCTGCCGCCGCGCGATTCACTGTTCGCGCACGTCACCGGCGACGCGCGTCCGCCGGAACGCGAGGAGGGCAAGGTTTGGATTTGCATCCATCCCGGCGGCGCGTGGCTGTGGCTCATTCCGTTTTCCAACGGCAAAACCAGCGTCGGCGTGGTGGCCGAGCCGGGGTTCTTCAAACAATTTTCCGGCACGCCGGAGGAACAATTGCGCGCGATCCTGATGAGCGATCTAAACGCGGCGAAGCGGCTGGCGAAAATGCAGTTCACCATGCCGGTGCAGCGCGTGAGCGGTTTTTCCTGCTCGGTCAAAAAGCTGTTCGGCGAACGGTTCGCGCTGGTCGGCAACGCCACGGAATTTCTCGACCCGATCTTCAGCTCCGGCGTGGCGCTGGCGCTGGCGTCCTCGGAACGCGCGGCGAAAGTGCTGACGCGGCAATTGCACGGCGAAACGGTGGACTGGCAGGCGGACTACGCCGACCACGTCATGCAGGGCGTCAACACGTTCCGCGCCTACGTCAACGCCTGGTATGACGACCGGCTGCCGAAGATTTTTTTCGCCGCCAACCGGAATCCGGACATCATGCGGCAGGTCTGCGCGGTGCTCGCCGGCTATGTCTGGGATAAATCAAATCCCTACGTCACCCAGGCCGAACGCGCGCTGGGCTTGCTGGCGAAAATTTTGAACCGCCAGAGACAAGCCGTTGTTCTTAAATGATTCGCGGGTTGCGTGTGACGCTGTGTTGTTGCCCGCCCGCAAAGTTTATGCCGACCAATAAAATTTCCGCCGCTACGCCCGCCGAACTCGGTTACACCATGCCTGCCGAATGGGAACGGCACGAGGCGTCCTGGCTCGGCTGGCCGCACAACGCCAGCGACTGGCCGGGCAAGTTCGAGGTCATCGCGTGGGTTTATGGCGAGATGGTGCGCAAAATTTCCGCCGGCGAAAAAATTTTTCTGCTCGTCCGGCATCAGGCTGATGAAAAATTCGCGCGCAGCGTTTTCAAACACGTCGGCGTGGATTTGCGGAAAATCCAGTTCGTCACGCATCCGACGAACCGCGGTTGGACGCGCGACACCGGGCCGATTTTTGTAAGAAAAAGTCCAAAGCCCAAAGTCCAAAGTCCAAAGTCGGAAACGGCCATCGTTCATTTCCATTTCAACGGCTGGGCGAAATACAACAACTGGCGCAAGGACACGAAAGTTCCTGAAACCGCTGCGAAGCTGCTCGGCAAAAAACTTTTCCACGCCCAATGTGACGGCCGGCAGTTTGTCATCGAGGGCGGCGGCATGGAATTGAACGGACGCGGGACGCTGATTTCCACCGAGGAATGTTATCTTGATCCAAAAATTCAAGTTCGCAATCCCGGCCTCGGCAAAGAGGAGATCGAGACGGCGCTAAAAAATCATCTCGGCGTCAAAAATATTTTCTGGCTCGCCAAAGGCCCGAAAGGCGACGACACGCACGGCCACATTGATGACATCTGCCGGTTCGTGAATGCGAAAACTCTCGTGCTGGTGCGTGAAAAAAATCCGCGCGATGAAAATTATCGTCCGCTCGCGGAAAATTGGGAGCGCATCCGGGATTTGCGGCTGGAAGATGGTTCAAAGCCTGAAATCATCGAGCTGCCGATGCCGGCACCGTTGTATTTTGACGGCGTGCGGCTGCCGGCGAGTTATGCGAATTTTTACATCTGCAACGCCGCCGTCATTGTCCCGACGTTCAACGACCCGAACGACCGGATCGTGCTTGGCATTTTGGGCGAACTGTTCAGAGACCGTCCCGTCGTCGGCATTCACGCCGTGGATTTGGTCTGGGGCTTCGGCTCGCTGCACTGCCTCACGCAGCAGCAGCCGGCCTGACCGCGCGGGTGGCTTCCGCGCGTTTGTCAATATATTGCGCGAGAATGTCCACGGCGATTTCCATCACGCTTTGGGAACGGATTTTGATTCCGACCGGACACGCCACGCGCGCCATTTCACCGGCGGTCGCGATTTTCTTTTTCACAAAATGTTCGGAAATCGTCCGTGCCTTGCGGCTGCTGCCGATCATGCCGAGAAATTGAAACGGCCGGTGAATCCACGTTTCCAGCACGAGCGCGTCGTGCTTGTGGCCGCGCGTGACAATGAGGCCAAAGGTCGGCGCCGCGCCAAAGGGAAGGTTGAGCAGGCTGCCCCAGTTGCCGGTTTGAAGCGAAACTTCGCGCGGAAAGAACCGGTGGTTGGCCAGTTCCGGCCGGTCGTCCAACACCGTGACGGAGAAATCCAGTTGCAGCGCGAGCGGCGCGACGGCCTGCGCGATGTGGCCGGAACCGGCGATCCAAAGCGCACACGGCGGCAAAATGGTTTCCGTGTAAAGCCAGCCGTCATCCGTTGAAGCGGCAAGCGCGATGGAGAAATCCTTTTTCACGCCCCAGATTTTTGCCTGGTCGCGGCTGGCGAGTTCGCTCCAGAATTCCGCCCCGAGTTTTTGCGCGTCCGGCAGGATCACGCCCAAAACTTTTCCGCCGCAGATCAGGCCGTCGTCCCAGCCGAAGTCGTGGTCGAGGACGAGTTCAAACGTCTGCGGCCGGCCGTCGCGCATGGATTGCAAGGCGAGCCGCTGGGCCTCGGCTTCCAGGCAGCCGCCGCCGAGCGTGCCTTTGATTTTGCGGTCGGGAAAGAACAGCGCCTTGGCGCCGATTTTCTGCGGACTCGATCCGTTTGCGCCCGTGATGACGCCCAGCGCGACGGATTCGTCGTTGCGCGCGGCTTCGGCGAGCGACTGGAAAATGGGTTCGGCCACGGTTGAATTCTAGCGTGTGGCGGCCCAAGCACCAAGTTTTAAGGCGCTGTCCTAATTTGAAATTCGGAGCGCGTGCCGACGGGCAAACCGTGGAACAACATGACGCGCCTTTTTCCATCCAACGCGCTGCGGCTTGAGACAAGCCGCGCTCCGTCAAATTTGGGCACCACCAGTTTTAAGGGGCGCGTTTGAAAAAAGTCAGGCTGGCTCTTTACAAGGCGGTGGTTTAGGGATAACATCCGATCAGAACCATTTGGAATGCGCACGCCAGTCTGCGTGGCATTTTTGAGTTGGTTCTGAAAGAAAATTATTATGAAACCGTGTCCCCGAAACTCCAGGTTTGCAGCGTTCACCTTGATTGAACTGCTGGTGGTCATCGCCATCATCGCGATTCTGGCGGCGATGCTGCTGCCGGCTCTGGCCAAGGCCAAGGCCAAGGCCCAAAGCACCCGCTGCGTCAACAACCTAAAACAACTGGGTTACGCCAATCATATGTATTGCGATGATTCCAATGACCGCCTGGCTTATCCCAATTGGGATGGGACCGGCACTAAACAAAACGATGGGCCGCCAGGTTGGCTTTATTCATGTAGGGCGGCAGATTTGACTCAAGAAGGTTTTCCAGGTGCTCCCGCAGGCGCGGTTCCCAACCCATACGACGTGACTTATTGGATGAATTCCCCTGTTTCCGCCAATAAAACCGGACTCTGGTTCAAATATGCATCCAATCCGAACTCCTTCCTCTGCCCGGTGGACATCTCAAGCCTGACTTTTACGAAGCCGACGGCAAGTGTTGGGCGAGATAATAAACTTTCCACTTATGTTATGGACGGTGCCGTCGTGGGCTATCCTGGAGCTGCTGGTGGCGGCACTCCCATGAAGATCACTGCCGCTTGGAGTTCGATGTGCTATTTGATCTGGGAGCCAAATGAAAACGGCGGCGGTGCGGGCAATCCCGGTGCCTTTGAATACAATGATGGGGCTAATTTCCCGTCCACCCCGTTAAGCAATCCCAATCCCGGATATGAGGGCATAGGTTTGTTGCACAGCAAACATGGTGGCAACGCTCTGGCCTTGGACGGCCATGTTGATTTTGTGACGACAATACAATTTAATGGCATGAGCAGACAAGGTTCCGGGCCGGGACCCGGTGGGAAAACCTATCTTTGGTGGGACAACGTGAGTGCGAATGGTGATTGAATGTTAAAATCAGGAATTTTGCGCCCGCGTTTCGCGCGACCGAAGCGACGAGCCTCAAATCAATGAAGAAAATCCTGGCCTTCTCACGTCGGTGGCGCGGTTTTCAAATCACTCCATTTTTCCAATTCTATTCGTCCCACTCGCCGGTTTGCAGATACGGCTTGAGCTTCTCCTTGAGCGTTTCGCGTCCGCGATGGATGAGTGATTTCGTGGCGGAAAGCGAGCAGTCCAGAATTTCGGCAATCGCCTCGTAGCTCAATTCGTCCTGCCGGCACAGCAGGATGGCCGTGCGCTGGTTCTCCGGCAAACCGGCCAGCGCCTCCTCAATTTTTTTGGCGAGTTCGCCGTGCAAAACATTCTCCACCGGCAGCAAAACCTTTTTGTCCTCGTATTGCCGCTGCGGCTGGTCGTCGTTTTCGGCGTGCGTTTCTTCAAGCGATTCGGCGGGGTGCCGCGAGCGGCGGCGGATTTCGTTCAGGCACAGGTTCCGTGCGATGGTGAACAGCCAGGTGGAAAATTTCGCCGTGCGTTCGTAGCGGGCGCGGGATTTATAGACCTGCAAAAAAACGTTTTGCGCCAGATCCTCGGCTTCCGTTTCGTCGCGCAGCGAGCGGAAGACGAAATTCATCACCGGCTGCTGGAATTTCCCGACCAGTTCGGCAAACGCCGCGCGGTCGCCGCGTTTCACGCGCAGCATCAGGGCGGCATCAGGGTCGGGTTGTTCCGGCATCGTCGGGAAAGTCTAGCCGACATCGCGCGGGCGACAAGAATTCGTCACGGTCACCACCAAAGGCCCAAGCGCGCGAAGCCTGACCGGAGTCCGGAATCCATGCCAGTTGAAACACGTCCGCCGGTGAAACCGCCCGTCGTTACAGGGTTGAACTTGGAAAATAAATCTGCTCTCATTGGACATCCTTGAAAACGATATTTCTCGCTGTTTGTCTGGTCGCGTTGCCGGTGTGTTTGCCAACACACGCTTTCATCATTTCCGGAGGCAGTCCGGTTTCTGACTTGACCTTGTGGTATCAGCAGCCCGCCGCCAACAACCAGCCGATGAACGAGACGCTGCCCATCGGCAACGGACGGATCGGCGGTTTGATTTTTGGCCGGCCGGATCGCGAACGCATCAGCATGAACGAGGACAGCCTGTGGACCGGCGGAGAAAATCCGTCCGGCAATAATGACACGATGGGTGCGTATCAGGTGCTCGGCAACGTGTTTATCAACCTGCCGGGCCACGCAGATTTTTCCCATTACCGGCGCGACCTCGATCTGGCAGACGCGCTTTCGCAGGTGAGTTACACGGCGAACGATGTGAACTTTCGTCGCGAGTTTTTTTGCAGCCATCCGGCGCAGGTTTTGGTGGCGCGGTTCACGGCGGACAAAAAAGGCGCTTACACCGGCGGCATTGAACTGGCTGACTCGCATGGCGCAAAAATTGTCGCCAACGGAAACCGGATCACCGCGTCCGGTGTGCTGAACAACGGACGGAAATTCGAGTGGCAGGCGCTCGTGCTGAACCAAGGTGGCTCGGTGGCGGTGGACACCAATTCGGCGCGGATTGAATTCAAAAATTGTGACGACCTCACGCTGTTCATAGCGGCGGGCACGGATTACGTGATGGATTACGCCAAAAATTATCACGGCGAAGACCCGCACGCGCGCGTGACGGCGCAAATTGACGCGGCGGCGAAAATGAGTTTTGCCAAACTGGAGGCCGCGCACATCAAAGATTATCAGGCGCTGTTCAACCGCGTCAGCGCGGACTTCGGCCAGTCCACCGCCGCGCAAATGGCGCTGCCGACCGACCGGCGCAAACTGGAGGCGTTCAAGACGGTTGATCCCGGCCTCGAAGCATTGCTGTTTCAATACGGTCGCTACCTGCTGATTTCCAGTTCGCGTCCCGGCGGCCTGCCGGCGAATTTGCAGGGGCTTTGGAACGACAATAATTCCCCGGCGTGGCATTCCGATTATCACGCGAACATCAACGTGGAGATGAATTACTGGCCC
Source organism: Verrucomicrobiia bacterium (assembly GCA_036511615.1). Taxonomy (GTDB): domain Bacteria; phylum Verrucomicrobiota; class Verrucomicrobiia; order Limisphaerales; family UBA11358; genus UBA11358. Next base: position 24,914 of record DATCBW010000230.1, on the reverse strand, counting down.
GCCGAGGTCGCGAATCTGGGCGAGTGCCACACGCCGCTTTTTGACCTGGTCGAAAGCCAGCTTCCCGCGTGGCGCAAGGCGACGGCGGCGGCGCCGGATTTCAAGACGGCGGACGGAAATTTTGCGCAACGCGGTTTCGCCATCCGCACGTCGCACAACATCACCGGCGGCATGGGCTGGAAATGGGACAAGACCGCCAACGCATGGTATTGCCGGCATTTCTGGGAGCACTTCGCGTTTGATCACGACACCAATTTCCTCCGCCAGACCGCGTATCCGATCATGAAGGAGACGTGCGAATTTTGGGAAGACCATTTGAAGGCGCTGCCCGACGGAAAACTTGTCGTGCCCGACGGCTGGTCACCGGAACACGGCCCGGTTCAGGACGGCGTGAGTTACAACCAGGAAATTGTCTGGGATCTGTTCAACAATTATGTGCAGGCGGCGGATGTGCTGGGCGTTGACAAGGATTACCGCGACAAAATCGCCGCCATGCGCGACCGGCTCGTGACGCCGGGCATCGGCAGTTGGGGCCAGTTGCTCGAATGGATGCACGAACAGCACAATCCCAATTATCCCGAACTCGACACGCCCAACGACCATCACCGCCACACGTCACATCTGTTCGCGGTTTTTCCCGGCGACCAGATCAGCGTGGCCAAAACCCCCAAGCTGGCGGCGGCGGCCAAAGTTTCGCTCGACGCGCGCGGCATTTCGCCGGACAGCGACGTGCGCGAATGGTCGTTCGCCTGGCGCACGGCGCTTTACGCCCGGCTGCGCGACGGCGAGGACGCGCACAAGATGCTTCAGCAGTTGTTTTCCGCGCGAAACACCTGTCCGAACCTGTTCGGCCTGCATCCTCCGATGCAGATTGACGGCAACTTCGGCGTCACCGCCGGCATCGCGGAAATGCTCCTGCAATCACAGGCCGGCGACATCGAGCTGCTACCGGCGCTGCCGGCGGAATGGCCGGATGGAAAAATCTCCGGCCTGCGTGCGCGCGGCGGCTATGAAATTTCCGAAACGTGGCAGCACGGAAAACTGGTTTCCGCCACGGTGAAAAATGTTTCCGGCGACGGCCATTGCCAGGTGCGCTACGGCGGCAAGGTGGTGGAATTGGATTTGAAGCCGGGCAAGAGCAGGTCGTTAAACGCGGATCTTCAGTAATTTTTTCATTTTGAATCTGTGAAATCTGCGTAATCTGCGTAATCTGCGGACGCATTTTGCATGAAAATTCTCGTCATCGGTTCGGGCGGACGCGAACACGCGCTGGTTTGGAAGCTCGCGCAGTCGCCGCACGCCACACAAATGTGGTGCGCGCCGGGCAATGCGGGCATCGCGCAGGAACGGCTCGCAAAAAATTCTTCGCCGGTCGAATGTGTCAACATTTCCGCCGAAGATTTGCCGAAACTGCTCGCGTTCGCGCTGGAAAAGAAAATCGAACTCACCGTCGTCGGGCCGGACAATCCGCTCGCGCTGGGCATCGTGGATTTGTTCCAGAAAAACGGCCTGCGCATCTGGGGTGTGAACCGGAAAGCCGCACAGTTTGAATCCTCGAAAGTTTTCTCCCAGAAGTTCATGGAAAAATACGGCATCCCGACCGCCGTCGCTGGAACCTTTGACGAGGCTGCCAGCGCGAAGAAATTCGCCGCCGGCCTCGGCAAGTGCGTTGTGAAAGCCGACGGTCTGGCGCTCGGCAAAGGCGTTTTGATTTGCACCAGCCAAACCGAGGCGGAAAGAGCCGTGGACGAAATCATGGTCGGCAAGGCGTTCGGCACGGCGGGCGCGCGTGTCGTCATTCAGGAATTTCTTGAAGGCGTGGAAATTTCACTGCACGCGATTTGCGATGGCAAAACGGCGAAACTTTTTCCAACGTCACAAGACCACAAACGCGCGCTCGACGGTGACAAGGGCTTGAACACCGGCGGCATGGGAACCTGTTCGCCCACACCCTTTTTGACCGATCCACAACTGGTTGACGTCGCGCGGAAAATTCTTGAGCCATTCATGCGCGGCTGCGCGGCGGAGAAAATAGATTATCGCGGACTGCTGTATCCTGGCATCATGCTCACCCAATCCGGTCCGAAGGTGTTGGAATTCAACGCGCGCTTCGGCGACCCGGAAACGCAGGTTTATCTGACGCGATTGGAAAACGATCTCGTCGAGCTGCTCGACGCGAGCGTGGATAGCACGCTGGATAAAATTGAATTGAAATGGAAACCGGAAGCGAGCGTGTGCGTGGTGATGGCCAGCGGCGGCTATCCGGGAAATTATGAAAAGGGAAAACCGATTCGCGGCTTGGATGTAGTGGAGCAGGCTTCCAGCCTGCTGGCAGGCCGGATGCCTGCCCCACCAGTCAAAGTTTTCCACGCCGGCACGGCGTTGAAGGACGGACAAATCGTGACGAACGGCGGCCGCGTTCTCGGCGTGACCGCGCTGGGCAAAGATTTGCGCACCGCACAAACGACCGCCTACGCCGCCGTTGGAAAAATCCATTTCGACGGCGCGCAGTTCCGCCGCGACATCGCGGCAAAGGCGTTTTAAGCGTTTTAAGCACCAATGGATTTTTATTTGGGATTGCCTTCCAACCGCTGAAAAGCAGCCTGCTGTTCCGGCGTGGTGATGTAAGGCAATAAATCCGCGCCCTTGGCTGGACGCGCGCCGTTGTGGGCCATGAAATAGGCATGTAAAACCGGAGCCATTATGGTTTCGTCGGGGGACGGCTGGTCCATTACGAACTGGTTAAGGTATTTTTGAATCGTTACCAGATCAATCGTGCGGCTCAAGAATGGCGCAATCTGGGCTGGATTGGTCGGTGACTGGTAGTTGTTCAGGCGGGCGAATTCCCGGGCGGCATCGTTGATGGCGTCTTGGTTGCGATTGAAGCCGCCGCCGCTGGCTCCGTTGAGGGTGATCGTGTGAAATGAATCATAATCCTCATCGGTGTATGAACTTAACTTCACCAGGTCAGCCTGCGGGTCAGGTTTTCCGGATTGCAACAATCCGTAACGCGAGAGCATCGCGTCGGTAACCGGCACATTGAAGAAAGGTTTCAAATCCAAAAGGCTGGCCGGCAGAATATCATTGTTGGCCGCGAGATATTTTTTGAGGGCATTGTGCAACATCTCGTTCAGAAAAATATTTTCCGCCTCACCACGCAGATTGCTTAACGCCACACGAATTCCATCCTCTGTATCCAAATCAGCATTCCATGCGACATCAGCCCATACTTTATCCGTCAGGAATTGAAGCTCCGGGATTTGTTTGTCAGGCCGTTGTTCAACAAGCTGTCTTAACGACTTGACCCGGTTCGCCAACTCTTTGAATGCCTTGTGGTCGGGATCGTTTGCCTCGTTTCGCAGCGCTGACACTTCACCGCGCAGCCTCAAAAGCTCGGCTTGATTTGGGTTGGACTTTAGCAATGAATTTTCAGCCAATAAACCAGCCAGCCGGTTTGTCGCGTCGGCAAAACTGTTTTGCAACTGCTGAATCTGCTCCGTCAGCAGCGCTTGCTGTTGCTGGAGCGTCTGGTTTTGCTCGCGTAGTTGCGCGGCTTGGCGGGCTTCGTAAATTCCCGCTCCGGCCAGCACGGCGACAGCGGCGGTGACTAGAGTTTTTTGCAATGTGGTCATGGCAATCGTTTTGGTGGCGGCAATGAGTGTTGAAGTGGAAACGGCAGTTCCAGCCAACGTGGCGGCGGAAATGGCAGCGGCCAGTCCAACCGGCGCGGATTGAACGGCATTGGCGGAAATCAAAATCGTCAGGCCGCCCGCGCTGACGGTAATTTTCCGTTTCGCAAAAAATTCGCGCAATTTTTCGACGGCGCGGCTCACGCGCTTTTGTGCGGCGTCTTCGCTCGTGCCGAGAATTTCCGCCATTTCGCGCGCGGATTTCTTTTCAAAATAGCGCAGCAACACGGCGTTGCGCTCCGCCTCGTTCAATTCGCCGAGCGCGGCGTCCAAATGCGGCGCGATATTTTCCCAGTTGGCATCGGATTCGTTGGCAAGCAATTGGTTCATGGCGGCGGCCTCCTGTTCGCGGGCGCGGCGGCGCACGTCGGAGCGAACGGCGTTGGCGGCGAGGTTTTGTGCCGTGCGATGCAGCCAGCCGGTCAAAACGGGATGTTCCGCGAGTTGCCGCGCGTTTTGCGCCAGCGCCACAAACGCGCCTTGCGTCACGTCCTTGGCCAGATGCGCGTCGCAAACCATGCGCAACGCGGCGGAATAAACGAGGTCAACGTGCCGTCGCACCAGTTCGGCAAACGCCGCGTCCGACCGGCGCGCGAGGTAGTCGCGCAACAATTGTTGGTCGGTCAGGCTGTTCACTCATGGAATAGTAACCGCCGCCGTTCAAATCGGACAAGAAAAGTGAAATCGTTTCGACGGCGCGCATTTCCGCCGCGACATCGCGGCGAAGGTGTTGCGTTAAAGATGCGTGGAGCTGCCAAGTTAAAAAGTTGCCGCCTAAAAATCACTTCGCATCCGGGTCGGGAATGAAGATTTTCTTGCCGACATAGAGTTTGGTCGGTTCCAGACCGGGGTTCGCCGCCAAAATTTGCTTCGTCGTGACTTTGACACCTTTCGCGTTGTAGCCCTTGGCGATGGCGTCAACCGTGTCGCCATCTTTGACCGGATAGTAATGACCATTCTGCAGCACATTCGACGATGGCGTGGGATTATCGCCGCTAGTTGCCGTCGTGTCCGTGTTGGGTTTCGACTTGTGGCTGGTTGAGGGGCCGGCGACGATCTGGGCGAGCTTCTCAATCTGTTTCACGATCAAATCATTGTCATCCTGCTGTTTTTTGGCGAGGTCCTGCACCTGCCCGGCGAGCTTCTTCAAATCATCCACGCTGGCGCTGTTGTTGATTTGCGGCGTGCTGACCTTGTCGCTCAAGTCGCTGATTTCCTTTTCCAGCGCGGCAAGCTGTTTTCCTTGGAGCGCCAAGGCGGTTTGCAGTTCCTGAATCTGGCCACCCAGCTTGTCGAGCTGCTGCTGCGTGGCGGTGTCCTGCGCGCGCGCAAGCGAAGCCGTGAAAGCGGCGGCGGCGACAATCAAAAGCCCGAGTAAAATCTTTCTCATGTGCGGAAAATAAACCTCTGCAACGGCACGTCAAGTTGAAGTGCAAAATGGCGCACGCAGGAAACTTGAGGTCTAATACAAGATTGGGCGTCACTGGCCGGCTGCCTTTAACAAAATGGCGGTGCTCACTTTGCCCCCTTCGCCTGTCGTGAAAATGTGGCGTTGTCCCCTGACCTCATAAACAATGACCAGCGTTTTGTTCCAGCCCGGCGACGGGTCGGCCTTCAACGAACCAGGCTGCGCATTAAATTCAGACTTTTGATTAACCAGCTGGCCAACTTGACGCGAAACATCCGCAAAATTTGGGCCTGTTCCATAGACCGCCGAAATGATCCGCACATTGCTCTTGAAAAAGAAACCAACGATCAGTCCGGCGAGCACAAGCAGCGCAGCCGCGATGGTCAGGATTTTTCGCAACATATGCGACTTGGCTCGAACTGGCGGCTGTGTGGCCGCAAGAACCGGCGTGCCCCGGCGGATTGCAGAAGATGGTGCCGCTTGCAGTGGAACCGGCATTGCCGGGGGCGTAGCGGAAGGCGGTGCTGATGGGACGATGACGGTCTGTTGACAAACCGGACAATTAATCTGCTTTCCCACATACCCGGTGTCGCACTCGATGCGTTGGCCGCATTGCGGACAGAAGAATTTGAATTCAGACATAACCGCAAAGACAAATTATCTGCAAATTTTTAGATGCCCTGCCCCAAAAACTAGGTAGTGGGACGTTTTGAAATCTGAAATCTCACTTTGGGCTTGAATCTTTCCGGGTTGTGGTCAAAGTTGCGCCATGCCTAAACGCTCAAGCACGGACTTAAACCAGACGGCTTTCAGAATCATGCAGCAATCCACCGGGCAGGCCGCGCCGTCGCCCGCGCCGGCCAAGAATCCCGCCGCCGTCGCGCTGGGCAGGCTCGGCGGCTTGAAGGGCGGCAAGGCGCGGGCGGCTAATCTTTCGGCAAAAAAACGCAAGGAAATCGCCCGCAACGCCGCCATTAAACGGTGGTCAAATCCGGCAAAGTCATTAAAGTAACCGGCGGTTAAAACAAACTCATTTTATGATACCAGAAAATGAAAGCATTGTCGCCGACAGCAAGGACGGCGGCCGCGAGGCGGGTTATCGCATCGCGCTCATGCGGATTATCAAAGCCGCCAGCGGCCAGAACTTGCGAGCCGCGTATGGTGAAACTGGCAAGGAACCATCCACCGCCGATTTAGAAACGTGCGTGCGGGAGATTGCCCGCATCGCACCCGCCGTCGTCCAGCGCGGCGTGGAAAAGATTCTAAAAAAGGCGCAGAGCGACGAGGATCGTGCGGGAAATTTGCGATGGAGCGTCGAGCAAGTGAAAGCCCACAGCGATAGCCTGCGCGAACGCGCCACGCGCATCCTAAAACTCTGCGGTGAAAAAGCAGGTTAATCGGCCAAGCAATTTTCCAAAGCCGAACGCGAAGGAAACCGCGAAAAACAGCAAGACTTGGTTTAGAAAAACGGCTGGAAACCAAAATCCTAGAGACCCGGATAAACTGTCGGCTGTTCTGATTCTGCCAAGGCTTCGTTGAAGTCGAAGCTAACTTCAACATATTTTCCGTGCTTGTTGTTGTCGTTGTAGCTGTCCACCGAGGTTTTCAACTGTTTGCAATCCCCCAAAATTAACTTTCTGCCATATAGAAGCGCCAACTCTGCTTCTTCGTGTTTGAGATTCGGATCTTCCATATCAATCCACGGAAACTTTTGCTGATGCGTTCCGTCTGGCAGTTCCACAAGTTCACGATATGGATGCTTTTTACGAACTTCACGGCCTTGCGGATCAGTAAAAAATTCAACGCGCATCGCGGCGGCAATCTCCTCGGCGCACTGGTCAATTTGATTTTTGATTGGCGCTTTCCAATAGCCTTCTTGAATTGCCCATCCAGCTATTTGCCTTGTCGTTGCCGGCCATGCTTGTCCAGAGTCACGATATACTGCGACCATTTCCTGTAAAAATTCTGTTTTTGTTTTAGCCATAATTTTATCTTCCTGCTGTTCCCCAGCCGTCCGTCATTGCGCCGGAGATTAAAATATCCCGCACCTTAACCAACATTTGCCGGTTTGCAGCCCAATCAATTTTTTTCCGATGTTGAAGCTGTCCCGCGATGATGCCGGGATGAATCTTGATCAGGTTTGCAAATTGAATAATCTTTTCGGTGTAGTAAAACGGATGCGTTCTCGAAATGAATGAGTCCATCGTCTGTTTTGGAATCAGCATTTCCGCCGCTTCACGATTTGCCCGCGTCTCAATTTCAGAAAGAGCTTCATCGGACAAACACCTGTCTGCGCCCACCATGTCAACATCCACAATGTATGAGTCTTTGTTTTTTATGTGGGAAAGTTCGTGGAAAAGCGTGTGCCAGAATGAATCAATCCTGTCATAGCGCAACGATAAGGCGATAACCGGCTTGCTCCAATCATCGCCAAGCCAGAGTGCCGCGCCGTCAATTTTGCTTTTCGGCAAATGCTCAATCACCACGAATCTTATCCCCATTTCACCTAAAACTTTTGGCACTTTCCTTGCGTTTTCAGGAAAGTCAGCCAGCAAACGAAGTTGCGAAATCCCTTCACCAAAAGATTTGTTCGTATATTTTTTTGCAGGGACGGATTTTGCCAGTTGAAGCGCGCGAACACACCAAGCAAGCTGTTCGGGTGTCAGCTCGCTTTTGTTTTGATCTGTGGCTCTGGCGGCAAGCCTTAATTGTGGCAACTGTTCAAGGGTGGGAATTGAAAAAAAGTTCACCAATTCTTTTTCGGTTTCTTCAACGGAATCAAAGACGCGAATCCAACCGCGCTTTTCCATGTCCCTGATTGGCGCGGCTTCAAATAATTTTGCCCGATGCTTAATCGCACCGTCTTCAACTGCCAGCTTTGAAAGCTGATATGCGTTTTCGAGATTAAGCCAAAACTGCGGACTTGTTCCGAACGCGCTTGCAAATTCGCTGGCGATTTCGGGCGTGATGGACTTTTTCCCCGAAATGATTGAGCTAATCGTCGAATCAGGTCTGCCAGTGATTTTTGCCAAGCTGGTCTGCGACCATCCGCGCTCATCAAGCTCATCAAGGATGAACTCGCCGGGCGGGAAAACTTCTGCTGGTGTTCGGTTGCTCATGGTCAGTGGTAATCTTCGACGGCAATTACAACAATTATATTTTTCGGTTTGGACGGCTTGATTTCAACTATCAGCCGCCATTGGTCGTTCAGTCGTAATGAATGTTGGTGCGACCTGTCGCCCTTCAATTTTTCAAAACGGTTGCCTTTGACGGCGTATAAATCACGCTCGTCATTGGCCGCCCGAATCGCCTGTATCCGCTTTCGGTATGCTTTGACAATTTCTCTAGCATAACCCGCACTAAATCCTACATCGGTTTCCAGTTGGTCTAGGCTTTCGTCTTGAAATTCAATTTCCATTCAGCATTTCAACTGACACGCCAACAATAAACACCGCGAGTCAATCTGTCAATGGGAAATTTACGTTTTAATTAAATCATTAAAAACCTATTGACATTGCTTTACTGCTCAAGCATACTGCTCACATGAATAAGTTGAGCAAGGAAGAACAAGTCCGCGTGGTTGCCTGTCTGGTTGAGGGCAATTCGCTCCGCGCCACTTCGCGCATGACTGGCACGCATCGCCAAGCGATTCAAAAACTTTTGGTGGAACTTGGCGCGGCCTGTTCCGCGTATCAGGACAAGACTTTTCGCAACCTGAATTGCAAACGGATTCAATGCGATGAGATATGGTATTTCTGTTACGCGAAAGACAAGAACGTGCCGGATTCAATGAAGGGACAGCCGGGCGTCGGCAGCGTTTGGACTTGGGTTGCGCTTGACCCGGACACGAAACTTGTGCCGTGCTGGTTTGTCAGCAGCCGTGACGCGGGCGCGGCGAATCATTTCATGCACGATCTGGCGGGACGGCTGGCGCATCGCGTCCAGTTGACGACAGACGGTCACAGGCCGTATTTGACGGCGGTTGAAAATGCGTTTGGCGCGGATATTGACTACGCGCAACTCGTTAAAATTTACGGCGCGGAGCGGGCGGGCGAAGCGCGTTACAGTCCGGCGCAATGTATGGGCGCACGCAAGGCAACAATCACAGGCTCGCCGGACAGGGCGCATATTTCAACGAGTCACACGGAGCGGCAGAATTTGACGATGCGGATGCAGATGCGCCGGTTCACGCGGTTGACGAACGCATTTTCAAAAAAGATTGAGAATCACGAAGCAGCGATTGCCCTGCATTATATGCACTACAATTTCGCCCGCGTTCACCAGACCTTGCGCGTGACGCCAGCGATGGAAGCGGAGATTGCGAAACACGTCTGGACTTTGGAAGAAATCGTCGGCTTACTTTATTAAATTTGAAAACGTCCCACTACCCATTCCTGATTGCGGTTTTATTTCCGCCAAGTTTTTTGTCCGACACCCTTTGTTCCAAGACTTTTTCACGCAGATTGAGCCGATACTGCGGTTTTTGATTTCAATCCATCTGCGAAAATCCGTGCAATCCGCAGAAAATTTCTTCACGCCAGCTTTCTGCATTTCCGAATCTCCGGCCAGATCCGCGCCACGGCCAGCACCACCAGAATCGTCCCCGCCAAGTTACAAAACAGACATCCAGCCGTGCGCTGCAAGAAGCGTCCGAATCAATGGCCGTTGTCTTGAGTCTGAAACAAGGCCGCGACGGCTTTTCAAATCTTCGCGTGGGACGGCGTAAATCAAATCGCATTTGCAAAGCGTCGGCCAGTCAAGGCCGTCCGCCTCGTCCAGAAGAATTTCGTTTGATTTGGGCGCGCGGCTGGCACGCTGGCTCGTGCAAATGACCACTTCCACCATGTCCTTGTTTTCCGCCCGGTTCGGATGCGAAACAATGACCGCCGGATGAAGTTTGTCCCAATGCGGCGGATGCCAGTTGAAAATTTCAAACTGTTTAATTCTTCCGGTTCAGGAATCCTGCGCGCAATGTGCCGCCCAATTTTTTCCTCGATTTTTTCCCATTCGGGATCGTCCGGCAACTCCGTGATGATGGGGACGGTGATCATCTTTATTTTTTTTGACGGCTTTTGGCGGTGGACGACCCAGGTGTCCTTGTCCACCGAATGAATGGTCACCAGCGAGCGCGGCGGGCAATCTTCCGGCATGACGAGCCGGCGTTTGGAATCAAGCGTGGCACTTTTCATGGTGGGAAATCTTCCACCGCGCCGGCTTTGAGTCAATAATTTTGATTTTTCACGCCAGCTTCCCGTAACGCCGAATTTCCGGCCAGATCCACGCCACGGCCAGCACCACCACCAACGTGCCAAATCCACCAACCTCCGTTGACCAGATTGCGCCCGTGGCCATGGCATGGGCGTAGGCCGGGCTGCTTTCCGAAACCCCATACATCACCGGCCCGAACCATTGCGCGGTGAAACCGGATTCCGTCCCGCCTAGTTCGTTGGACGTGCCGATGAACAGGCTGTTCACCGCCGAGACGCGCCCGCGCTTCTCGTCCGGCGTGAGAATCTGCACCAGCGTCTGCCGGACGATGACGCTCACGTTGTCCACCGCGCCGCACACCGCCAGCAGGCCGAACGCAGCCCAGAACCAAGCCGCGTCCGGCGCGGGCAAAAACCGTCCCAGGCACTGGCGGTTGGCCAGGCCGAACAAAATTGTCGCCACGCCGAAAATTCCCACGCACACCAGCATTGCGCGGCCGGCCTTTTGCAGCGGCGGCCGGTGTGCGATGATGAACATGCAGATGACCGCGCCGATGGGAATCGCCGCCCGCAGGATGCCCAGGCCAAGACCGCCCGCGCCGCCGTTGAGCGGCAGGATGTCCGCCGCGTAAATCGGCAGCAGCGTCACCGCGCCGCCGAGCAGCACGGCAAACATGTCCAGCGTGATGGTGCCGAGGATGATTTTGTTGTGATAGACGAACTGGAAACCGGTGATGAGACTCTTGAGCGAAACCGGTTCGCGCGGCGGCACCTTGTGTTCGTGCCGGATGCCGGCCACCAGCCCGAAGCAGACCAGCCCGGCGAGGACGTTGACGGCATAAACCAGCCACGCGCCGTGCGTAAGCCAGATGATCACGCCGGCCAGCGTCGGCCCCAGCACGCACGCGAACTGGAATGCGCCGCTGTTGAACGTGATGGCGCGCGGGAGTGCCTCGCGGGAGACCAGCGCGGTGACAAACGCCGCGCTGGCCGGCCACAGAAACGTCCGCGACACGCCGATGACGACGAGGAGCGAGTAGGCAAAAAGCTGGAAAGTCGCCACGTTCCGGCCCAGGGCGATGAACGCGGAGGTCAGCGTCAGGCCCAGGCTGGCCAGCGCCAGCAGGAGCGTAGCGCCGAGGATGATGCTCTTCCGGTTGCGGCGGTCGGCGAGCTGTCCCGCCGGCAGCGTGCAGAGGACCATCGGCACCATCAGCGACAATCCAACAAAGCCGAGCGCCAGCCCGGACTGGGCGCGCTTGTAAAGTTCCCAGTCCAGCGCCGTGACGAGCATTTGCATGCCCAGCGCTGCAATGAACCGCGCAATCAGGTAGCGCACATAGTCCGCGTTGCGAAACACGGCGTAGGGATGGTCGGCGGCGGGTGGAATCGTCGGCGACAATGTCGGATCTTCCTGGCTTTCGGTTTCGTGCATGAAACGTGCAAGAAGTTAGCGGAAAAGAACCGGGGGTCGAGTTTCAACATAGCTGAACTTTTTCCCGGTCAGAAGCCTGCACGAAAACCCGTCGTGACGGCCCCCGCAATCTTGATCGTCATCGCCACCGGGATGAATTAGGATCACAATCAGAATTGAGATGAACGAACCGGACCAAAATCCGCGCCGCTACAAGTGGCCGTGGATTGTGGCGGCGGCGGTGCTGCTGGGCATCGTGCTGACCATTTTGTCGGTGGCCTTTGCCGCCAAAAAAGTGGAGCGCGAACGCGACTTCAGCGCGCCGTTGCCGAACAGTGCGCCGACGCGTTAGCTGTGGCTGGCGTCAAAATCAGAACTGCCTGACTGGGACTGGGAGATCGCGAATGTCGCGCAGCGGCGGCGAGTTGGTTCCCGGCCCGCCACGCAAGACGGGCAAAATGGAAATGCCGTCCAGCCCTTTCACCGGTTTCACATAGGCAATCGCCAGCGCCGTGGGAACAAAGTCCGCGCCCGACCAGTTTAATTTGCTCACCTGTCCCGCTGGAATTCCTCCCAGCCAGCGCACAATCATCGGCAGCCGTGGCGGCGCATTGGTGGCGGCTGCAAAATTCCCGTTCGGCTTCAAGAAATCCATTTTCCGGTCCGCGAATTTTTCCGGCGCGGCGCTGCTGCTGAAAAAAATCACGACGTTGTTGGTCATTCCCTCTTTGTCCAGTTGTTCAAACAGCCGCCCGATGCCGCTGTCCAGGCGCGTGATGAGCGCGACGCGGTTTTTCGCGGCCTGTGGCCAGGGTTCGTCGGAAAATGGCGCGTCGGTCGGCACGGGAAAGTCATCCTTGCCGGGTTTCGCCGAACGCGGCGCGGGCAGATTCACCAGCAGGAAGAATGGCCGGTATTCGTTGGCCATGTCGGGCTGGTTGATGCGCACAAAATTGCACATCGCGCTGGTCAGAAATTCCGGCATATACTTTTCCTTGCGGCCGCCGGTGTTCGGATAAACCATTTCCGGGCCGCCGTTGTGCGGTCCGTCGCCGTTTTTCCATTCCACCCATTGGCCGGTTGGCTCGTTGAAGGAGTAGTTCGGCTGGTAACTCCAGAGTTGATCGGCAAAATAATTTCTCGCTTCATCGTCGTTCACGAAGCCGCCGAACTCGTCGAAGCCCTGCGTCCACGGCTTCGGGCCGAGCGTCCATTCGCCGACGAGGCCGGTGTGATAACCGTTCTGCTGCAGCCGTTCGGCAACGGTGATTGCGCCCGACACGGAACCGGAATTCATTCCCGTCATCAAAGCGGTCTGCGCGGCTCGGATTTCGCGGCTGGCCGGCTGATAATTTGTAAAACGGATGCCCTCGGCGGCGAGCCGGTCAAGGTTCGGCGTCTGAAAATTTGTCTGGCCGTAACAACTCAAGTCGCCGTAACCAAGGCCGTGGCATTGGATGAAGATGATGCTCGCGCGATGCGGAATGGTTTTTGGCGAGGCGTTGGTAAAAGCTGACATCTCTCCATTAGAAACAGGGTCCGGTAAACTGAAAGCCCCTGCTTCCGGCAAAAATTCAAAAGCTGCGAAGACGAGCAATGCTGCGACTAGGACGTAGCCAAGGCGGCTGGAATAAACTGTAGTCATTTGAGCTTGGATTTTGGAGAATTCGACGCATTCAAAGCAATTCAATTCGCGCGGTTCCTTTTGCCAAACTCCGCCTCCAGTGGAATTTTCATCGCGACGAGGAAGCTGGGAATTGTTGCCAGGATCACCCACACAAAAAAATGCGGGTAGCCGAGATGTTCCTGCAGCCAGCCGCTCCACATTCCCGGCAGCATGACGCCCGCCGCCATGAAGCCGGTGCAGATCGCGTAGTGCGCCGTGCGATGTTCTCCACGCGCAATGTAAATCATGTAGAGCATGAACGCCGTAAAGCCGAAGCCGTAGCCGAACTGCTCGACGGCCACGCCCGCGCCAATCGCAAATAAATTTTGAGGTCGGGCATACGCGAGCCAGATGAACACCGCGTCGGGCAGATGAATCGCCAGCAACATCGGCCACAGCCAGAATTTCAAGCCGCGCCGCGCGATGACAAATCCGCCGAGCAACGATCCAAGAATGAACACCGCAACGCCAACCGTGCCATAAATCAATCCCAACTGGTCGTTCGTCAAACCCAGTCCGCCCAGACTTCGCGGGTCGAGCAGGAATGGCTGGGCCATTTTCGCAAGTTGCGCCTCGCCCAGCCGGTAAAGCAGCAGGAACAGCAGGAGCACGACAATTTTGGGCTTTTGAAAAAACGCGCCGAACGTCTTGAGAAATTCCGCTAGGAAATGATTTGCCGAGGCGACACCCTGCGATTGATCCGTCACTGGTCGCGGCAATATGAACCAGTGATACGCGCCGAAGCAGAGATAAATTCCCGCAACCAACCCGAACACCGCCGCCCAGGCCGACGCGTAATCAACACCATGCTTGTGGATTTTGCCGACGAGAATCACCAGTCCGCCCTGCGCCGCAATGCTGGCCACACGATAAAACATACTGCGGATGCCAACGAAAAACGCCTGTTCCCGCTCCGTGGTCGCCAGCATGTAGAAACCGTCCGCCGCAATGTCGTGCGTCGCCGAGTTGAACGCCAGCAGCCAGAAAAACGCCAGCGTGAGTTGAAAAAAATGCGGCGCGGGAACAGCCAGCGCCACGCACGCGAGCAGCGCGCCGGTGAAAAATTGCGTCGCCCAAATCCATTGCCGCCGCGTTTTCAAAATGTCCACCACCGGACTCCACAGCGGTTTGATGACCCACGGCAGATACAGCCAACTGGTGTAAAACGCGATCGCCGCGTTCGACACGCCGAGATTTTTGTAAAGCACCACCGACACCGACGCGACGAGCGCGTTCGGCAGCCCCTCCGCCAGATACAGCGTCGGAATCCAAAACCACGGGCTGCCCGAACTGGATTTTTCGCTGGCCATCTTGATTTTTAACCGGCGCTGCCTTTCATCGCAAAACATTAGGGCGCGCGGATGGCGAAGGAAATTGTTTTCTTCGCGCCCGCTGCGCGACACAATGGCCGCATGACCGGCGCTTACCTCAACGCCTTCGGCATTTTGCTCGGCGCGCTCCTCGGCCTCGGCCTGCGCGGGCCGGTTCCCGCGCGGGCGCAGAATTTTTTCAAGGCCGCGCTTGGCGTGGCCACCATCGGGCTTGGATTGCGCCTGGTTTATGTAAGTGTCGGCGGAACCCTGGCCGCCGGGCTGAAACAAATTTTCCTCGCGTTGCTCGCCATTTTCCTCGGCTACTGGCTCGGCAGACTGTTGCAGTTGCAAAAAATCTCCAACCGCCTCGGACGCCGGGCCTCGGATGTCATCCTGACCGCCCGGAAAAATCCGCCGGACGCGCTCCGCAGCCTGAACGCCTGCGCCGTTTTGTTTTGCGCCGCGCCGCTGGGCATTGTCGGCGCGGTGGCGGACGGGCTGACCGGCTACTTCTATCTGCTGGCGGTCAAGGCCGTCATGGACGGGCTGGCGATGACGAGTTTTGTGAAGATGTTCCGCTGGCCGGTGGCGCTGGCCGCGTTCCCGGTATTTGTGTTTCTCGGCGGCATCAGCGCCGCCTGCCGGCATTTTGCCGTGCCCATTCTGGAGGCGCACCAACTGATTAATTCCACCAATGCCGTCGCCGGGCTGATCTGCTGCGCCGTCGCCCTGGTGATCTTTGAAATCCGCCGCGTGGAACTGGCGAACTTTCTGCCCGCGCTGGTCGTCGCCCCGCTGCTGCAATGCTGGCTGGGATGAAAATCAGCTTGCGATTTCGCAGCCTTGCAATAATTATACAGTTTATGGGGAAAAAACGGAAACCCTCGCCACATCAAAAGCAAATGCGGTTTTTCGCCATTTTATTTGGCGCCATCGTCATGCTGATACTGATTGGTCTGCTGGTGCTGTTCAACCGGCTGCCGGGCGCGGCTCATTGAATCAGTCCGCGCTTGCGCAGCATCGCTTCCATCGCCTTGTCCATCAAAATTTCCGCCAGCGGCTTGGTGATTTCGTCCAGCGCGGCGACTGCGGACTGCAATTTTTTCAAATCGCCGGTTCCGGCGAAACTTTCCGCGCGCAGAACCGATTCAACCTCGCCCGCTGCGGCTTCAATTTTCGCGCGATAATCGTTTTCAATTTCTCCGCCAAAATCCGCAATGGCCTTGTGCGTCGCCATCAAAATTTCCTTCGCCTTCAGCTTGGCCTCAATCCAGCGCCGCGCGGCCAGATCGTCGAACGCGTGTTCGACCGATTCCTCGACCATCTGTTGCACCGCCGCGTCGTCCACGTCCACGGCAGATTTCATCTCCACGATTTTTTCTTTGCCAGTCCGCGTATCGCGCGCCAGGACGTGCAGAATTCCGTTCGCGTCAATTTCAAACTGCACGCCCACACGCCGCACACCACGCGGCGCGGACTCAAACTCAATCGTGAATTTTCCCAGACTCCAGTTGTCCTTTGCGCGTTCGCGTTCGCCCTGCAAAACGTGAATCAGCATTGAGAGTTGATTGTCCACTGCCGTCGTGAACAGCTCGCCCGCCTTGAGCGGAATGGTCGAGTTGCGTGGAATGAGGACGTTCATCAAACCGCCAAAAGTTTCCAGTCCAAGCGAGAGCGGCGTGACATCCAGCAGCAGAACATTCTTGAAACCGCCGCTCAAAATCTCCGCCTGAATCGCCGCGCCAAGCGCCACGGCTTCGTCGGGATTCTGCGACGTGTTCAACTGCGGCCCGGCGGCTTTGTGAAAATCCTGACCGAGGCGCAGACTCCCGCGCGTCTCCTCAAACTCCGCGCAGCCGAAAAGTTCGCCGACGAATTTTCGGACCAACGGCATCCGCGTCTGGCCGCCGACGAGAATCACCTGATCCAAATCTTTCGCCTCCAGCTTTGCGTCCGCCAACGCCCGCAGGCAATGCGGACGTGTTCGCGCAATGATGTCGCGCGTGAGATTTTCCAGCTCGGCGCGCGTGAGCTTGTAGCTGAAGCTGAAGTCCGGCGTCAAAAACGGCAGCGCGATTTCCACTTCTGTTTCCGCAGAAAGTTTTATTTTGGAGGCTTCAGCGGTTTCGCGGATGCGCGAAAGCATCGGCAGCGATGATTCCGTTTTGCCGGCGGTTTTAATTTTCTCGACCAGAAAATCCACCAGCCGTTTGTCCAGATCGTCGCCGCCCAGCCGCGTGTTGCCGTTCGTGGACAGCACCTGAAACACGCCTTCGTTCAATTCCAAAATCGAAAGATCAAACGTGCCGCCGCCCAAATCGTAAACGGCGATCTTCGATTTCTCCTTCAGTTTGTCCAGGCCGTAGGCCAGCGCGGCGGCGGTCGGCTCGTTGACGATGCGCTCGACGGTGAAGCCGGCGAGTTCGCCGGCGCGCTTGGTCGCGCTGCGCTGCGCGTCGTTGAAATACGCGGGAACCGTGATGACGGCACGCGTGACAGCTTCGCCGAAATAATTTTCCGCGTCACGCTTCAATTTTTTCAAAACCTCGGCGGAGATTTTTTCCGGCGAAAAATTTCTGCCATGAAGCGGAATGGTGGCCGCGCCGCCCTCGGCGCAGTTCAGCGGAAACATGACTGATTTTTCTTCATCGGAAATTTCCGCGCCGCGCCGGCCGATGAAGCGTTTGACGGAATAAACCGTTTCCGCCGGCTTCAAAACGCGCACGCGGCTGGCTTCGTGGCCAACCATCGGTTCGGAATTTGCCGCCGGGAAATGCACGACGGACGGCGTAAGCCGCTGGCCATTGGCGTCTGCGATGACGAACGGGATGCCCGAATCCACCGTGGCGACGAGAGAATTCGTGGTGCCCAAATCTATGCCGACAATTTTGCTCATGGTTGCGGCGGAGATTGAACCAGAAATTGCCACGAGTGCGAACATTGAAATGATGGATTGCGCACCGGCTCGACACCCGGTTCGTTTTTTCCTAACCTCGTTGTGTGCATCGTGACTCACTCAAATCCGTTTCGCGCCTCGTCGTGAAACTCGGCACCGGCGTCCTGACCGACAGCCGGAAGCTGATTGACCCGGCGCAGATGGAGCAGCTCGTCGCCCAAATCGCCGCGCTGAAAAAATCCGGCAAGGAAATCGTGCTGGTGACTTCCGGCGCGGTCGGCGCGGGCATGGGCGCGCTCGGCTATGAATCGCGCCCCACCGGTCTTGCGGAAAAACAGGCCTGCGCCGCCGTCGGCCAGTCGCGGCTCATGGCGAGTTATGACAAACTTTTTTCAGCGCACGAAATCGTGGTCGCGCAGGTTCTGCTCACGCATGAGGATTTGGAGCACCACGAGCGCCATCTCAACGCGCGCAACACGCTCGTCACGTTGCTCAATCGCGGCGTCGTTCCCATCATCAACGAAAACGACGCCGTGTCGTTCACGGAAATCAAATTCGGCGACAACGACAAATTGTCCGCGCTCGTCGCCTCGCTGCTGCCGGCGGATTTGCTGGTGATTCTGACGACGGTGGACGGCGTCATTGAAAATTTTGGCAGGAAGAATCCCCGGACGATTCCAGTCATCGAACAGATTGACTCCGCAATTGAAGGACTGGCGGGGGGCACCACCAGCGCGACGGCCGTGGGCGGCATGAAATCAAAAATCGAGGCGGCCAAAATCGTCGTGCGCTCCGGCATCCCGCTCGTCATCGCGTCGGGCAAAAAGAAAGGTGCGCTCGCCAAAATTCTGGCCGGCGAGGACGAAGGCACATTGTTTGTCGCGCAGCCGAACAAATTGCAGAGACGCAAGCGCTGGATTGCATTTTTTCATCATCCCAAAGGCGCGCTGTTCGTGGACGACGGCGCGAAAAAAGCGTTGCGCGAATCCGGCAAGAGTCTGTTGCCGCCGGGCGTCGCGCGCTGTGAAGGCGAATTTGCGGCGGACGATGTTGTGCGCATCTGCGATTTGGACGGAACGGAATTCGCGCGCGGCATCGCAAAATTCGGCGCGGAAGAAATCCGCGCCAAGAAACTCGCGCGCGTGGAACTCGTGCATCGGGATGATTTGGTGATTTTGTAATTTACGATATACGATTTACGCGCCGGCGGTCAGTGCGCTCGTAAATCGTATATCGTAAATCACAAATGAAGAAAAATCCTGCAATTACCGAACTATTAAAAGTCATGGCGAAGCTGCGTTCGCCCGAAGGCTGTCCGTGGGATCGCGAGCAGTCGCACCTGACGCTGCGCCGCCACGCGATTGAGGAAGTCTATGAATTGATTGACGCCATCGAGGCGCGCGACGATCACGAGATGGCCGAGGAGCTGGGCGATCTGTTGTTGCAGGTGGTTTTCCACTGCCAGCTCGCGCGCGAACGCGGCGCGTTTGATTTTGAGAAGGTCACGCATCATCTCGTGGACAAATTGGTCCGCCGCCATCCACACGTTTTTGGCACGACCAAAGTAAAAAACGTGGACGAAGTCTGGGCGAACTGGGAAAAAATCAAGCGCGCGGAAAAGCAGGGCACGCACCTGGAACGCAAGTCGGCGTTTGATGGAATTCCAAAACATCTGCCTGCGCTGCTGCGCGCGGAAAAACTTTTGAAAAAGGCGCGCAAGGTTTTTGCCGACAGCCATTCAGCGGACAACCACAATTCAAAACGGCGTTTAACCAAAGCAACGCTGGCAGGAGAGCTTTTTGAACTCGCGTCGTTCGCGCAGTCGCGCGGCTGGTGTGCGGAGGAACTGCTGGCCGGTGAAATCAAGCGGCAGGAACGGCAGTTGCGAAAATTGGAAGCAACAAGCTGACCGGTAGATTTTCCGCACGGCGGAAAATATTTTGGCTGGAACAAAATCCTTTGCACATTCCACACATTTCTATTGAGGATGAGGATGAGAAGGAGGATGAGCAGGATTTTTAGTTTCTTGCGCCAAAAACGCTGTCAAGGATGACTTCCTTGGTTTTCCAGACCAGCGCCATGGTGATGGCGAGCGGGGCCAGGCCGAGGAACAGCAGGACGGTGGTTTCCATGTGCTGCAGCCAGACCAGGGACCGGAGGCTGAAATACGCGGACAGGTTGACGATTTGCGGAACGGCGACGGAGGCCGCGATGAACCCAAGCCACCCCACAAGCAGCCAGCGGTTCAGCGCGGTGAACTGCCGCGTCTCGTGCCGCAGCGCCTCGTCTGGCAGCATCGCGCCAAGCTGCTTGAGCACGACGTTGAGGTTGAACAAAAAAATCAGCGCGGACAGGACGAGGAGTTCCACGGCGTCGCGGAAAAAAGGCTGCTCCGGCATCCGGCTGAACCAGAACAGAAACGGCGAGAGGCCGAGGTTGACGAGGCCGAGGAGTTTCGCGCGGTCCAGCGCGTTGCGCCACGGGCGCTCCTGTTTTTGAAAATCGCCCATCTGCCAGAGGCCGAAGAGCAGCAGCGAATTGATGGCGAGCGCCGGCACGATGCCCAGCGGCCGGAGCGCTTCCACCTTCACCGTTTCCGCGCAGACGATGAGCGCCGCCGGCAGGCCCCAGAACAGCGCGGACAGGCCGCGCGCGAGTTTGCCGAGCGAGCGGAGCAGTTCCGGGTTGGACGATGTCATCGGCAAATGATGAAGGAAGAAGGCTGAATGGAAAAACAAATTTGCGCGGCGGCGTCTTAAAAAGAAAGCTGCACGACGCGTTCCTGAATCTGCCGGTTCCAACGGTTGAAGTAGCCGAACAGCCGGTAAAGCTCTTCCAGCTTCGGCAAAATTTCCCGGCGTGAAACGGCGTCCGCTGAAGTCCATTGCGCGTCGAGCGGTTTCAATTCGCTGGCCAGCTGCTCACGCGGCTCGTTCAATTTTTTTTGCAAGGCGTTCAGTTTTTCGACCCAGTCCTGTCCGCGTTCAAAAAACTGAACCTGCACCAACGGCGAGGTTGCCCGGTTTTTTTCCGCGAGAAAACCGTCGGCGTTCCGGCAGGTCGTGGCGACCTCGGCGAACAAATCCGCGAGCGCGGCGGGAATCTGCTGGATGTCCTTCGGTTTCGCGCCCAGCTCCAGTTCGAGCAAATGCAGCAGGCGTGATTTCGGCTCGGCGAGGCAGCGGTAAGCCGCGTTCAGCTCGGCAAATGATTTGGTTGCCGCAGTTTTTTCCAAACTGCCGGCGGAATGGGATTTGTCGGGATGCGCGCTGGCCGAAAGCGCGAGGAATTTCTGCTTGAGCAAATCCGCGTCCAGCCACGGACGGCGCGGTTCATCGAGAAGTGCGAAGTAATCAGACATTGGGGAAAAGAAACATTCAACATTGAACATTCAACGCCCAACAACCAACGGAAACTTCGTGCGCGGCCTTCGATGTTTGGCGTTGAATGTTGAATGTTCGGCGTTTTCCCATTTCAAGCGCTGAAACTCTCGCCGCAGGAACAGCTCGTCGCGGCGTTGGGATTTTTCACCTTGAAGCCGCCGTCCTGCAACGCCTCGATGTAATCCAGTTCGCTGCCGGTGACATAAAGCGCGCTTTTGGGATCCACCACCACGCGCACGCCGCCGCTTTCCACGAGGATGTCGCGGCTGGCCGGGCCATCCTGTAAATCCATTTTATATTGCAGGCCGGAGCAGCCGCCGCCGACCACCGCCACGCGCAGCACGCCGTTGGCGCGGCCCTGCTTGGTGAGCAGCGTGGAAACTTTCCGGGCGGCGCCGGCGGTGAGTTTTACCAGCCGCTCGTCGCCCGTGCGGAAATTTGGCGCGGGGGCTGGTTTGCTGGCAAGGTTGGCGATCATTTTTAACTGCCAGCAAGGTAGCCGTCCGCCGCATCGGCGTCAACGCGCCAGAAATTGAATCATCCTTGGTTTCACGAAGGGCCGCCGAAATCGCTGCTGAAATCGCTTGCGTCCGCGTGCGCGTCGGGCAAAATCTTCATCCCTTTAGTGCGCATATGGTGGAATTGGCAGACACGCTACTTTGAGGTGGTAGTGCCGCAAGGTGTGCAGGTTCAAATCCTGCTATGCGCACCAGTTTTCTCAATGAAATTGAGGATTTTGGAAGTGACGACACAGTTTTGACACAGAATTCGGCGATTTTTCAGCCGGAACCGGAGCGAGACGTGAGATTTCCCAAGCGCATCAAACACCGTGACGCAGAGGCCGTGATTTACGGCAAGACGAAAGCCCGCCCCTATCTAGCGCGTCGCGTGAAAAGCAGCGGGCAGGCGTCAAATGAAGTCCTTCCTGAAATACTGCCAAGCTCATGCCGATGCGGCGGACCGGGAACTTGCCAAAGGGTCAACGGTCACAGCCTTGACGCCGGTGCAGGCGCACGACGCGCCGACCGCGTTTGAGCGGCTGCAATCCCTCTATCCGCTTGGCTTATTCAGTTATGATACCGTTGGAAAATCTCAAAAGACCGTTCGCAAATTTTCCTGCAATCTGGATGCTGCGATAAGGAAACTGGCTTTGCAGGAGCAGAAATAAACTGATTTTATGGCCGAAGTTGACATCCGCGACTGTCAAACAATTTATTGACAATGTTTTTGGGAAGCATGAAATTTAGCCCGTTATGAGACAGCCACAACGCGCCGCGCCAAAGAAGCTCGACTACCCGGAAGAAACATCCGGCAGCCGTCTGGCCGCGAAAGCCCGCAAGCTGGCGAGCAAGCTCACCCCGGAGGAAGAAGCGGAGCATTTCCGGCGCGGCATGGCAATGATTTATGGCAGCCAGCCCAAAGAAATCACTGGCGCTGGACACTAATCTGCTGCTTGATCTCGCCGAAGGGAAGGATTTTGCTCACGAGTTCAAGGAGGAATTTTCCCGCCGCGACTACTCCTTGTTTGTGCCGCCGACGGTGGTGGCGGAACTGGCTTTTTTCGCCTCGCTGCAAGACGCGCCGCAGCATGAAATCGCCCGCGTCGCCCTCGAAAAAATTGGCGTCTGGAAATGCCAGCCCTTCGCATTGTCGTCCACGCAACTGGCTATTGGCATACGTTTCGCCACGCGCTTGATGGACGCCGCGCTCATTCCCGAAACCGAACCGAACGACGGAAAAATTCTGGCGCAAACATCGTTGGCGGGAATTCCCATGCTGGTGACTTCCGACAAGCATCTGTTGCACATTGACGAGGACGCCTTGCTGCTGGCCTTTAACGAAGCCGATCTTGTGCCGGTGCATCCGGCGCATCCGAAGAATTTGCTGCGGGCGTTGCGTTAACCGTGCGACGCGGATTGACGCTCGGCTGCAAACCAACGGGCACTTAACCAGAGATGGCGACCTCGTAAAACTCGATTTGCGCGTTTGGACTGTCGGAACGCAGATTGAGCGTCCGCGATTGGGAATGCGCTCACAGCCAAAGCAACGCACAGCACCACCGCGCATTGTCGCAGGTCACGAGCCGCCGTAGTTTGCGTTTTTTGAGTTTACCATGCAGCCGTGCGTTTGACACAGCCTGACACAGAATCCGCATGTGACACATTCAAATCCTGCTATGCGCACCAGTTTTTCCTTGGAAAACAGGTGTTTTTGGAAACTTGCGGCGGCGTTTTCACAAATCACGCCAAACACACGAAATTTTCACGGGGCAAACTTCCCGGCTTTCCTTTCGCGTCATTCATGTGATTTTTGGTTCAAGCAAACGCCCCGAACAACGCCCGCATCTCCTCGTCCACCTGCGATTCGTCCGTGAGCGTCTGCGCAATCTCGTCGCGCAGCAAAACGCGGTAACGCTTGCGCAGCCGGTGAACCGCCACGCGCACGGCGGCTTCCTCCAAACCCAGTTTTCTCGCGGCGTCGGCGTGCGGCAGCACACCCTTGCCTGCGGTAAGAAAAATCTTCAACTGGTCGAACAGCTTCGCCTTGCCGTCCGCCGCGCATTCCGCGCGCAAACGCTCAATCACCTTGGCCAGCAGCGCCAGCGCCCATTCGCGGTCGAACGCCCGGTCGGGGCTTGGTTCGTTCGTGGCGGCCACCTGGAATTTTGTGTCCGCCGTCTGCCAGTCCAGCGAGAGGATGGTTTCGCCGCCGCCGCGTTTTTGCCGCTGCGATTTTTTCCATTCGTTGATGAGAAAATGTTTCAGCGACGCGAGCAAAAACGCGCGGAACCGTCCGCGCTCGGCGCTCAAGCCTGCGAGATAATTCTTGGCGAGAAAGCGCGCGAAGAACGCCTGCGTCAAATCTTCCGCGTCCTCCTTGTTGTGGCCGCGCCGCCGGACGTAGGCGTAAAGCGGAAACCAGTAGGTGCGGCAAAGCTCTTCCAGCGCGCCGTCTGACTGCGGCGTGTGCCGCCGGCCTGCCGCGAGCACGACCGTCCAGTGCGTCGTGGCGAAAATGTCGCCCGGTGCGCTGGTGGATTCATTGGAATGTTCGGAGGTCAAATCACTTTGCGTTTGGCACGTTGGTATTAACAATGATTTCAGCTCGCGCGTCCACAAGTAGCTTCATGCCGATTGATTTTTCGGTCGTCACGTCAAATGGAAATACCGTGCCAGCGCATGAAACTTGCCATTTTGAAGGGATGGATTTATTTGGCTCGGCTGGCGGCGCACAAACGTAAAAAGTAAAATGACCGTCAGTATCGGTGATGGTTTCCTGTTGATACCAGACATCGCGGCCCGGCAATTGAAGTTCGACGCGCACATTGCCGGGTATGCGGTCCGAATTGGAGGCGACGACCGTCCCATGAAGTGGAATGCCCGGCTTCATCACGACCTTCAAATTTTGTGTTTCCGGTGAAACTTCATAAACAAATCCTGGTGCCAATTCACCACTGGCGGCAAACTGCAAATCAAAACGCTGCTTGCCTTGAAAGTTCAAAGTGAAATGCCCGTCGGCATCGGTGGAAGTCCATTGCGGCCAGCCGAGATTGTGAATCAACTCCCACTGGCCGTCGCGCCATTCTTCAATTGCGCTGATTCGCCAGCGCGCGTCGGCGAGAGGTTTTTCGTTTTGATCCACTACTTGCCCAACAAGTGAACCCAGCTTGAGTTTCTGCGCCTCTGAATTTTGCACCAGCTTGTAGCGAATCTTCACGCCGCGCGGGTTCTCGGTGAAGCCGGTGATTTGCAGAATTCCAACTTCCCCGTTTAGCAATTTGAACAGGAAAGTTTGCGGTGGGCGGCCGTGCGCGGTTGCGCCCAGCATCACGCCCTGGCTGGTGTGATTTTTACGGATGCCATCCAGCGCCTGCTGGCTGGTGATTTTATCCCATTGATCGGCGCTGGATTCCTGCGCCAGCACGCCGTTCATGCCCA
>DATCBW010000229.1:0-12998 GCA_036511615.1 Verrucomicrobiia bacterium | reverse complement strand
TTGTCGGCGCCTCGCCGACAACTTCGTTCCACAAACTCCTCGCCGGAAGAAAAGTCAGTTGAACGAGAATCCGGCGCGACACCGGATTCAGCACGCGAGACGCGTGCGCTCCCCAAAATTGAAACATTACCATTGCGCCTTTCGGGTTCGCAGCCGTTCACGCAGCAGATTGGATCGTTCATCATGATCGGCGAACGCACGAACGTCGCGGGTTCGCCGAAGTTTGCGAAACTGATCAAGAAAAACAAATACGAGGAAGCCGTCGCCATCGCGCGGCAGCAAGTCGAAAACGGCGCGAACATCATAGACATCTGCATGGACGAAGGGATGATTGACGGTGTCGCCGCCATGACGCGCTTCCTGCAATTGCTCGGCAGCGAACCGGAGGTTGCCAAGGTGCCGTTCATGGTGGACTCGTCCAAATGGGAAGTCATCGAGGCCGGACTGAAATGCGTTCAGGGCAAGGGCATCGTTAATTCCATTTCGATGAAGGAAGGCGAGGCGAAATTTCG
The DNA here is from genome assembly GCA_036511615.1 of Verrucomicrobiia bacterium. Lineage (GTDB taxonomy): Bacteria > Verrucomicrobiota > Verrucomicrobiia > Limisphaerales > UBA11358 > UBA11358. The sequence goes on along the minus strand of DATCBW010000229.1, from coordinate 12,486 downwards.
CGAGCACGCACGCAAAGTTTTGAAATACGGCGCAGCAGTGGTCGTGATGGCATTCGATGAACAAGGCCAGGCGGCGACGCTCGCTGACAAAATCCGCATCTGCGAACGCGCGTATAAAATTCTTGTGGACGAAGTCGGTTTTCCGCCGGAAGACATTATTTTCGATCCGAACATCCTCACCGTCGGCACCGGTATCGAGGAACACAACAACTACGCTGTTGATTTCATTGAAGCCACGCGCTGGATCAAGCAGAACCTGCCGCACGCGAAAGTCAGCGGCGGCGTGTCGAACGTTTCATTCGGTTTTCGCGGCAACAATCCCGTGCGCGAGGCGATGCACAGCGCATTTCTTTTCCACGCGATTCAGGCCGGCATGGACATGGGCATCGTCAACGCCGGAATGCTCGAAGTCTATGAGGAGATTGAGCCGGAACTGAAAAAACTGGTTGAAGACGTTTTGCTGAATCGTCGTCCTGACGCGACCGAACGTCTGGTAAATTTTGGAGAGAAATTAAAAGCCGCCAGCGCCGGCACGACCGCGACCGACAAAAAAGTCGAGGAAGAATGGCGCAAAGGCACGATTGAAGAACGTCTCTCGCATTCGTTGGTGAAGGGCATTGACCTTTACATTGACGCCGACACCGAGGAAGCGCTGAAGAAATACGGCAAGCCGCTCACGGTGATCGAAGGCCCGTTGATGGCGGGCATGAGCGTGGTCGGCGATTTGTTCGGCGCGGGCAAAATGTTTTTGCCGCAGGTCGTGAAATCGGCGCGTGTGATGAAAAAATCCGTCGCCTATCTCACGCCGTTCATGGAAGCCGAAAAAGCGGCGATGCTCGCACGCGGCGAAGTCGTGAAGGCTCAAGGAAAAATTGTTCTCGCCACCGTGAAAGGCGATGTGCATGACATCGGCAAAAATATTGTCGGCGTCGTGCTGGCCTGCAACAACTACGAGGTCATTGACCTCGGCGTGATGGTGCCGTGCGAAAAAATTCTCGAACGCGCGAAGCTGGAGAACGCCGACATCATCGGCTTGAGCGGCCTGATCACGCCATCGCTTGACGAAATGGTTCACGTCGCGCGAGAGATGGAGCGGATGGGTTTCAAAGTGCCGCTGCTCATCGGCGGCGCAACGACGAGCCGCGCGCATACCGCCGTCAAAGTTGCCCAGCATTACAGCGAACCGGTCGTTCACGTGCTCGACGCCAGCCGCGCCGTGCCGGTGACGAGCAGCTTGTTGAGCAAGGACGGCAAGGCTCCTTTCGTAAAACAACTGCGCGAGGATTACGAAAAGCTGCGCGCCCGCCATGCCGATTCGGCGGTGAAACTCCTTTCACTCGAAGCCGCCCGCGCCAACGCGCCGAAGTTCAACTATGACGATTTGTCGAAACCGGAGTTCACGGGCGTAAAAGTTCTCTCTTCTAATGTAGCCGCCAAGGCAACGAGGCTCACTACTCCGGCTGGCGAAGATTCAGATGGAGCCTCCTCACGTCGGCTGCTACCCGTATCATTGGAGGAAGTCGTTCCGTTCATTGATTGGACGCCGTTCTTCCACACTTGGGAATTGCGCGGCGTGTATCCGAAAATTCTTCAGCACGAAAAACACGGCGAGGAGGCCACCAAGCTGTTTGCCGACGCCCAAAAGCTGTTGTCGGAATTTGTCGCCAACAAATCCCTGCAACTTCGCGCCGTCTATGGATTGTTCCCCGCCAACTCTGTCGGCGATGACGTGGAAGTTTACACCAACGGCTTGCGCAAACACCTGCGGACGATGTTTCATTTCCTGCGCCAGCAAATCGAGAAAGGTGACGGCACGCCGAACTGGTGTCTGGCGGATTTCATCGCGCCGAAACATTCAACATTCAACATTAAACATTCAACTCCCAATGATTTCATCGGCGCATTTGCCGTGACGTCGGGCATCGGACTGAAGGAAATTGTTGAAGGCTTCAAAGCGAACCACGACGACTACAACGCCATCATGGCCGAAGCCATCGCCGACCGGCTGGCCGAGGCGTTCGCCGAATATCTGCACAAGCGCGTCCGCGACGAATGGGGTTACGGCAAACTGGAAAAGCTCACGACCGAGGATTTGATCGGGGAAAAATATCGCGGCATCCGTCCGGCGGCGGGTTATCCCGCCTGCCCCGACCACACCGAGAAGGCGATACTCTGGGACTTGCTCGACGTGGAGCAGCACACCGGCATCAAGCTTACAGAAAGTTTTGCCATGTGGCCCGGCAGCAGTGTGAGCGGCCTCTACTTCGCGCACCCGGAGTCAAAATACTTTGCCGTCGGGAAGCTCGGCAAGGATCAGGTTGCAGATCTGGCCCGGCGCAAGGGAAAATCCGTTTCCGAAATGGAGCGCTGGCTCGGCCCGTGGTTGAATTACAATCCGGCCTGAATCATTTAACAAGGCTTGTTTTTCGCGCGGCCTGTCGTAAATTTTCCCCATGAAGCAAGACGTGGTGAAGGTGGAAATCCGCGGTATCCTGCCGGCCGGCAACAGTTGTGCGTTGTTCGTCGGCAATGCCCAGAAGGTTTTTGTCATCCAGGTCGAACCGCAGATGGGCGCGGTGATCGGGATGTTTGTGCATGACACGCCCAAGGAACGGCCGCTCACCCACGACCTCATCAACCGCGTTTTCCAGGGTTTTGGCATCAACGTCGAGCGCGTCATCATCACAGACCTGAAAAACTCCACCTACTTTGCGCGGCTGATTTTGCAGCAACAGAACGAACTGCAAACCGAGCGGAAAATCGTGGAACTCGACGCCCGCCCCAGCGACTGCATGGCGCTGGCCGCTGCGCAGAAAAAACCCATTTTCGTCTCGGCCAGACTTTTCGAACAGGTGGAGGACATGAGCCATGATTTCGACAAGATGAACGAGTCCGGCGAAGAAACCAGTGATTAGTGACAAGTGGCAAGTGACAAGCTGAAACACGTTCCTTCAAATGCCAAACTCACCACCCATCACTCGTCACTCATCACTTTTTTTGGTCTGCGGCGATGACGATTTCGCCGTCAAACAAAAGGCGAAGCAATTTTTCCTGCAATGGTCGGCGGAACTGGGCGGAATGGACCATGAAATCATCGAGGCCACGGCCGCCAACAGCGGCGAGGCGTTGAACGCCCTTGCCAGACTTCGCGAAGCCCTGCAAACGCTGCCTTTTTTTGGTTCCGGCAAAGTCGTCTGGCTGCGCGACTGCAATTTTCTCGGCGAGGAACGCGCGGCTTCGGCGGCGGCGGTCACCGAGACTCTGGCGGAACTGGCGGAGGAACTGAAACAATTTCAGTGGCAAAACGTCCGGCTGCTCATCAGCGCGGGCAAGGTGGACAAGCGCAAGACTTTTTTCAAAACGCTGGACAAGCTCGGCAAGGTGGAGGTTTTTTCCGCCTGGTCGGCAGACGACAAGGACTGGGCGGAACGCGCCGAAGCCGCCGCGCGAACGGCGGTTCGGGAACGTAAAAAAGAAATTTCCGAGGAAGCACTGGCCGAGGCGGTCAACCGCGTCGGCCCAAACGCGCGGCAACTGGAAACGGAAGTTGAAAAGCTGTGCCTGTTCGTCGGCGACCGGAAAAAAATCGAGTTCGCCGATGTCGCGGCGATTTGTTCGCGCAACAAGACGGCGCGGGCGTTCGCATTGGGCGACGCGCTGGGCGACCGCGATCTGCCGCGCCTGCTGAAGCGTCTGGACGAGGAATTGTGGGAAACGAAATTCGCCAAGGACAAGTCGGAGATCGGTTTGCTTTACGGCTTGATTGGAAAAGTCCGCGCGCTGCTGCTGTTGAAGGAAATGCTGCGCGAGGGCTGGGTGAAACCGGAGATGGATTACAACCGGTTCAAGGCCCAACTGGAACGCGTGCCCGCAGACAAATTGCCGGCGGACAGAAAATTTAATCCGCTGGCGCTCAATCCTTATGTGCTTTACAAAGCACTGCCGCAGGTCAAAAAATACACGTCGCCGGAGCTGGTCCGCGCCATGGACGTGCTGCTGCGGTGTAACCAGCGGCTGGTGTCCAGCGGACTGGACGAGGCGCTGGTGTTGCAGCAGGCGCTGGTGCAAATCGTGACGCCGGCGGCGGCCTGAAAATTTAACGAGGAAAAGAATGTCATCTGCCAATTTGTCGGTGCTGGTCGGGAAAAAACTTGTCTGCATCAGGATCAAGGGGCGCGCGAACTTTGCGTCCAGTCCGGATTTCAAGACGCTCCTGAACGAACTGGCCGGCAAGGGCTACCGGCGGTTCGTCATTGATCTGTCGGAGTGCGTGCTGATGGACAGCACCTTTCTGGGCGTGCTGGCGGGTTTCGGCATGAAGTTGAACCCCCAGGGAGCGCCTGCCGGGAGCGGGATGGAACTGCTCAACGCCAGCGAACGCGTGACCGAACTGCTGGAAAATCTCGGCGCGGCGCAACTGTTCAATTTGAAGACTGGCGCGCTTGAAATGCCGGATGACGCCAAACCCTGTGAGCCGGAGTCCATTCATCCGACGCACGAGCAAATCACGCGGACCAGCCTGGAGGCGCATCAGACGCTGATGGCGATCAACCCGGAAAACGCGGCGCGGTTCAAGGACGTGGCGCAGTTTCTCGCCGAGGATTTGAAGTGCCTCGAAAAATCTTCCGAATAGCTTTCAGCCCGCCGGAAACGGCGCGGGCGTGCCGAGTCCGGGCAGCTTGGGCGGGGTCGGCTTGGCCGGGACTTCCGGCAACGGCGTGCCGGCGGGCGCACCCATCATCGGCTCGACGTGTGCCGGCGGTTTTGGCGGCGGGATAAAGGTGCCGGAGTTGACAATTTCCGCGACCTGCACGCCGTCGAGCGTTTCGTATTCCAGCAGGCCGTTGGCGATGATTTCCAGTTTGTCGCGATGGGTGGCGATCATTTCCTTCGCCGTCTGGAACGAGCCGTCCACGATGCGTTTCACTTCGGCGTCAATCTCCTGCGCAGTGGATTCGCTGTAGTCCTTCGAGCGCATCATGTCGCGGCCGAGGAAAACATAATCCTGGCTTTCGCCGTAAAGCACGTTGCCGAGCTTGTCGCTCATGCCCCAGTGCATGACCATCGCCTTGGCGAGATGGGTCGCCTGCTGGATGTCCATCGCCGCGCCGCTGGAAATGTCGTCCGTGACATACTCCTCGGCGATGCGTCCGGCCATCGTCATGATGATGGTGTCAATCGCCTGCTTCTTCCTCATGTTCAGCATGTCTTCCTTCGGCAGCGACATGGTGACACCGAGTGCGCGTCCGCGTGGAATGATCGTGACCTTGTGCAACGGATGCGTGTGCTTGAGCAGAACATTGACGAGCGCGTGGCCGGCCTCGTGCCACGCCGTCGCGCGCTTTTCCTCGTCGCTCATCGCCATGCTGCGGCGTTCGCGGCCCCAGCGGACTTTGTCGCGCGCTTCTTCAAGTTCGGCCATTTCCACGGATTTCTTGCCGGTGCGCGCCGCGAGCAGCGCGGCTTCGTTCAATAAATTCGCCAGTTCCGCGCCGGAATAACCGGGAGTGCCGCGCGCGATGACGGACAAATCCGCGTTCGGCGACAGCTTCACATTCTTCGCGTGAACTTTCAAAATTCCCTCGCGCCCGCGCACGTCCGGCAGGTTCACCGTGACCTGGCGGTCAAAACGCCCGGGGCGCAGCAGCGCGGGATCAAGCACGTCGGGCCGGTTCGTCGCCGCAATGATGATGATGCCTTCCTGCGTGTCGAAGCCGTCCATCTCGACAAGCAACGCATTCAATGTCTGTTCGCGTTCGTCGTTGCCGCCGCCGACACCGTGACCGCGTGAACGCCCGACGGCGTCAATTTCATCAATGAAAATCAAACACGGCGTCGCCTTGCGCGCCTGTTCAAACATATCGCGCACGCGGCTCGCGCCGACGCCGACAAACATCTCCACGAAGTCCGAACCGCTGATGCTGAAAAACGCCGCGTCCGCCTCGCCCGCGATGGCTTTGGCCAGAAGCGTTTTGCCGGTTCCCGGGGGGCCGACCATCAAAACGCCCTTGGGAATGCGTCCACCGAGCCGCTGGAATTTTTTTGGGTCTTTCAGAAACTCGACAAGCTCCGAAACTTCCTCAATCGCCTCGTCCACGCCCGCGACATCCTTGAACGTGGTTTTGTTGCGGTCCTTGGCCAGCATCCGCGCCTTGCTTTTGCCAAAACTCAACGCGCCCTTGCCGGCCATCTTGATCTGCCGGATGAAGAAAAACCAGAACAGCACGCCGAGAATCAGAAACGGCGCGACACCCCAGACAAGATTCATCAGCATCGCATTTGGCGCGCCCGGTTCGACGTTGCCGGCATCGAAAAGCTGTTCGAGCTTGTTGGGTGAAAAATACGCATTGGGAGTAACGAATGACACCTCAACCTGCTTGCCGTCTTTGGTTTCATAGAATTTGCCGCTCACCGGCATCAGCGTTGAGGCCTGGCTGTTCAGGTCTATCGTCGCCTGGGCAATCTGGTTGGAAGCGAATTTTGAAAGGAATTCTGCCTGCGTCAAGGTAACCGCGTTCGATGTCATGACGCGGCTTCGCATCATAAACAGCGCCACCGCCGCCGCGATGATGCCCGTCCACGCCAGCAGCGTGAACGTGGAATTCTTCATCCCGCCGCCGCCCGGCGGCTGTTTCTTGTCGCCGTTCTTTTGATTGGAGTTGTTGTCAAACATTTTCTATTGCCCGCCAAACTATCATGCCATTGGCGCTTCCGCAATGCACGAATTTCGCTACAATGCACCGATGCGTCTCGGTTCGCTCAATCTGGAATCCAATCTGTTCCTCTCGCCGCTGGCCGGTTACACCAACCTGCCCTTCCGCCTCGTCGTGCGCGAAATCGGCGGCGTCGGCCTCTGCACCACCGACCTCGTCAACGCCCGCTCGCTGCTCGAAAAAAATCCCAAGGCGTTCAAGCTCATTGAAACGCGGCCAGCCGATTCGCCGCTCGCCGTGCAACTCTTCGGCAGCGTGCCGGAAGAAATGCGCGACGCCGCGCTCGTCGTCGAAGCGCGCGGCGCGGTGGCCATTGACATCAACATGGGCTGTCCTGTCAAAAAAGTTGTGAAAATCGGCGGCGGTTCCGCCATGATGACCGAATTGGACAAAACCGCCGCGCTCGTCCGCAGCATGGTCAACGCCGTGAAAATTCCCATCACCGCGAAGATGCGGCTCGGCTGGGACGACAAAAATCTCACCGCGCCCGATCTGGCGCGTGCGCTGGAAGACGCCGGAGTCGCCGCGATTTTTGTTCATGGCCGCACACGCGAGCAGGGTTTTGGCGGCACGGTAAATCTTGCTGGAATCCGGAAAGTCGTTGAAGCCGTAAAAAACATTCCTGTCATCGGTAACGGCGACATCACCACGCCGCAAGCCGCGAAAAGGATGCTCGACGAAACCGGCTGCACCGGCGTGAGCATCGGGCGCGGCGCATTTTACGACCCGTGGATTTTCAAACGCACGCTGCAATATCTCGAATCTTGTAGGAAACGACGTAAGGAGTCTCTAATTGAATCTCATGCCGGAAAAAATGAGACTCCTTACGTCATCTCCTACGAGAACAATGTTGAACCCCCGCCCGAACCGCCGTTTGCCGAGCGAGTGCGCATCATGTGCCGCCATCTGGATTTGATGATTCAAGTTTTTGGCGAGGAACTCGGCTGCCGGATGTTCCGCAAAGTCGCGCCGTGGTATGCCAGGCGCTTCGGCCCGTGCCACGAATTCAACAAACGCGTCGTGCAGATTTCCTCGCGCGCGGAATTCCACGACGTGCTGGAAAATTACATCCGCTGGCGACAACAATTTTTGGATGACAACGGCGAATTGCTTCCGCGCTTTCAACAGCCGCCGATGGTTGCGTCCTTCATGCGCGAATCCGCCGCCGCTCCGCTCCGGCGCGATGAACCAGCCTCAACTCAACGCGAACAAATTCCCGTGCCGAAAGGGCCGGTGGAAGTTTGGTAAAATTTTAGAAATTATGCTCTTGGAAGATTTAACCCCCATTTTTCGCCAGCGAACAGTTTAATTGTGCCATACATTTCAGAAATCAAGTTACAATAACTTTCCGTTGTTTTCTCGTCTCGAGAAATGTGCTTTGCAATTTCGGAAACGCTTGCTGGTTTCTTTTTCTCGCAGATAAAATCGAAAATTTCGGTGCGCTTCTTATGAAAGTCTTCTATTGAAGGTTTTCCGCCTGAATTTTCGTTAATAAAAGCAATCATACCCGAATTAGGTAAGATTTTCAGGGTTCAAAGCCCGCGAAAATATTTACACGTGGCATTCCGCGCTGGACTCCCGAATCTGGCAAAGTATTCAAGACCCGTTGAATTTGTGGCACGTCGTAGCCAGCCATTTCAAGCACCTTTGAAATAACTTTACGCTTGCTGGTATTGGAAAGAGTAACCATTGCAAAAAATCCCACATCAGGAATCGGCTTAATAACAATTTCGCCTCCAGCAGAATCTTCGATTGCTTTGCGGCTTTTGGAAAAAAGAATTCGTGTTCGTGAACTATAATTATCCAAACTATCTTTCAGCTTGGGATGATTTTTGAAAAGCCAGCTAACCAAGCAAAGATATTTTTCATCAGCAGTTGATATTCTTAAATATTCACTGCTTTGGAGAAAAGAATCCAATGATTTTTCAATTGTCTGGGTTTTTGAAGGCATTGGTTTCTGGTCATCTGGCGCAATATTAAACAACTTTCTTAAAACGTCGTTTGGCTTTTTATTTAAGCCAACCGCGTTGCGTTCGATTGCAGCGTATACATCCTCATCAATTTCAATTTCTATCATTTTCATTAGCGACACGTTATATTCATTAGATGAGTATGTCAAGTCCTATTTGTTTTTATTTTCCGATGCAAAACTGGCTGAAGATCAAGCCGGGCAAATCTTTCGTCGCCGTTTTGCCGCGTGTCAAGGTTGCAACCATTGACGGATAAATTCTTCCGGTTTGATTGGCTTGGGTTTGTAACCGGCGGATTTCAACACGTCGAAATGACTGTCTTCCGCGACCACGAAATTCGCCTCGGCGGCGATGGCGCAATCGCAAAATTTATTGTCGTCCGGGTCAGTTGAAATCACGTTGAAACGGAATTGCGGCTCGACGTGGCGGATGTTGCCGTGAAGCTGCACGAGCAGTTCCAGCAACGCCGCGACCTCGCACCAGCGCTCCGCGCCAGAAAGCCGCGTGATGATTTCCTGATATTCGAGCAGAATTTCCGTGGAAACCGCGAGCGTGATGCGACCATCCAGCAGTGCGCGGAGAATCGGTTGAAACGGCTGCTTCCGGCCAAAAATTTGAAGAAAGACGCCGGTGTCGAGACAAACGGTCATGCGTAGCGATGTTCCGCGCGAAATTGTTTCACCAATTCGGAAATACGGCGGAACTTGCCCTGCTCGCGGTCTTTGTCAAAGGATTCATTCAGCCGGTCGGCAATTTCCTCGGCCTCGACTTGCAGCAGAACGCGATTGAGCAACGAAAGATGCTCGGCATCCATGCGCTCGATTTTTTCGTGCAGCACAGGCTTCAATTTTTCCGGCTCAATGTTCAACGGCTGTGCCATAATCTTCGTTTCATTATCTACCATTTTCCGCGCGTGTTTGCTACTTGAATTTTCGCGGTTATTTCCCGATGCAAAACTTGCTGAAAGTCGAGTCGGGCAAATCTTCCGTCACCATCTTGCCGCTCAAGAATTGTCGCGGATGAAACGCGCGACGGCATCGTGGTTGCCGGCGGTCACGAGAATAAAGTCGCCGTCATCAAAAACAAACAGCACGCGCAAATCGCGCCCGACGCGACATTCATAAAATTTGCCAAACGGCCGGATGCCAACGCCGGAATGCAGATGCGGCCGCCCGAAAATTTCCGGCAATTTTCCAATCGCGCCATTTACTGCCGTCTGCCGTGTCGGCGACAACCGTTTGAACGCACGTTGGTAAGAAGGGCGGGTGAGAATCACGGACGCCAGGGCTTGAGTTTTCCGGCGCGGCGTTCGCGTTTGATTGTGGCCAGAACTTTGGCGTGGGCACGTTCCACCTGTTTCGGCGTCACGCCGTATTCTTCATACGGCGAGTCCGGCCCGATAAAATAATTCCAAACCGCGTCCTGTATCGCCGCCGAGAAATCTTTGTAGCGCCCCAATTTCACCTGCGACTCAATCGTGCGGTCTATCACCGGAGATAATGAAACGTGCCTGCGTTGCATGGGTGAATTGTGTCACGATAAGCACACGCTGTCAATTGTATTTCCCAATGCAAAACTGGCTGAAAATCGAATCAGGTAAATCTTCCGTCGCCGTTTAGAACCGCCGTCCGGCTTTGCTCATGTTTATTTTGGATTGTCGTCCGACTCAAATACCAACCAAAAAGGGAATCGTCATGCGAATGTGAATGAACGTCACCATCCTTCATCTGTTGAATTCCGCATCGTGATGACGCCGGAAGACTTGAAGCACAGTGGCATTGACGCGATTGGCAAGAAGCGGAGTAGATTCTATCGCCACGCAACAAAAAGAAATCCAATAAAGGAGAGGGTCAAACCCGTGATGAACGAAATGTAAGCGAGCCGTAGATAGCGGTATTTCTTTTTCGCCAGAAAAGTTCCGAGCAAATAAAGTTCGCGGACCTGTGTGCCATAGGTGCGGCTGGGGTCGTTCATGGTTTCTTCCATTGCGCTTTCAAATTGCGTCTGGGTCAGCCGCGTGAAATCGCCAAAAAAAAGCAGGTTGAAGTTCAAGCCATTAATGTCGAAGGGGGCATTTTCAATGCGCACGGGAATTTTCGGCATGACGGCGTAAGTGGCCAGTCCGATTGTCAGCAGGCAAAAGGCGATGAGAACAATCAGCGGCCAAAGATGCGAGTCCTTGAGCAATTGCGGCAGCGAGAGCGTCATCACGACAGAGGACATGGTGAGCAGCATATTCGCCTTCATGTCCGCCATGGAGCTTAACTGGATGAGATGAAATTGCGACGCCCGCATCAGATGATCCAGATGCGAACCGGGTTTTTCAACCTTAAACGTAGTGTTCATTTCAAAAACAATTGTTACGATTATGTTACGATTATGTTACGAACACAATCTCGTTTAAGTCATTTCCCGATGCAAAACCGGCTGAGGATCGGGCCGGTTAAATTCTTTTCCACAGTTTAGCGCTTGCCGTTGAGCTTCATTCCCGCCAATTTTGGCCTGTCGTTACAACATCAACACCAACCACAGGAAGCAATATGCGAATGTTAATGATCGTCACCATTCCCCACAACAAATTTAACGCCGCCGTGAAGGACGGGTCCGCCGGCGAAAAAATCGGCAAAATCCTTGAGGCCATCAAACCGGAGTCGGTTCATTTCACGTCAATCTGCGGCAAGCGCACCGCCGTCATCGTGGTGGATTTGCCGGACGCCTCGAAGATTCCGGCGCTGGCCGAACCGTTTTTTCTTACTTTTGACGCGGATGTGCAGTTTCTTCCCTGCATGACGCCGGACGATTTGAAGCGCGGCGGTCTCGACGAGCTGGGCAAAAAGTGGAGTTGAGTTTCCACAATCATTTCGCCATACAAAACCGGCTGAACCCGACGTAAGACAAATCTTCCGCCGCAGTGCGGAGCAGTTTGGACTTTCAACGGCGGTCAGCGTTTGCGCCGCTTTGGTTTTTCACCGAACACGGAATCAATAACCTTTCGGAATTTGCCGGGCGGACCAGGCGGCGGCCTTTGGGCGTTCGGACCGGCGATCTCCGCCTCCAGGTCGAGCACGAAGGTCTTCATCTCCTCGCAACGGGACTGGAGTTTGTTGATTAAAACTTCCAGTTGCCCGACTTCGTTTCTCAAGGAGGCGGCGATTTCTTCTTTATTCATAATATAAATGCCAGGGTCCAAACGCAGGACGTTTGCCGGTCTGGTTAATAATTCGGTTTCACTTAACCAGCTTGGCCGGCAAACTCAAGCGGAAATGTCGCCGGAAAATCGGGCGCTCAGCTTCCTATACAAAATCACTCTGGACATCCGAAACCTGAAATCTTAACGTCAAAAAATGAAACTTCCCAACATCCGAATTACGACTCTCGTTGCCGCAATATTGCTTTGTTCCATGTCGCTCCACGCGGCGGACAACACGCAGGCGGAAAAAATCTTCAAAAATCTCCTCGCCGCGCAAACCGCAAAGGATTACGACGCCTTTGTGGCCGACGACGACGACAATCTAAAGACGGCGCTGACCAAAACTCAATTTGATGCGGCATCGAATTTTATCATCAAACGGACGAACGGCGGATATGAAACGACCTTTCTTGGCGAACTGAATCAACACGGCTATCAGGTTTTTCTCTACCGGCTGCGTTTCAAAGACGGCGGCGACGACATTCTCGGCACCATGAGCTTGAAGGATGACAAGGTGGGTGGCATTTATTTCAAATAATTTTTCACGGCCTTGCGCGACATTTTATGAATTGCTGCTTGCCAAGCGCGCAAAATCTTCGCTCAATTTCCGCGC
>DATCBW010000228.1:0-18925 GCA_036511615.1 Verrucomicrobiia bacterium | reverse complement strand
ATTGCCGGCGCCTACAACGAAATGTTGCTGCGGGAATAGCAGTTCGCGCTTGGTTGTCTAGCCGTTCCGGCTAAATTGTGGCCGTGCCGTTTCTGGAAAAATTGCCGTCCAAACGCCGCCGCCGACGCTTCGGAGACTTTTTTGCCGTGCTGTTGCTGCTGGCCATTGTCGCCGGATTCGGCTGGCTGTGGTGGCGCCAGAAACATCCCACGGAAATTTCAAAGGCCAAACCGCCGCCCGCAGCAAAGATCGCGGTAACAGCACCGCCCAAACCAAAGTTAAAGCCCATCGTCATCGCGCCGCAGACGCCGGCGGATTTTCCCCGGCCCGTCCGCGACGGCTTGGAAGCGCAGGTCGCGCTGGCGCGGCGCGTGATTTCGCCGGGTTCGATTGACGGAGCCGTCGGCTCGCAAACGCGCGCGGCCATCGCGGCGTTTCAGCGTTCACAAAATCTTCCTGAATCCGGCTCGCTCGACACGAACACGCGAGCGCTGCTCACGCTCGATGCGCCGTTGCTGATGACTTATACGGTGACAACCAACGATCTTGCGCGGCTGCAGCCCATCGGCAAAACGTGGCTGGAAAAATCGCAGCAATCCGCGCTGGATTATGAAACCATTTTGGAACTCGTCGCGGAAAAGGCGCACGCGCATCCGTTGTTGATCGAAAAACTGAATCCCGACGTGAACTGGACGAACGTCGCGGCGGAAACCGTTTTGAAAATTCCCGACGTCCAGTATCCCAAACCCGACGGCAACGCGGCGTTTGTCGTCATTCATTTGTCGGAAAAAATTCTGGAGGCGTTTGACGGGAACACCAATCTGCTCGCGCATTTTCCGTGCAGCATCGCGGCAAAAGTCGAGAAACGGCCCGTCGGCGAACTGCACGTCACCGTCCTCGCGCCTAATCCGAATTACACGGTGGACCCGGAACTTTTCCCGGAATCCACCGAATTGCAGGCCCTCGGTCACAAGCTGATTTTGCCGCCCGGCCCGAACAATCCGGTCGGCACGGCGTGGATCGAACTGGACCGGCCAGGTTACGGAATGCACGGCACACCCGGCCCGGAGCAGGTCGGGCGCACGGAATCGCACGGCTGTTTCCGGCTGGCAAACTGGGACGCGGAGTATTTGATGAAGCTGTCGTGGATCGGAATGCCGGTGGAAGTGGTGCCGTAGGAATTTTGAAAATGCCGGCCTGGGCGCGTCCGGTTTCCCAACGGCGTATCCGGCTCCGTTCCCGGAAAGCATCTGTGTCGCCGGCCAGCCTTTCATTTCCTGTTGACCATTTCCGGCAAAGGGCGAAACTGCCGTTGCCATGAACCTGAAACGTTGGTTTGCGTGGGCGTGCCTTGCGCTGGTGCTGGTCGCGGAAATTTCCCTCTACCGCGCCAACCGCGAAAAGGATGCGCTGCAGGTGAATTTGCGCGACGCGCAGGTGCAGATGCACCAGTTGGGGGACGAACTGGACGCGTTAAAAACTTCCGACTCTGGAATGCAGGCCGCCGAACTGTTGCGGCTCCGCAAGCAAAACCAGATTCTCACCAACCAGCTGGCCGCGCTGCAATTGTCCAACGCACAATTGAGCGCGGCCAGCCAGTCAAACGCCCAGCATCTCGCCACCGCGCGCACCGCGCTCCAGTTGCAGCAGGATCATCTGGCGCAGCTTCAGTCCGAGCAGCAGCAAATCCTTGATGCCAGCGTCGCCGTCATCGCGCAAAAAAACTGCATCCATAATTTGCGGTTGATTGACGACGCGAAACAGCAGTGGGCGGCGGACAATGACAAGCCCGGCCCGGCCGTGCCAACGGTAAAGGATCTGCTGCCCTATTTCACAGACAATGCCTTTCCCGTCTGCCCCGGCGGCGGCACTTATTCCATCAACCGCGTGGATGAAGTTCCGACGTGTTCCATTCCCGGCCACGCCTTGCACTGACAAACCGGAAAATCATCCTCATCCTCCTGCTCATCGTCATCCTCAATTTTCAAATTGCTTGAGACCGGGAAGCAAAATTATTCCAGCCGACGACGGAATTCCGCGCACGCTTTCGCCACGTCTGGCGCGTTGAGAATCGCCGAAACGACACAGACGCGCCGCGCGCCCGCCGCCAAAACTTCATCGAGCGTTTGCAAATTGATCCCGCCGATGGCGAACCACGGAACGGTCACGTTTGCCGCCGCCCAGCGGACGTATTCGAGCGTCACCGGCATTGCGCCGGGCTTGGTGCCGGTCGCATAAACCGGCCCGATGGCGATGTAATCTGCGCCGGCATTTATCGCCAGTTGCGCCTGTTTCGGTGAATGCGTGGACAAACCCATCTTCAAAACACGATCCATTCCCCAGAATTCGATGACGCTTTTGTGTCCGGTGCCGAAAAAATCCTCCTGTCCCAGGTGGCAAAAATCAACGTTAAATTCGCGCGCGATGTCGTCGTGATCGTTGATGACCAGCCCGACATTGGCGGCTCTGGTAACGGGCAGAATCTTTTCCGCCAGTTGCCGGATTTCATAAGGCGGAAAATTTTTTGCGCGGAGCTGGATCAAATCACTGCCGCCGTCGCAAAGTTGTTGCGCGACGACTTCCGGCGCGCGGCCATGCAGATAGGCCGTGTCCACGAACGTGTAAAGTTTGCAGTCCGCAAGCGGTTTCACGGAATTATTTTAACCACGAAACACACGAAAGGCACGAAAGACTTCACGGCGACAATTTTTCACGGTGCGGCAGATGATGGTGGCCGTCCGCAAGGACCGGTTCCAGCGCGCCAACGCCGTGTCGCTGGTGTCTTCAAACAAAAATTTCAGCGTCGGCGATTCGACGTGGCCGTCGCAAAAGACCACGTTGGCTTTGCTTGACGATTTTTGCGGCTTATTCAATCATCCGTGCGGGATGAAATATGTCAGATAAACCTCGCACATTTAAGCAGTGGTTAATGCTCATGTGGGATTTGCTGTGGGATTGGAAACAATTGAAACCGCATTTGACCAATGAACTGCACCATGTCGCCAAATTCCCTCTCGTCTTAATTTGCACAATTTTGTTTAGCGTGTTGGGTTGTTATTTTGTCACGTCTCATTTTGCCGATAAACAACTGGAATCCACTCGCTCCACATATCAAAGCACAAATTCGTTTTTAGCTGGTCAATTGAACGCCACCACAACGGAATTGAAAAACCTTAAATCTGAATACAGCCAGAAGATAATGGAACACGCCAATGCCACTGCTGACTTGAAAACGGATTACAACGAGAAACTGCGGAACAGGGATACTGAAATCCTTAAGCTGACAAGTGAGCGCGATAATGCGCTTCAGCGTGCAGCCGTAATTGAATCCATGCCGGGAAATTTGTTCAACATCTACACAAACATTGCGGCAAATGCTCCTACAAACCTCAATCAGTTTGCTGCTCTTTTGAACGATTTCTCGAATTCCGTAGCCCAAGCAACGATCATGCCTGAATTTTCGTTATTCTTGAATGGAACACCTATTCTGGGGAATGGCGTTCTAGTTTTAACAAACCGTTCCGTGTCTGTTGAAATACAGAATGTTGGTGAGGTAACGGCAGAGAACGCAACAATAGTATACAGTGCTCAATTGAGTAAAACCAATCTGCTCAAGTCACATGATTGGGATGAGAATTCTTTTTCTTCAATGGGTTCGGATTTTAATGTATGGGCAACTATTGAAGGCAAAAATCTTGCACCTGGATCTTTTTTTGATGCTGAAACTTTTATAATTTCTACCAACTTTACCCAACAGTTTTTAGCCGGAAAATTTTCTGTCTATTCTTCAAAATCAAAAAAGAAAGACTTCGTGATAGTTTTGATTTTTGCACCGCCAGGAACCCCTCCAATTTTTCAAAAGCAATAAACCTTTTGGCGTTGTATCTCACGCCATCGCCCTGGCGATAGAATTCCACCACGCATCGTGCAGTTCGGTGAGCGGGGCGGAGAATTCGCCGCTGGCGGTCTTCACCGTCAGCTTGTCGCCGCCGACTTTGCCGATTTGAATCGCCGGGACGCCCATGAGCTTGGCGCGTTCGACGACTTTCACGGCGTCGAGCGGTTTGCAGGTAATGACGATCCGCGATTGCGTTTCGCCGAAAAGCAAGGCGTCGAGGCGCGTAGTGGCACAGGCATCTTGCCTGTGCGTTTCTGTTTTTTCTCCGGCAGCAGGAACACACAGGCTGGAAGCCTGTGCCACTAAATCCACCGTCGCCCCAATCAATCTTGGCGTATCACGGGCGATTAGCTGGCTGATGCAGCTTTCGGCGAGCGCGACGGCGAGGCCGCCTTCGCTGCAATCGTGCGCGCTCTTCACCAGACCGGATTGGATCAGGCCGATGAGCGTGGTGTGCAGCGTCTTCGCGACTTCCAGATCGCAACGCGGCGGCGAACCGTTCTTCTGACCGTGGACGACTTGCAGATACGCACTGCCGCCGAGGCCAAAAATCGGATCGGCATTATCCACCGCTTCGCCGAGCAGGATGATGGCGTCGCCTTCGTCCTTGAACCATTGCGTGGTGACGTGCTCCAGCTTTTCAATGAGGCCGACGACGGAAATCGTGGGCGTCGGGTCAATCGGGCCGGCGGGGCTTTGATTGTAGAGTGAGCAATTGCCGCCGGTGACAGGCGCGTTGAAAACTTTGCAACCTTCGGCGAGGCCGCGCACGGATTCCTTGATCTGCCAGAACAGCTCGGGCTTGAGCGGGCTGGGCATGTTGAGATTGTCCGTCGCGCCGAGCGGCAATGCGCCGGAGCAAGCCAGGTTGCGGCACGCTTCGGCCACGGCAATTTTCGCGCCTTCATAGGGATCGAGATAAACGTAGCCGCCGTTGCAGTCCACGGTCATGGCGATGAGTTTTTCAAAGTAGGGCAGGCTTCCAGCCTGCCCATTGGGAGATTGCGCGGCTTCGCCGCTGGGCAGGCTGGAAGCCTGCCCTACTTTAGCGGCGAGTTCCGCGCTCATGACGGGCAATGAATCCGTCTTGATGCGAATCACCGCCGCGTCGCTGCCGGGCAAAACCACCGAGCCGTCGCGCACCTGATGATCGTATTGGCGATAAACCCAGTTCTTCGACGCGATGCTCGGCCACGCGAGCAGCTTCTTCAAATCGTCAGCGGGCGTCGTGGTGTCGGCGATGCCGTCGAGACGGTAAGCGCGGACGTCTTTCAGATAGGCAGGCTCAACCGCTTCGCGCTGATACACCGGTGATTCGTCGGCAATTTTTCGCGTCGGAATGTCCACGACAAGTTTGCCGCCGTGGCGCACTTTCATGTGGCCGGTGTCGGTGATGATGCCGATCTCGGACCACGGCAAATCCCACTTGTCGAAAATGCGTTTCACTTCCTCTTCGCGGCCCTTGTGGACGACGATGAGCATGCGCTCCTGCGATTCCGAAAGCATGATCTCGTAGCTGCTCATGTTCGGCGCGCGTTGCGGAACTTTATCCAATTCGATCTCAATGCCAGTGCCGGCGCGCGCGGCCATTTCGCAAGTGGAACAGGTCAAGCCCGCCGCGCCCATGTCCTGCATGCCCGCAACGCAACCGGTGGCGAGCAATTCCAGGCACGCTTCGCACACAAGTTTTTCCATGAACGGATCGCCGACCTGCACCGCACCGCGCTGTTGCTCGGCGGATTCCTCGGTCAAATCCTGCGACGCAAACGCCGCGCCCGCGAGGCCGTCGCGCCCCGTCGCCGGGCCGACGTAAAACACGGGATTGCCCACGCCCTTGGCCGCCCCGCGCGTGATTTGTTCATGGCGCAGCACGCCGAGGCAGAACGCGTTCACGAGCGGATTGCCTTGATAGGTCTTGTCGAAATAGACCTCGCCCGCGACGGTCGGGATGCCGAAGCAATTGCCGTAATGCGCGATGCCGCTGACGACGCCGGAGAACAAGCGGCGGTTGTTTTTCAATTCAGCTTCTTCGCTCGCGGTTGTAGCGGCGCTCTGTGAGCGCCGTTCCTCGCCATCCGTCGGCGGTCGCAGACCGCCGCTACAGATCGGCCCGAACCGCAGTGAGTTCACCGCGCAAACGGGCCGCGCGCCCATCGTGAAGATGTCACGCACGATGCCGCCGACGCCGGTGGTCGCGCCTTGAAATGGCTCGACCGCGCTCGGATGATTGTGCGATTCGATCTTGAACGCGATGGCGATGCCGTCGCCGATGTCAATGATGCCGGCGTTTTCCTCGCCCGCGCCGACGAGGATTTTCGGCGACTTGGTGGGAAAAGTCTTGAGCAGCGGCTTGGTGTTTTTGTAGCTGCAATGCTCGCTCCACATCACGGAAAAGATGCCGAGCTCGGTGTAGCTCGGCGTGCGGCCGAGGATTTCCACGGCGTGGGCGTATTCTTCCGGCGTGAGGTTGTGCTTGGCAACCAACTCTGGGGTGATGGCGGGTTCGGTCATGGAAAAAAATTTAATTCATTCAAAATTTACAACTCGCGCGTAAATTTCCGGGCGAAGTTCAATTTCAATTTGAACAAAGTAAAACTTTAAGCCGCTCTTGGAAATCAAAAACCAAAATCAAATGGGTTGCCACTGCGATTGTCACGGATCGTTGCCGCTGGTTACGGGTCGTCGCTGCGCCCGTTTAATCCCAAAGGGATTAAATCATCCAGCCCAGGGTTGCGAGGAACGAGCTACCCTGGGAAAACGCCACAAACAATTTCAACCCTGAAAGGGTTGAATCAATCGCCAACCTGTCGCATCATCCGGCCATGCCGCAATCGCTCGCCAAAATCATTGTGCATACCGTTTTCTCCACGAAAGACCGCCGCCCATTTCTCCGTGACAAACCGCTCCGCGAAGAATTGCACCGCTACCTCGGCGGCATTCTGACCAATCTCGATTGCCAGCCACTCATCATCGGCGGCGTGGAAGATCACGTTCATATTCTCTCGACGCTGTCACGCACCGGCACGGCGGCGGAAATGGTCAAAGAAGTCAAACGCGGTTCGTCGCTGTGGCTCAAAACCAAAAGCCCGGATTTGCATGACTTCGCATGGCAAAACGGCTACGGCATTTTCTCAATTGGCTATTCGCAAGTTGAGGAGGTGCGAAAATACATTGCAGGACAGGAGGAACACCACCGCACGATTTCCTTTCAGGACGAGTTTCGGAAGTTTTTGGAACGCTACGACGTGGAATATGACGAGCGATATGTGTGGGATTGATTCAACCCTTTCAGGGTTGATGATTTTGTGACGCCAACCCAGGGTAGCTCGTTCCTCGCAACCCTGGGCTGAATGATTTGAATCCCGTTGGGATTCACGGCGACAAAGATTAACCAGATTGTCGAATCCAATCACGAATGTTCATGCCGATTCGTTCAATGTCTTCCTTCGATAACAAGCCGCCGTGCATGACAATGTTCCGGGATTTTTCAAGCGTGTTCAAAATGGCTTTAGCCCATTCCAAGTCACTGAGAATATTTTCAAACTGCGGCCAGTTGGTTACAATGATTGAAGAAAGATCGCCAAAATCGCAGTAAACAATTTCTGACGCACCTCGCGTCCCGTGCCATTTGAATTTGGCATCTTCCTCCATTCTAGACTTCGCCTTTTTTTGAACTTTTTCCGGCACTTTTGTCCACCACGCATCGTGGTGTGCTTCTGTCATTGCCTTCTTTACAAGTTCACGGACTGAATTTTCAAACGCATGAATAGCGGCATAAACAATCGCCATCTGTTCTGCACCTGCAAGCAGGTCGGGGTCTAACATTTCAAAAGAAAGCGACTCCCTAATCTTCGCCGCTTGTTCAGCGCCAAAATGCCGCCTTCTCCTTCGGCCAGCTTTATCAAGGCTCTCCTCGGTCAGAAGTCCCCGATAAACAAATGTGTAAAGGTCATCCATACCTTATTTGAGATGATCTCGAAGGCTCTTGAAGATGGCGTCGTAAACAGCCTGATCTCGGCTCTCAGGCAAAACAATGTTGATGTGATATTGAAGCGAATCCAGCGACACTGATTTATGTGGCGCAGATTTGACCTTAATTTCTGGTGCGGGAACAGCGGAAGCTACCGTTGCTTCATCCATCGTTTCGGCTGGAGGCGGCACGGGTTGAGCAGCGCTGAAATCTGCATACTCACAGAGCGCTACAAACGTCCGAGCAATCAGAGCAATAACGCTATCTTTTTTTGCACCGGCGTAGAGTGTTCGCAACTTTCCCTTCACCTCGTCTGCTGAAAGCTTGTTTGCGTCTTTGTTAAGAGCGAACAGTTCTGAAAACGCTTCTCGTATGCCTGCCGCGAGAACCTTCCTCGATTGTGCCTTGTCGAGAAATTCAAAATAACGCTTGGTCGGCGCTGCGTCTGTGTCCAAAAATCCCAAATCCTTTAAGATTCCTATGAGGGTTCGGTCATTCGTGCTTTTGAATTCCAAACCTTCCAAAAACTTTACGGAAAATCTTTCTGGTGCTCCAGCCTGTAGCATTGCGTCAAAGTATGCCGGAATTGATCCGGGTTTCAGTGTGTATCCGTCTGGCAATGGCATAATGTTCTCCTTTTTGTTGTGACCAATAGTCTTTCGTTAGTTGCAATTTGACGCAAGGCGATTCATTGGATTGGGACTTTCAGGCGCAGGCCGCGACGGTTTTGTTTTCCAGCGCGGCGAAGATGCTTTCGAAAATCCATTTGCCGTCGTCGCTGCCAAGCAGCGATTCGCAGGCGCGTTCGGGATGCGGCATCAGGCCGGCCACGTTGCGCTTTTCATTGCAGATGCCGGCGATGTTTTGCAGCGCGCCGTTGGGGTTCGCAGTATCGGTCAGGTTTCCGCTGGCGTCGCAGTATTGCCAGAGGATTTGATTGCCCACCTTGAGTTTCGCGAGCGTTTCGTCGTCGGCGAAATAGCAGCCCTCGCCGTGGGCGATGGGCACGCGCAGAATTTTTCCCGCCGGAATCTGGTTGGTGAACGGCGAGTCGTTCGTGGCGGTCTTGAGAAAAATGTTTTCGCAGTGGAATTGCAGATCGCGATTGCGGATGAGCGCTCCGGGCAGCAGGCCGGCTTCGGTGAGGACTTGAAAACCGTTGCAGATGCCGAGGACGAGGCCGCCGTTGTCGGCGAATTGTTTCACGGCCTGCATCACGGGGCTGAACCGCGCGATCGCGCCGCAGCGCAGATAATCGCCGTAGCTGAAGCCGCCGGGCACGATGACGCAGTCGGCGTCGCCGAGCGCGGCGTCCTTGTGCCAGACGAGCCGCGCGGAATGGCCGAGCAGGCGCACGGCGTGGACGGCGTCCTGATCGCAGTTGCTGGCAGGGAATTGTAAAACTGCAAAGTTCATTTTAATTTTTGCCACAGAGACACAGAGAACACAGAGTTTCAAATTTCTTTCTTCTCTGTGCGCTCTGTGTCTCTGTAGCTAATCTGTAATTTCCAATCTGTAATCTTCAATCACCGGGTTGCTCAACAGCTTGTGCGCGGCATTGTTCAAAGCTTTCTCTGCCGCCGCCTTGTCCGTGCCGGGCGCAAGATCAATCTCGATGTATTTGCCGATGTGGACGCCGGTGACGCCGGTATAGCCCATCTGTTCGAGGGCGGTTTGGACGGTGATGCCCTGCGGATCCAGGACGGCCTTTTTTGGGGTGATGATGATTTTTGCTTTCATGCTCGCACTGGGAGATTTTGCCGGAAGTCCGCGCTCCGGGCGAGATTATTTTGGAAACGAGAAACATTGAAATCTGTCACTGTTTGCGCGTAAATTGCGGTCATGAGAATCTTGAATTCACCGAATAAAGCCGCTGGCGGCAATGGCGACCGCAAAAATCTCGACGCGTGTTCCATCGTCATTTTTGGCGCGAGCGGCGATCTGACCGCGCGCAAATTGATTCCCGCGCTCTATCATTTATTTAAGGACAAGCAGATGCCCGCGACGTTCCGCGTCGTCGGTTTTGCGCGTCGCGAAAAAACCGACGCCGTGTGGCGGCAGGAATTGCGCGCCGCGCTCGACCAATTTTCCCGCACGAAACCCGTGGATGACAAAGTCTGGGCGGCGTTCGCGGAAAATATTTTTTACTGCGTCGGCGACCTGACCGACAACGCGGCTTATGAAAAACTCGGCAAACAATTAAATTCGTTCGGCAATCCTGCGTTGGCCGAAAATCTTTTATTTTACCTCGCGATTTCGCCGAGCCAATTTGGCGAAGTGGTTGAGCAGGTGCACCGCTCGCAGTTGCTGAAAAAAGACGGTCCCGGCTGGCAACGCCTCGTGGTGGAGAAGCCGTTCGGCCACGATTTGCCGTCTGCGCAGAAGCTGAACCACGAATTGACCCGTTACGCGCACGAGTCGCAGGTCTTCCGCATTGATCATTACCTCGGCAAGGAAACGGTGCAGAACATTTTGATGTTCCGCTTTTCCAATTCCATTTTTGAACGCCTTTGGAACCGCGAATCCGTGGATTCAATTCAACTTACCGTTTCCGAAAAAATCGGTGTCGGCGAACGTGGTGGTTATTACGAAGAAGCCGGTGCGCTGCGCGACATGGTGCAAAATCACATGCTGCAAGTTCTGTCGCTCATCGCGATGGAACCGCCCGTGTCGCTCGAAGCCGAAGCCGTGCGCGATGAAAAAGTTAAATTGCTAAAATCCATTCGCCAGTTGTCGGTGGAAGACGTCGCCAAGCAAGTCGTGCGCGGCCAATATTTCGCCGGTTCGGTCGATGGCGAAATGCGTCCCGGTTATCGGCAGGAAGTCAAAGTAAAACCGGATTCAAACGTCGAGACGTTTGTCGCGATGAAATTGTTGATTGATAATTGGCGCTGGAGCGGCGTGCCGTTTTATCTCCGCACCGGAAAAAATTTGCCGCAAAGCGCGAGCGAAGTGCGGATTCAATTTCGTCCCACGCCGAATGTTTTGTTCGCCGCGCAATGCGGTTCGCACCTCGATGCCAACGCGCTCACGCTGCGCCTCCAGCCGAACGAGGGCATTTCCCTCCGCTTCAACGGCAAAGTTCCCGGCACGACCATCAGCGTGCGGCCGGTGCGGATGCACTTCAGCTACGACGCAGAGTTTGGCGCCTACACGCCCGAAGCCTACGAACGCCTGCTGCTTGAAGCCATCGCCGGCGACGCGACGCTGTTCATCCGCCGCGACGAAGTGGAAACCGCATGGAAAATCGCCGATTCCATCCGCAACGGCTGGGAAAACAAGCCGCTGACGAACCGTGAATTTTACGCCGCCGGCACGTGGGGCCCGATTGCCGCCGAAGATTTGCTCGCGCAAAGCGGCCACGTCTGGCACGAGCCGCAGGTGATAAAATGAAAATCCATGCAACTTGAAATCCGTCCATTTCAAGAAACGGACAAACCGGAAGTCATCGCACTTTGGCAGGCGTGCGAATTGATTCGCTCATGGAACAATCCTGAAAAAGATATTCAACGCAAATTGGCCGCAAGTCCTGAATTATTTTTGGTGGGATTGCTCAATGGAAAATTGATTGCTGCGGTAATGGCCGGTTACGAAGGGCATCGCGGCTGGATTAACTATTTAGCTGTTCATCCAGAACATCGGCGTTGCGATTACGGACGACAAATGATGACCGCAGCGGAAAAATTATTGCGCAGCCTTGGTTGTCCAAAAATCAATCTGCAGGTGCGCACGACAAATCAAACCGTCATAGAATTTTACCAGCGCATTGGCTATTCTGTGGATGAAGTTGTCAGCCTCGGCAAAAGACTGGAGCACGATGATACAAAAACTTTGAACTGATTTCCTTCACCGATACCGAATTTTATGTCCGAATACAAAGCAACGATCAAATGGCAGCGAAGCAGCCCTGATTTTCTAAAGGGCAAATATTCGCGGGAACACACCTGGACATTTGACGGCGGCGTCACCATTCCGGCATCGGCGTCGCCATCCATTGTGCCCGTGCCATTCTCAAATCCAGCGCACGTTGATCCCGAAGAAGCTTTCGTCGCGGCAATTTCGAGCTGCCATATGCTCACGTTTCTTTATTTGGCGTCCAAACAAGGATTCCAAATTGATAGCTACGAAGACGAATCCATTGGTGTAATGACCGAAAATGAAAAGGGCGCGTCGTGGGTGAGTTTGGCGACGCTCAATCCAAAAATCGTTTTCAGCGGAGATAAATTGCCAACGCCGGCGGATAAAAAACATTTACACGATCTGGCTCACGAGCAATGTTACATCGCCAATTCAATCAAAACCGAGGTTTCGGTTAATTTTGTGCAAAACTTTGAACTGATTTCCTTTGCCAGCGCTGACGAACTGGCCCGTGCCGCCGCCAGCGCATGGCTGGACGAAATCGCAGCGGCCAACCGCGCGGGCAAACCGCATTGCGTCGCGCTTTCCGGCGGGCGTATTACGCAAAAATTCTTCGCCGCCACCGTCGAGCAGAATAAATCACGCGCCGTTTCTTTCGCCCACGTCCATTTTTTCTGGGCGGACGAGCGCTGCGTTCCGCCGACCGACCCGGACAGCAACTTCAAAATGGCGGACGAGCTTTTGTTTTCGCCGCTGAAAATCTCTGAAAATCAAATTCATCGGATTCGAGGAGAAGATTCGCCCGGATCAGCCGTGCAAATTGCCGAGGAAGAATTGCGTAAGATTATGCCTTGCAAAAGTTCGCTTCCGATTCTGGATTTGATTTTTCTCGGCATGGGCGAGGACGGTCATGTCGCCTCGCTTTTTCCGGGCGCCGCTGCAAAAATCCCGGACATTTCTGTCCCGTTTTTGGTCGTGAACAATTCGCCCAAGCCGCCGCCAACCAGAATTTCCATGAGCCATAAAATGATAATCGCCGCGAAAAACATATGGGTTCTGGTTTCCGGCGCGGGCAAGGAGGCCGCATTGCGTGAATCGTTGTCGCCGGACGGACGAACACCGCTGGCGCGCGTCATCCAGTCCCGTCCGGTGAAGATTTATTCCGACATTACAAAATTGTAACTTGTAACTAAACGGTTAATAGTTTAAGTTTTTTTCGGTTTTCAGAGCAGTGGCGAGTGTCCAAAAGATTTTTGAAAAAAGTTTGAACCATTTCAGCGCCGGATGCGTCTGAAAGAACAGTTGGGTGAAGATTTCGCTGTCCGTTTAGGGTTGGCATAGAGGTTTTGCTAGCGGCGCGGCTCGGACAGCGCCCCCAAGTTGGTCGCGTCGCCCTTCTGAGCGCCTTGGTGAAGGCGTTTAAACCTTGTCACCGCGAAGGCCGGACGAAAGTCCGGCCTTTCGCTTTTCCCCGAAGCCGCGCGCTTTGTCGTCATGCCGAAGTTTCAGGCTGAAACGCAATTTTGACTTGCAACGCGGCGGGAATTCCGCATTGATTGAAACCTTGCCAGCATTTAAGATTTCACACGCATGAAACATCAGCTTGATTTCGAGAAGCCGATCACCGAACTGCAGAACAAGCTCGACGAACTCCGCCAGCATCCGGAAAAACATTCGCTGGGCATCAGTTTCGAGGAGGAAATCCAGCTCATCGAAAAAAAACTGGAGGAAACCCGCCGGCAGGTTTTCCTGAATCTGAACCCCTGGCAGCGCGTCCAGCTTGCGCGCCATCCCAAGCGGCCTTACACGCTCGATTATTTCCAGAAAACCTTCACTGATTTTCAGGAACTGCACGGCGACCGGCTTTTTGCCGAGGATCACGCGATGGTCGGCGGCTTTGCCAAACTGGGCGAACACCGCGTCGTCGTCATCGGCACGCAAAAAGGCCGCGACACAAAGGAAAATATTCTGCGCAACTTCGGTTCCGCGCATCCCGAAGGCTACCGCAAGGCGCTCCGGCTGATGCGGCTGGCGAACAAGTTCGGCCTGCCCATCATCACGCTCATTGACACGGCGGGCGCGTATCCCGGCGTCGCCGCCGAGGAACGGCACATCGCCGAGGCCATCGCCGTCAACCTGCGCGAAATGACTTTGCTCGAAGTTCCCATCATTGCCGCCATCGTCGGCGAAGGCGGTTCCGGCGGCGCGCTGGGCATCGGCGTCGCGGACCGCGTTTTGATTTTGGAGAACGCCTATTATTCCGTCATCAATCCGGAAGCCTGCGCGCTGATCTTGTGGAAAGAGCGAGCCAACGCCGCCAAGGCCGCCGCCGCGCTCAAAATCACCGCGAAGGATTTGCTGCACCTCAAGCTTGTGGACGAAATCATCCCGGAACCGCTCGGCGGCGCGCATACAAATGTCGCCGAAACGGTCGCGAATTTGAAAACGCATCTGCTCAAGCATCTGGAAGAAATTCTCGCCCTGCCCGTGCCGGCGCGCTTGCAGCAACGCTACGAAAAATTCCGCGCCCACGGGCATTTCATTGAAAACACCGCCAGCGATGGTGAAACGAAACCGGCTGAAACCGTCACCGCTTAAAATGCTTTATCCGCTGACTTTTCAGCCCATTTTCAAGGACCGCGTCTGGGGCGGACGCGAACTCGAACGGCTTTACGCCAAAAAAATTCCGGCCGGCAAACCCATCGGCGAATCGTGGGAAATTTCCGACCGGCCTGGCGACGCCAGTGTCATTGCCAACGGCCCGCTCGCCGGGAAAAACCTCCGCTGGCTCATGGAAAACCACGCGGCGGAAGTTCTCGGCGGCGCGAAACCGGCGGCGGACGGACGTTTTCCGTTGCTCTGCAAAATTCTCGACGCGCGCGAAAAATTGTCGCTACAGGTTCATCCACCCGCGAGCAAGGCTGCGGAACTCAAAGGTGAACCCAAGACGGAAATGTGGTTTATCGCCGACGCCGCACCGGATGCCTGCCTTTATGTCGGATTGAAACGCGGCATGACGCGCGCGGAGTTTGAGAAAAAGATTTCCAATGGGAGCGTGGCGGATTGTTTTCATCGGGTGTCCGTGCGCGCGGGCGAAGCGATGTTTTTGCCGAGCGGCCGAGTCCACGCAATTGGCGACGGCTTGGTGATCTTTGAAATCCAGCAGAATTCCGACACGACTTACCGCGTGTTCGACTGGAACCGAGTCGGTCTCGACGGTAAGCCGCGAGAACTGCACGTCGCGCAATCGCTGGCGAGCATTGATTTCAACGACTTCGAGCCGAAGGTGGTGGAAACAAAATTTGTCACCGAAGGAAAAATTCAAAAGCGTTTGCTTGTCGCCAATCCGCTGTTCAATGTCGAAACGTGGAAACTGAATTCCGATGCGGGCGGTTTGCTGAAACCAAACAAACTCCAAATTATTGCCATGACTGCTGGCGCAATTGAAATTAAGGGCCGCGCGACAACGGTGAAATTGTCGGCCGGCCAGTTCAGTTTGATTCCGGCGAGCCTGGAGCGGACGGAACTTTTGGCAACGTCAGAAGCGGCCTTGCTGCGCGTCGAGGCCAATTGATTTCGTCGCAGCCGACGTGAAGAGGCTCCAATCAAAGTCCCGGCTTTGAAATGAGCCTACTCACGTCGGCTGCTACGTGCTAATTCAGCGACGGATCATCCGGCATCTGCGAGAGCAGTTTGTTTTTCCAGCCGCCTTTGTCCTTCAAGATTTTTTGCCAGAGCTGTTCGGGCGGCGTTTCAAAGACAAGTTCGACCGACGCGGGAAAAGTCAGCCACGCCTTGCGTTTCATTTCCATTTCCAACTGGCCGGGACTCCAGCCGGCGTAACCGGCAAAGAGCCGGACTTTTTTCGCGGGCGAAAAGGATTCGCCGACTTCCAGCAAATCGTCGAGCGAATGGCCGAGCGCGAGATTCGGCATCACGTCGGCGTCGGGAATGAAGCTGTCGGTGTGCAGAAAACTCAACGCGCCGGGCTGCACCGGGCCGCCGAGATACAGCGGTGATTCCTTGAGCGTATCGGGCAGGTCGGCGACAATCATCTCACCAACGGTCTTGCCCAGCGCGCGGTTGAGAACGAGGCCGAACGCGCCCTCGGGGTTGTGCTGGCAGACGAGCACGACGGTGCGCTGAAAAAACGAACCTCCCAACTGCCCGCCGTCGAGCAGCAACTGTCCCTGAAGAAATTTTGACTGGTCCGCCATCGCCAGGTCAATTTGCACCAACTCCGCCCGGCTGCCAACCCCTTCTTTTTGGCCGCAGATGGGTGCCAGGGTTGCTTGCTGTAACAAATCCGAACTCCGAGACAGGAATGGGGAGCGCACGCGTCTCGCGTGTGAGTTCGGGCGTCGCGCCCGAACTTTTGTCAATTCATGCCTGGGGAATTTCCAGCATGGAAGTGAGGCGGCCGTTATTCGATGCCGAGCAATTCCACCTCGAACACCAGTGTGCTGTTTGGCGGAATCGCCGGAGACGGACTTTTCGCGCCGTAGGCGAGGTTCGGCGGAATTTCGAACTTGAACTTGTCGCCCACCTTCATCAGTTGCAACCCTTCCGTCCAGCCGGGAATGACTTGGTTCAATCGAAAGCTGATCGGCTGGCCGCGCGCGATGGAACTGTCGAAGACCGTGCCGTCGAGCAGCCGGCCTTCATAATGCACCTTCACCGTGTCGGTGGCCTTGGGCGAAACCGTGCCTGTGCCGTGTTTCAACACCTGATATTTCAGGCCGCTCGCGGTTGTGGTCATTTCTCCGCCAACTGCGGGTGCAGCCGTCACGCTCGGAACACTTGTGCCGGCATTGCTGTCGCCGCTGGTTTGGGGAGACTTGTTGCAGCCGAGCAAACACACGCAGGCCGCCGCCATCACCGGGAATCGTAGAATCATCATAATCATTGGCTGCGGTGAAACGCAGCTTGCGGGCAGCTTCGGTGAAACGCCGACGCACGTCAAGCTGCCGTTTGCGGAAGCAGCGCAAAAAATCGGGTGGACGCGAATTTTTAGAATTGGCGCGAATGCGGCAAGCACAACCGTCAGGCATCGTCCCGTGGATTTGCGCTTTCACCGTTAAGGAAGCGCTAAATAAAGAGATGTTTTCATTTATCACCCGCTGATTTATGAGCAATCAGTCGCAAATTGAAAATGGTTGGTGATTTATTCAGCGCTTCCTTAATTCGCCGAAGACGTTTCTCCGCGCTTTTCATTGCCGCTGCCGCACGCTTTAATTCCGGCGTGGCGATCTTGCACCTTCAACCCGTTCAAACTCTCGACGCGCCGGAACTGGCGTTGTATCTGACCCTTCGCCGCATCGAGGAACACGAGCGCAAAGGCGTGCTGGTGGCTGCGAACAGCAAGGTGATCAAGCGTCTGCTGGCGAGCCGGTTCAACGTGGTCTCCGCGCTGCTCACACCGGCGTGGCTGGATCAGCTCGAACCACAGCTCCGTGCGCGGCCGGAAACAGAAATTCCCATTTACGTCGCCGAACAGAAGGTGTTGGAAACCATCACGGGTTATTCGATGCATCAAGGCGCACTGGCCGTGGCCAGAATTCCGCCGCCGCTGGATTTTGAAACGCTGCTGGAAAAATCTCCCCGGCCTTGGCTGCTCGCCGCCGTGGAAGGCATTGCCAGCGCGGAAAATCTCGGCGCGATAGTCCGAAACTGCGCGGCGTTTGGGGCGCATTTTTTGATCGTGGGCGAAACGTGCGGCAGTCCGTTCCAGCGCCGCGCGGTTTCCGGTTCCATGGGCGCCATCTTTGAGCAGCCGTTGGTGCGGGTGGCCGGTCTGGTGGAAACATTGACGGTGTTGCGAGCGCGGGGCGTGCGTTGTCTGGCGGCGCATCCCCGGCCCGGCGCGAAGAAGCTGGCCGCCGTGGATTTGCGGGGTGACTGCTGTCTGGTCTTTGGCGCAGAAGGGCCGGGCCTCACGGCGGACGCGCTCGCCGCGTGCGATGACACCGTGGAAATCCCGATGCCTTCGCACATGAATTCTCTGAACGTGGCCGTCGCGACAGGAGTGTTCCTATACGAAGCGACCCGGCAGCGCGCGTGAGGTGCCGCAGCCGGCACGGACAATTTGGCCAGATGACAAAACATCCGTTTTGGAATATGATACGGAATATGAAAAGTAAAATCGTCTTGTTGTGCCTGCTGGCCGCCATTCCGGGACTTGTTTTTTTAATTTCCGGCTGCGCGTCAACCGGCACCCTGGCTGCCAGTCAGGCGAATTATCCGAAAGACAAAGTGGATGCCCACGGCTTGTTCGGCGAAAATTGCGCCACCTGTCACGGCCAGAACGGTCGCGCCCGGACCTTCCACGGCCGGCTCGTCGGGGCGCAAAATCTGACCGACGCCATGTGGCAGGATGACACCACGGATGACCAGATCATAAACGCGATCAAAACCGGTCCCCGGGCCATGCCGGCTTTTGCGGAAAAATTATCCCCTTCAGAGATCGAAGCCTTGACGGCCTATGTGCGCACGTTCAAGCCAACGCCGCAAACGGGCGATAAAAAATAAGCGCCGGGGTGGATCACCGCGCCGGTTGGAATGAACGGGTGATGAACTTCGCGTTGGACGTTGGGCGGATGTTGTCTCGCGTCACTCGGAAGGCGGCAACTGCTTCACGGGACCAAGGGGAACTTTTTAGCCGCAGATTATTCCTCACGTTGATTGTCGCAAAATCCACTGGCCGTTTGCACATTTTCAGGACACTCCCGCGATGGTTGCTGTTGCATTTGTCGTGGCATGTTTTATGCCGTCATTTTCATTATTCGAGGCGAGCAGTTGAATGTTTGGCAGGCGACACTTTCCGCGAATCAACTTTTGACGTATGAAAAATAATTTGCAACTGACGAGAATTGTTTTGTATCAAAACCTTGGTTTTCTGGCCATTCTGGCGATCTGCTATCTGGACGACCTGCTCAAGCTGCCGTCGTTGATATTTTCCGGCCATCCTTTCGCCTTTTTGTATCGCACTTCCACCTTGGACATTTTGCTGGTGCTGGCGGTGTGGCTGCTGGTGAGCGCCTCCACTCGCCGGATTTTGGAACGCATCCATTACTTAGAGCGTATCTCATAAATAGGGCTTGTAATTTTTGCGGTTGATTTATAGATGGTTATGGATGGAACTGACCAACGAACAATGGCAGGTCGTGGCGGCGTTGCTGCCGTCGGAAAAAGTGCGTGCC
>DATCBW010000227.1:0-7579 GCA_036511615.1 Verrucomicrobiia bacterium | reverse complement strand
GAACGCCGAACCGGTTTCCATCGCGGCCCAGGCCATGCAAAACCGCGCCAGCGCCAGCAGGTAAATCAGCAACAGCACATCGCCACGAAAACTCACCACGCCG
Organism: Verrucomicrobiia bacterium; assembly: GCA_036511615.1. Lineage (GTDB taxonomy): Bacteria > Verrucomicrobiota > Verrucomicrobiia > Limisphaerales > UBA11358 > UBA11358. The sequence goes on along the minus strand of DATCBW010000227.1, from coordinate 7,476 downwards.
CCCGCCGGTCCCAGCGGCAGCAACAGCGCCGCGCCGGTCAGCGCCACCCACGCCACCGCCGGGCCGATGATAAATCCCGGCGAAGCAAGGTTGCTCATCACCACGCCTTTTCGCCACAGCTTCGCGAGGTCGTAATAGATTTGCAGCACCGGTGGTCCGCACCGTCCGGCCACCCAGGCTTTCACTTTGTTGATGATGCCCGGCAGCAGCGGCGCGAGCAGCAGCCACAGCGCAAGGCGGAGAATAAATTCGAAAATTAAAGTCATCGCGCGCCTCTGAAATTGAGGAGTCTAATCACCAGAGTCATGGTTTTGCCTCCGCCACCGCCGCATCCATCGCCTCCACGGCCTGAAATATTTCTACGTCGGGAGCGTTTTTTTCAACAAGCCCACGCAATGGTCCTTGAACCAGACTGCGGCTCAAGCGGGCCAACAAATCCAGATGCCCGCGCGGCGAGGGTGCGATGAAGAAAAGCAATCGTCGCACCGGCACACCATCCACCGGCGGTTCAGGCAATGCCAGGTCATCGCGCAACAGCAGCAACGCCACCGTGCCGGAATCACGACCGAGCGTGATGCGGGCGCTGGGATGCGGCAGGGCGAATCCGCCGCCGACCGGGGCCATCGTCACGCCGCCTTTGGCCCGCACGCGCTGGCCAAGCAGTTGACGAACGGGCGGCGTCGCGCCAGGCAGCGCGGTGATGATGCGCGCAAAAACGTCCAGCGCTTCCGCCGCCGCCACGTCGCGCCAGATGCCGCCCGCGCGCAACAACGGCCCGACCCGCAAATGCGTCGTGAGCGCCGAATCGGCGGGCGCCAGAAATCCGGCCCGCGCGCCGAGACCGCGCTCCGCCGCCCATTCCGTCACCTGCGCACGGTCAAACAACAACCGGCCCCGATCCGGCGTGCAAGGCAGGCCTTCGTTGCGGATCCAGCCTTCCACGACGCTTTCCGAGACGCCAAACGACTCGGCAATTTGGATAAGGTTCAAATACATAGTGATGAATCCCCCAGATGGCTTGCGGGTTTGCAACTGCCTTGTAGCGCAGAATTACATTCTGCTGTATCGCAGGTTTGCAACCTGCTGGCCGCCTCGCTAATTGAAATGGGCGTGGCGGTGTCGGAAGTTCTGCCGAATGCAATTCGGCGATACAGCAGAATACAATTCTGCGCTACCGCGAAGCATCGCCGAGCCGATAGCCTCATTGGTTACCTCCCAATAGAACCAGCAAGGACAGCGCGCCAATGCCGATCAGCAAATACAGCAAGTAGGCTTGCACCCGGCCGTGTTGAAGACTCCGGGCGGCCGTTGAAACGCGCATGACCAGCAAGGCCGCCGGCTGGACAATTTTTTCGAGCACCGTCTCCGGCGTATGCTCCGTGTGAAGCGCACCCGTGAGGAAAAGATTTTCGGGAAGCTGCTGATGCCGCTCCGGTCTCAAGATCCAAGCGAACCACTCGTTGATGATGCCCGTGAACGAGCCGGCCGTGTATTGCATCCGCGCAGTTGGCAGCGCGTAACCGCAATCCCACGTCAGCGCCCGGGTCAGGCCGCCGTGACGGACTCGTCGCCAAAGCCAGCCGGCCATCGCCAGCGCCAAAACCGCCAGCGCGACATGAAACGAACCAAGAGCTGACAGCGACACTGGTGTTGCCGCGCCGGCCCAGGCAGGATTCCAAACGTCCATCGCGCTCACCACGGCGGGCCAGAAAACGACCGGTGCCAGACCGATGGCCACGCACGCCGTGCCGAGCACCAGCATCGCGCCGCGCATGGCCGGACCGCATTCATGCGCGTTCGCCGCCGCGGAGGAACGCGGAGCGCCCAGAAAAACCACGCCGCAGACTTTCGTGAAACACGCCAGCGCCAGCGCCCCGGTCACGCCGAGCAGAATCGCCGCCGGAATCGCCGCCCAGGCCGAGGGACCGTGGGAAAGCGTGGCGTCGAACAAGCCGAGATACACCAGCCATTCGCTCACGAAACCGTTGAGCGGCGGCAGGCCGGAAATCGCCACCGCGCCGAGCGCAAACAATCCCGCCGTCCACGGCATCACCCGCCACAGCCCGCCCAACTGGCTCATTTCCCGCGTGCCGGTTCCATGCAACACCGAGCCCGCGCCGAAAAACAGAAGCGACTTGAACAAGCCATGATTCCACACATGCAGCAGCGCCCCGGCCAGCGCGAGCCGGCCCCATGCCGAGTTTCCCTGTTGAACCGCGACGAGCGCGAAACCGAGCCCGATGAGAATGATGCCGATGTTTTCGACGCTGTGATAGGCGAGCAGGCGCTTGAGATCATGCTGCCCCAGCGCGAAAGCCACGCCCAGCACCGCGCTGGTCACGCCGAGCAGCGCCACCACCCAGCCAGCGCCGTCCGGCAACGGCAGCCAGCCGCTGAAGCGCACGAGACCGTAGATGCCGATTTTGAGCGTGACACCAGAAAGCATGGCCGAAACATGGCTCGGCGCGTTGGCGTGCGCCGAGGGCAGCCAGATGTGCAGGGGAAACAAACCGGCTTTCACGCCAAAGCCAAACAACGCCAGCCAGAACAACGGCGCAAGTTCCGGATGATCCTTCATTGGTCCGAGTTCCCAACTGCCGGTGCGCGCCGCCAGCACGGTGAAGAAGCCGAACAATGCCAGCGTGGCCGCGTGCGACGCCACCAGATACAGCCAGCCCGCCGCCCGCACCTCGCAGCGCGGACGATCCGCCGTGATCAGAAAATAAGCGCTGATCGTGAAGATTTCCCACACAATGAGAAAGTGGAGTCCGTTGGACACGAGCAGCACGCCGCCGAGGCTCAACAGCATCACGCTCCACCAGATACGCCCCGTCTTGGCCGAACGCGGATGCGCTGTGTCCGGCCAATATTCGCCGGCATACACCGCCCCCACCCCACCAATGACGCAAAGCAAAACCAGAAAGAAGGCGCTCAAACCATCCAACCGCAGGTGCAACGGTTCACCTCCGACCAGAAACCCGCTGCGCCATTCCCAACCGGTTCCGGCCACGAGCACCATCACCGACGCAGCCAGCCCCGCCACCACGCCAACCAGCGTGGCCGCCAGCCAGCAGCGCGGCCATCGGAATCCAGTTGGAAGAGCGAGAACCAACGCGGCGACAGCGACAAAAAGCAAGTTGGCGTTCATGCGCGGACGGTTCCACCGCCCCCGTCCGGCACCGGCAACCAGCCCAGGCAGACGGCAGTCAGCAAGGCCGGGACTCGCGGGTAAAGATCACCCGTCCAAAAAAAGTCCGGCTTCGCCGCCAGGTTCCGTCGAAATGCAAAAGACCAGTTCATCAACTGACAGGAAAAAATTCCTTGAAGATTATTCTGCAAAAGCTGCGGCGGAATTCAAATCAATTCACAATGCAGAAATTGGCAAACTTTGACAGCCGGACAATCACGCCCGCGGATGCGCCGCGTCATAAGCCCGTTTCAGCCGCTCGGTCGTGACGTGCGTGTAGACCTGCGTCGTGACCAGATGCGCGTGGCCGAGCAGCTCCTGCACACTGCGCAAATCCGCGCCCGCGTCCAGCAGATGCGTCGCGTAACTGTGCCGCAACTTGTGCGGCGTCAAACCCGGATCCAGCCCGGCGAGGATGAGATATTTTTTTAGCCGCCGCGACAGTTGCAGCGGCGACAGCGGCGCGGCGCGGCGCGTGTCCGCGCGAAAAACCGGCTGAACTCCCACCGGCGGTTCCAGCAGGGCGCACCAATAATTTTGAACCGCCTTCAACGCCGGTTCACCCACCGGCACGAGCCGTTCCTTTTTCCCCTTGCCGCGAACGCGCACGATCTGTTCGTTCCAGTCAACATCCTCCACCCGCAGCCCGCACAGTTCGCTGATGCGCAGCCCGCACGAATAAATCGTCTCCAGCACTGCGATGTCGCGCTGACAAACTTCCGCCGAAATCGGACGGCCCGGACCTTTTTTCTGCTGCTGCGTTGCCAGCAATTTTGCCGGAGCCGCGAGCAACTCCGCCATTTGTTGAACCGTCAAAAAGCGCGGCAGCCGTTTTTCCAGTTTCGGCAGCGACAGATTTTTTATCGGCAAATGCTCGACGATGCCCTGCCGCATCAGAAATTTGTAAAACGTCCGCAGCGCCGAAAACCGCAACTGCGTCGCCGCGCGGCTCAAATTATTTCGACCGAGGAAACGCACGAAACTTCGGAAATCGTCGCGCTGAAGTTTTTCCCACACGGGCGGTGATTTGCATTCGTTAAGATGCCACCGAAAAAATTCCGTCAATGCCTGCCGGTAATTCCGCTGCGTATAAACCGATGCGCCGCGATCCACCGCCAGATGCGACAGGAATTTTTGAACCCACTTGTCCACCGGCAGCGGTTTGGGCGTTGTCTCGTTAGTCACACGAAACAAATACAACATTCCGCCGCAACTTGCAGCAAAATGGAAATACTGACCGATGATTTTGTTTCACAACAAAGGGCAGACCACTTTGCACATGGATTATTAACCACTACCAAAAGTAGCTATTACCACCACAACAGCAAGCAACCCAATAACGATGAAGGATAAGACGAAGGTTAAGACGAAGGTTAATCCGTCTATCCGACTTGGAAAATTGACGTTGAATAGCAAAAAAATGCCCGCAATTGCTATAACGACAGCCGGAACAAAACCCCAACCGCCTACGGCTAAAGCATAGGCAGCATAGAAGATGCCTCCGACCGCCAAGATAACTCCGACTGCAGCTAAAATCGCGTTTTTTATAATTGTGATTTTCATAATTTTGTGTGGTGCGTCTTGTGGCCTAACGTTACCAACCTTCATGAGAATACCATAATTGATATTTTAATCTCCAGCATCGTTAATTTCGATGCACAACTGCATCGGATAACTTGTCAGGCACATGGTGCGAATCTGCTCCTGGTATTTGCCTTTGCTATAAAAGAATTACTTCGGCATTTCCAATCCGCTGTCCTGCACGCTGGTCAGCGCGATGAACGCGCCGCGATCCACTGCCAAGTGCGCGAGAAATTTCTGAATCCACTTGTCGCGGATTTCAGGCGGAGATTCTGGCGGCGTTTCCATGCGGAATTGTTAACCACGAAACATACGAAACACACGAAAGAACTTCGAGATTGCTTTCAAGCCTGGTGGAGCGAGCATCCCCGTGAGCCGTCATTCCAGGAAAGCCGCTTGCCGAGTTCCTTTGTCCCCATTCCCTTGTCCGATGCCATCTGTCTCGACAAACGAATGGGGACAATGCAATGAAGCAGGCTCGTCGTGTGGTTCGCGTGGTTCGTGGTTTCACAAAAATTCCAGCACCAGCCGCAAAAATTCCTCCGGCCGGTCGGCATGGATCAGGTGGCCCGCTTCGGCCAGCGTGCGGATTTGTGCCTGCGGAAACAATTCGCGGATCAACGGTTCGTCCCCGGCGTTGATGTAATTGGACTTGCCGCCGCGAATGAACAGCGCCGGTTTGGTGAACGGCGCGGATGCGGAAAGCGGTTCGCCCAGTTTCAAATAATTCTCTGAAAGGCCGCGCAGATTTATTTTCCAGAAAAATTTTCCATTCCCGTCGCGTCCCAGGTTTTTCAGCAGAAACCGGCGCAGGGCCAGGCCGGGGATGGCCGGTGCGAGCGCGTCCTCAATCTGCTGGCGCGTCTGGAACGCCGGCAAATCCAGCGCCAGCAGCGCGGCGAAAATATGGTCGTGCGCCGGCTCATACGCGCGCGGTGCCATATCGGCCACGACGAGTTTTTCCACCCGGTGCGGAAATTGTAGCGCGAACTGCATCGCCACCTTGCCGCCCAGCGAATGGCCGATGACCCGCGCGGTCGCCAGTCCCTGCGCGGCCATGAATTCATCCACGTCGCCGGCCAGCAACGCATAATCCATCGCGTCGCTGTGCGGCGACTGGCCGTGGTTGCGCTGGTCCAGGGCAAAGACGTGAAACTTTTCGGCCAGCCGTTGCGCGACCGGATGCCAGTTGTCCGCCGAACCGAACAGCCCGTGCAGCAACACGAGCGGTTCGCCGTGGCCGATTTGCTTGGAATGAAGCTGCATTTGTCCGGCGTTTTGTAACAGGCAAAAGAACGACGCTCAATGCTTGAAATAAAACAGTGGACGTTGAAAATGTCGCGCAATGATTTCTGCCACCGTCCAAAAGATGGCACGGGGCAACGCGCTGGTCTTTTTAGCGCTCCGCCGGCACGCCCAAGATGGAGGTCATCCTCGCCCCGCTGAAACGGAAGGACGCCGGCGACACGCTCTGGCAGAATTTTGTCGGCAGACTGAAAGGCGTCACCGTGAACTTGTTCCTGCCGCCGCTGAAGATCGAGGCGGAAGGCCAGAAAACCATGCTCGACTTTGGCCGGGCGCTCGCCACGGAAAAACCGGCGATCACCTTTCCCCACGCCACACGGCTCAAAGGCATCACGACCAGCCCGCCGTGAAGCTCAGTCGCCTTCGCGCGGCGGGAAGTCGAAGGTGATCTTGCCTTTCGCGTCCATCACCAGAAACGCCGGGAATGGCTTGCCCGCCTTGGAAATAAATTTGTCGAGCAAGTCACTTTTCTTCGTGGCGAGAATTTTCGCCGCCTGCACCGCGTCAATCGGCTGCTCCAAAATCGTCTTGCCGATGGGCTTGAAGGTGCAGCGCTTCGCTTCGCGCTGCGAGTTTTCACAAATATATCCAACCTCGGTGTCAAACACCTGGCCGCCGCACTTCGGGCATTTGCCGACAACCTCCTTGCCTGTGAAATCAATCTTCGGCGGCGGCTCGCGCGGCGTGCCGTCCTTCGCCTTGCCCGCCTTCGGTTCGCGCGGCGCGAATTCAAACGCCGTGCCGCCGTCCTTGATCACGAGAAACGCCTTGAACGCGCGATTGTTTTTCTTGGATATAAATTTCGTGAGCAAATCCGTCTTGCCCGTCTCCAGCATTTTTTTCACCTGCGCCGCCTCGATCGGCTGCTGCAAAATAATTTTGCCGGTTTTGAACGTGCAGGTTTTCGCCGCGCCCGTCGCGTTTTCGCAAAGATAATTCATCCCGCCGTCGAAAACGCGCCCACCGCATTTCGGACATTTGCCGAGCGGTTCCTTGCCGGTGAAATCCATCGGCGCGGCATCAGCGCCGTCCACATTTTTGTCATTCCCGAAATCAAACTCCGGCTTGAACTCCGCGCCCATCTTGATGATCGCCGCAAACGGAAATCCCTGCTTGCTGCGAAAACCTTGCAGCGGCCCGACCGTTCCTTTGCTGATGAGTTCCTCGACCTCGGAAATTTCCAACTGCCGGCTCGCGACAATTTTCCAGAGCGCGAAATCGCATTTCTGGCACTGGAATTTTTTGTAATTCTCCAGAACCTCGCCGCCGCATTTTGGGCACGGCACGTTGAGCTTGCCATAATCGCCGGGCACAGTGTCGCTTTCATGGCTCTTGGCCTTCGCCACGATGTCGCGCGTCGCGTCGGCGATCTCCTTCATGAACTCGTCGCGCTTCATTTTGCC
>DATCBW010000226.1:0-9466 GCA_036511615.1 Verrucomicrobiia bacterium | reverse complement strand
AAAATCGAGCGGCTCTTTGCCTGGCTCTTCCACTTCCGCCGGCTGGTGGTCCGTTATGAATACCACGCGGAGAATTTTCAAGGCTTTGTTCATTTGGCGGCGGTAATCATCCTCTTGCGGCATTTATGAGATACGCTCGAGTTATTTGTATTAATCAAACACACTTCTGGGGCTGCCAAAGGAACATCGTTACACCATATAGTTGTTTGAAGAACCCCGCTAATATACGCATTCCAGCCAGGGATGGCATCTGTGACAGGAGTATTGTGCGAAATTTGTTCTGAAACATTTGCCGACTCGAAATTCAAATTGATAAACCCCTGCGCGAAGCCCGTGTGCCCGCACAGGACTAGGAGCGTCCCAACCAAATTGATTTTGATGTTGGAACGGTTCATAAGGAATTTGGTTTTCAGTTCAGGTTACCAACCAGCAGGTTTGTATTACTCCTGCCGACGACTGGCAGCAAGGTTTTATTTTAAGCCGCTTCTGCTACCGACTTGCAAGGTCAGCGAGCTGAATGGAGCGCAACTTTTTTCCCGGAGCGGAGTTTGAACTGGTGTCCGTCAAACCAATTGATTCAGGAACCAGAAAAATTATGTCCCGCTTCAAAATCATCCTGGCCGGCATTGGCGCGAGCCTGCTGCTGGCCGTCGCGTCACACGCGCAGACCACCAACGTGCCGGCCACCCTCATCGAAACTTTCGAGAAACAAACCGACACGGTCATCGTCAAAGGTTTCAGCACCGTCGGAAGTTTCTATGTCAATGATGCGACCATCACCGTCCGCAGCAAGGAATCCACCGACACCGGACAAGGTCAAAAAGCCTACGGCATCGCGATTGACTTCACCGGCAGCGGCAGCGGCAGGTCGCCGGCCGATTTCATTCCCAAACTTTCCATGAAAGTGGACTACGACGAGCTGGAGTCGCTGGCCGCCGGCATTGAATATCTTGGCAAAATCTCCTACGACGTGACGCCGCTCGCGGGCTTCGACGCCAGCTACACCACCAAGTCCGGTTTGCGCGTCATCGCGCACAGCGACCGGCGGCAGGGCGGCATCAAGACGTTCATCCAGTTCGGCGACTGGCCGAAAATTCAGTTGAACTCGGACCAGATGACGCAACTGCGAAGCCTCATTGTTCAGGCAAAGACGTCGCTGGACTCAATCAAATAGTTTTTCGCACTTCGCTGTCGCGCTGCGACCAGTCGGGATTCAGGTTCGGAAAATCCAGGTTGTAGTTCAGCCCGCGGCTTTCCGGGCGCATCAACGCGCAGCGCACGATCAGCTCCGCCACCGTCGCGATGTTGCGCAGCTCCAGCAGGTCGCTCGTCACGATGAAATTCCAGTAGTAATCGTGAATCTCCTCCTGCAGGTTCGCGATGCGTTTCTTCGCGCGCTCCAGCCGCTTGTTCGTCCGCACAATGCCGACGTAATCCCACATCAGCCGCCGGATTTCATCCCAGTTGTGCGAGACGACGACCAGTTCGTCCGCGTTCGTTGCGTTGCCCGGCTGCCAGAGCGGAATTTTCAAATCCGATTTTTCGTGCGGCCCGGAAATGATTTTTGCAGCCGCCCGATGCGCGCAAACCAGCGCTTCCAAAAGTGAATTGCTCGCCAGCCGGTTCGCGCCGTGCAATCCGGTGCAGGCCGCCTCGCCCACCGCGTAAAGCCCGGCGATGTCCGTCTCGCCGTCCACGTTCGTCACCACGCCCCCGCACTGATAATGCGCCGCCGGCACGACCGGAATCGGCTCCTTGGTGATGTCAATACCGTAGCGCAGGCACGTCTGGTAGATGTTGGGAAACCGGTCAATGATGAAGCGCGCCGGCTTGTGGGTGATGTCCAGCCAGACGTGTTCCGCGCCGGATTTCTTCATTTCACTGTCAATCGCTCGCGCCACCACGTCGCGCGGTGCGAGTGATTTCAACGGATGATGGGCGTCCATGAATTCCCGGCCGTCGAGCGTTTTCAAAACGCCGCCCTCGCCGCGCACGGCCTCGCTGACGAGAAACGATTTTGCCTTGGGATGATACAGGCAGGTCGGATGAAACTGGACGAACTCCATGTTCGCAATCGCCCCGCCCGCGCGATAGGCCATCGCCACGCCGTCGCCGGTCGCAATGTCGGGATTCGTCGTGTAAAGATAAACTTTGCCGCAGCCGCCTGTCGCCACCAGCGTCACCGGGGCGGAAAACGTCCAGACCCGGTCCGCCTTCTTGTCAAAGACATACGCCCCGAGGCAGCGGTTCTCGCCGACGTAGCCGAGCTTCTGGCTGGTGATCAAATCAATCGCCAGATGATTCTCAAAGATCTCGATGTTTGGCTGGCGCGAAACCGCGTTGAGCAGCGCGCGCTCAATTTCGCGTCCGGTCACGTCCTTGGCGTGAAGAATTCGCCGTTTCGAATGTCCGCCCTCCCGGCCAAGATCCAGTTCATGTGCGCCGTCCGATTTTGGGATTTCACGCTCGGAAAATTTCATTCCGAGTTCGATCAATTCCTGAATCCGCGCCGGGCCTTCCTCGACGATCGTGCGCACGACATTTTCTTTGCACAAACCCGCGCCCGCTTCGAGCGTGTCGCGCACGTGCAACTCGAACGAATCCTCCTTGCTCGTCACCGACGCGATGCCGCCCTGCGCGTAATTCGTGTTCGACTCCGCGCGATCTTTTTTCGTAACGATGGCCACACGCCCGCGCGGCGCGACCTGCAACGCGAACGTCAGCCCCGCGATGCCGCTGCCGAGAACGAGATAATCGAATTGTTTCATTCTTGCAGACAGAATTTACAAAATTAACAGAATAAAAGCAGCCTATTCTAATTCTGTAAAATTTTGTTAATTCTGTCTAAAAAATTAAAGCCGTGTGTTGTCAATCAGCCGCGTTTTGCCGACGAAAACGGCGAGCGCCATTTGCGTGCCAAATTTTCCTGTTGAAACCGGCGACAAAGTTTCTGGCTCAAAAAATTCGACGTAATCCAATTTTGCGTCCGGCTCGCTTTCAATCAACTTTTTCAAATCCGCCTTCAGTTTTGCCGCTGAAACTGTTTTTGATTTTTTTACGGCTGCTTGCGTGGTGTAAATCGCGCGCCAAAGAATTGCCGCCTGTTGACGCAAATCGCCAGTGAGATATTTGTTGCGCGAACTCATCGCCAGACCGTCGCGTTCACGCAACGTCGGCGCGACGATGATTTTTACCGGAAAATTCAAATCCGTGACCATGCGCTTGATAATGGCCGCCTGCTGAAAATCTTTCTGCCCGAACACCGCCACATCCGGCAGCACGATGTTGAAAAGTTTTGCCACCACCGTCGTCACGCCGCGAAAATGTGTTGGCCGCGACGCGCCTTCCATTGTCTGCGACAATTTTTCTTCGACAACGTAAGTGCTGAATCCATTTTCAGATTTGTTTGGATACATTTCCGCATCGTTGGGCGTGAAGACGACATCTGCTTTCAACTCTCGCAACAATTTCAAATCACGTTTCAAGTCGCGTGGATATTTTGAAAGGTCTTCCGTCGGCGCGAACTGCGTCGGGTTGACGTAGATGCTGACGACCACTTTGCCGCTCTTGCCAACCGCCTGCCGTGCACGTTTCACGAGGCTCAAATGCCCAGCGTGCAAATAACCCATCGTCGGCACGAAGCCGATGCGCGTGTTTGCGCGCTGCCATTTTTTGGCGAGCCGTTGCATCGCAGCAATGGAGAAAACGATTTGCATAAGCGAGAAGTTAGCCGTGAAGCGCCGCCAATCTCAAACCAATTGTCGTCGGAAAGATTTGGGCTGACCAGCAGGTCAGCCCCACCAATAATGGTAGGGCGGCGCTGCCGCGCCGCCCATTTCAAATAAAAAAGCCGCGTGGATTGCTCCACGCGGCTTGCGGCGGTCTGTGACCGCCGGAAGTTTTGCGACGCTCACAGAACACCGCTACAGATTTATCGCCGCACGGCGAAATTCAACGGCGAACTCTGCGGCATTTCGTGGGCGCAAGGCTGGTTGATCGGCGCGTCGGGCGTGCGGTCGTTGGGCGTGACGATTTTGTTCGCGAGCATCCAGGCTTCGACTTCCTCGCCGCTGATGTCGGGCAGCATCTGGCCGTTGATCTCGACGCACGGGCTTAACATCTGGCCGCTCTTCTCGATCATTTCCTGACGCTGCAACGGGTCGTTGATGACGTCGCGGTCTTCATAAGGCAGGTCGTATTTGCGCAGCACGGCGCGGACTCCCTGGCTCCAGCCGCAGGTCGGTTTCAAATAGGCGATGATTTTTGGTTTGCTCATGGTTTTGTAAAAATTGTTTTTACGATGACAAGATAATGCCATATCCAATCCCGTCGGGCAAATCTCAAGTTGCTGTTTTTTTGACCGCGCCAATGGGCAGAAGGTTTCACTATTCTTTCGCCAGCACTTTTTCGAGCAACGAATTCAACCGCGTCAACATCGCGCGCGGATCTTCCAGCACGCCGGCGGCGACGCGGGAATTATCGAGGATCTGCTCGGCCACACTCGCGGCCAGCGCGGCGTCCTTCTGCCGCATGGCATCGAGCTGCGCCATGATCGGATGCGCCGGGTTGATTTCAAAGTCATGCTTGGCGGCGGGTAAATCCGGCCCATCCTGCTTCATCGCCTTCATCATGCGCCTCATGCTGGCGGTCATGAATTTGTCCGAATCCACGACCACGGCGGGACTTTCCACGAGACGTTGCGAGGCGCGCACTTCACCCACCTTGTCGCCGAGCGTTTCCTTGAGCCACTTGGCGAGATCCTTCGCGGCATCTTCGGCCAACGCGCCCACTTTTTTCTCGCTCAAATTCAAATCTGCTTTTTCGGCGAGTTTGAGCGGCTTGCCGTCAAATTCCCGCAAATGTTCCATCACGAATTCATCCCACGGATCGTTGAGAAACAGCACCTCCCATTTGCGTTCGCGGAATACTTCAAAATACGGACTCGCCTCCGCCGCCGCGCGATTCGCCGCGAGCAGGCAATATATTTCCTTCTGGTCGGACGTCATCCGCTTCACGTAATCCGCGAGCGAGGTCAATTTTCCTTTGTCCATCGTGGACGACTCAAAGCGCAGCAGCTTGCCCAGCGCCTCCTTGTGCGTGAAATCGGTGACGACGCCTTCCTTCAGGAAGCGTTGATATTCGTGATAAAACTTCTCGTAAGCTCCGGCTTCCTTCTCGGATTGCTCGTCGAGGAATTTCAGAAACCGGCTCGTCAGCACCTTGTTCAGCTTCTGCATGAGCGAGGTGTCCTGCATTGTCTCGCGCGAGATGTTCAGCGGCAAATCTTCGCTGTCCACCACGCCTTTGAGGAAGCGCAGCCATTCGGGGAAAAGTCCTTTCGCCTTCGCCTGAATCAAAATCTTGCGGCAATACAGGTTCACTTCGGAATCCATCCGGCCCATGCCGAGCGTTTCAAAATTGCGCGACGGCACAAACAGCAGCGCCTGGATCACCAGCGGTGCATCCGCCGAGAAATGCAATCGGAACAGCGGCTTGTCGTGGTCGTGGCCGACGAAGGTGTAAAACTCGTTGTATTCCTCCTCCTTGATCTCGTTCTTGTTCCGCGCCCAGATGGCTTGAACGGTATTGAGCCGCTTGGCATTCAGTTCGATGGGGAAGGGCACAAAGCTTGAATAACGCCCGATAATCCGCTCAACGGTGGCTTCCTGCGCGAATTCCTTCGCGTCGTCCTTGAGTTCCAGCGTGATCTTGGTGCCGCGCGCCAGATCGGCGGCGGGCGCCAGCTTGTAGCCGCCCATGCCTTCGCTCGTCCATTGCCAGCCCGATTCCTCGGGCGCGAACGAGCGGCTCAATACCGTGACCTTCTTCGCCACCATGAACGCCGAGTAAAAACCCACGCCGAACTGGCCGATCAAGCTCATGTCCGGCTTCTTTTCCTCGGCGAGCTGCTGGAGAAACGCCTTGGTGCCGGAATGTGCAATGGTGCCGAGGTTCTCGACCAGTTCACCGTGCGTCATGCCCAGCCCGGTGTCGGTGATGGTAATGGTGCCCGCCTTGTCGTCTGTGGTGAGGCTGATGCCCGGCGCGATTTCGGATTGATAAATGGGTTTGCCCGACGACTGGCTGAACCGCAGTTTCTCGCAGGCGTCGGCGCTGTTGGAAATCAGCTCTCGGACGAAGATTTCTTTGTCCGTGTAAAGCGAATGGATGACGATGTTCAGCAACTGCTGAATCTCCGCCTGAAAATGATGTGTCTCGGTCTGGCTCATAAGGGCTGTTTTGATAATCAATACCGTCGCAGACGTCAAGTTGCGTCGAAGGAGGACACGGGTCCTGAAAGTGCGCCCGCCTTCGCGCGAAGATGACGACGTCGCCGTTGGTTTCTGCGTCTGAAACCCAGTGCAAAATTCGTCTTGGCCGGGCGGCTGCGCCGGTCCGCGCACCAGCAGATTTTTGTCCCAATCCTAAAACGCCCGGCCTTATTCCGTTCAGAAGCGGATCCAGTGGCGATTCTGATCCCAAATTCCAGTCGCGCAGGGTCGGTGCGGCGAAAAAGATTTGCCCCGCGTTGCGGAACGGTGCGAGCCTTTACCTAAATGTAAATAAAAAGCACCGGTTAAAAAACCGGTGCTTTCTGAATTGATGGAGGCGAAATTATTTCACCGCTTGCAGACGATTTTTTCTGAAACCGAAAGCCGCCAGCCCGATGAAACCAAGGCCTAAAAGCATGGCGGTGGAAGCCACGTCGGGAACGGTGCCAACGACAACGTTAATGGCGGAATGACCTATTGCGCTGCCATTCGCAGCATAAGCCACTAATTCAAAACTATAAATTCCTTCCAGATTGGGGTTTCCGCCTAAAGTCACGATGTTTTCCGAATTTTGACCGCCATTGTGGGTAGAAGGAGAGTTACCCCAAAGAGAACTCGCGGGATCGACGTAACCGTAGGTCGAGGTCCAGACCGATGCATCCGTGCCAAGGTATAACTTATAGGTGTAGCTACCACCGGTCGTATCAAAATAGAAATCAAAATTCCACGTCGCGCCGGTAGAGTGAGCAGGACTTGCACCGTCCAAACCATTATTTGCTCCGGGAGTCGCGTAATAAATTCCCGCGCCATTATTGCCAAGCACAGGATTACTATAACGCTGTTGAGCTTGCAGTCCCAGAGTGATGGTGTTGCCATTATTCAAGATGGTTGTGGTCATAAAGGCATCATTCGGATTGCCGCTTCCGACCGTAAAATCGGAGAGAGTTCCAAAGGTTCCCGCTGGCGTAACCTCGGTAGCGAACACAGCGAATCCACTTGCTAACAATATCGAAGTCAGAACGAATAATTTTTTCATAGATAGGTATTTTGCGATTTTAATTTGTTTACGCCAGCATCAGTCAGGCGAAACAATCCGTCAGGCGTAACATTGGCTACAAGAAAATAAGCAATTAACACGCCATCAATGAATTTTAATACCAGAATCTATTTAAGCTGTTTAATCACAAGCGGATTGCATCATCGGCAATAATGTTCTGAAAGCAATCCCAAACGAAATTGTGTAAGCTTGACCGACACTATTACGGCTTAAAGGGCTGGCAACCAGCGAAATTGCCTTATTCCACCGCTATAAAACCCGGAATTTGATTACACAAAGGATACCGACACTTTTTCAGTTTTTAGTTGCGCCACCGCAGCAGCCGCAGCGCGTTGCCGATGACGATGAGGTCGGAAAAACCCATCGCCGCCGCGCAGAAAATCGGGCTGATGAAACCCATTGCCGCCAGCGGGACGCCGAGCGCGTTGTAGAAGAACGCCCAGAACAGATTTTGTCTGATCGTCCGCAAGGTCGCCCGCGCCAGCCCGAGCGCCTCCGGCACGGCTTCGATTTCCGATTTCAGCAGGATGATGTCCGCCGCCTCGCGCGCCACGTCGCTGGCGCGGCTCACGGCGATGCCGAGATCGGCCTGCGTGAGGGCCGGAGCGTCATTGATGCCGTCACCCACGAACGCCACGCGCTCGCCCTGCGCCTGAAGTTTTTTCACGAAGTCCGCCTTCTGTTCCGGGCGCACCTCGGCGAAAACTTTTTCCGCCGCGATGCCAACCTGCTTCGCGATGCTCGCCGCCGTCAATGAATTGTCGCCAGTGAGCAGATAGGTTTTCAGCCCTTGCTGCATGAGTTGTTCGACGACTAGCTTGGCATTCATCTTGACCGCATCGCGCACGGCGAAAAGGCCGAGCAAGGTCTTGTCGGAAGCCAGCCCGACAATCGTCGCGCCTTGTTGCGACCATTCGGCGGTGAATTTTCCGCCGGCGGCCAGATCCACATCACATTCGCGCAGCCAGTTCAAGGAGCCGAGGCGAACTTTGCCCGTTGGACGTTGAATGTTGAATGTTGAATGTTGAATGTTTGCCTCAATTCCCGCGCCGCGAATCTCCTGCCAATCGGTGACTGCAACCTTGTCCGCCGAAATTTTGGCAATCGCCCGGCTGATCGGATGGGTGGAATGGCGCGCGAGTGAGGCGGCGAGCGTATTCTCTTCGTAGGAGACGACGTGAGAAGTCTCTAATTTATTTTCGGTCAAACCGGCAGGAGTTAAAGACTCCTCACGTCGTCCTCTACTTGACCATGAGGCCGCCACTTCCGGTTTTCCCGCTGTGATTGTGCCGGTCTTGTCGAAAATCACCGCCGTCACTTCGCCGGCTTTTTCCAAAGCCACGCCGTCGCGGATCAAAATGCCGCGTTTGGCGGCGGTGTTGGCGCTCGCCATGATGGCGGCGGGCGTGGCCAGACCCATCGCGCACGGACACGCCACAATCAAAATCGCGGCGGCAATAACGAACCCTGCGGCTGCACCCGCCGGCGCGTGCGCGCGCCAGAGAAACGACGACAGCCAGTCGTGAACATGGTTCGCTGACGTCGGCGCGAGTCCCCACCACAGTCCGGCGGCCAATGCAACGATGACGATGACGGGAACAAACACATTGCTGATGCGGTCGCCGAGGCGTTGAATGTCGGCGCGGCTGGTCTGGGCGCGCTGCACGGCGGCGATGATGTGCGCGAGCGCGGTGCCTTCGCCGGTGGCCGTGACGCGCATGACGAGACGGCCATTCAGATTCACCGTGCCGGCAAACAGTTCACTGCCGGATTTTTTTTCAGCGGGCACCGACTCGCCGGTGAGCATGGCTTCGTCCACGGCGGATTCGTCTTCCAACACCACGCCGTCCACCGGCACGCGGTCACCGGGGCGGAGCGCGATGCGGTCGCCGGTTTTCAATTCAGAAACGGGAACCTCCGATTCGATTGCCGATTTGGAAAATGGAAGCGTCTTGAGATTTACCGGGCGGCCTTCCAAATTTTTAACTTCTAATTTTGAATTTTGAATTCTCCTCGCTGTTTGCGGCGCGAGATTCAAGAGCGACTTCAACGCGCCTCCAGCCCGTTCGCTCACCCGCGCTTCAATCCAGTGGCCGACGCTGATGAGCGAAATGATGGCGGCAGCCTCCATGAAATA
>DATCBW010000225.1:0-5711 GCA_036511615.1 Verrucomicrobiia bacterium | reverse complement strand
CCGTTGACCTCGATGAGATACATGGAGCCGGTGGTGGTGCGCGCCGCGCCGAAGAAGTGAATTTTCATGCGCCGCATTAAGCCATACCGGCGGCCCGGTGGAAACACTGATTTTTCGCGTTAAAATCAAGGTGGACTTTCGCGGTGGATTGGTTAAATTCACGCATCTTTATGAAAAACGACATGACCACGACTTTTTTGAACCTGGTGCTGGCCGTGCTGGTGATTCTCGGCGCGATCTTCTGCTATCTTGCCATGAAGCGGACCGGCGGGTTGCGCGGCATCACTCCCGTGGCCATGCAGGTTAACAACAAAATGATGATGGTTCAGTCGCTTGTCACCGACGTGAATAATTACAATAAGCAGGCCAAAAGCCCTGAACTGTCTAATATGCTGCAAACTCTCCAGACTAATCTTTCAACCAACAAATCACAATGAACACCGATTCCAATTCAGAGATTTCATCTTTAAGCAATCAAGTATTCATTCTGCTGGTGGTGCTGATTGTCATGAGCGGCACGCTCACGGCTTATCTTTTCCGACAGGCCAGCGGACTGGGCAAGGAACTTGACGCATCGCAAAAGCTGATCAACAGTTACAACCAAGGTCAGCCTGCCGTGGCTGCTTTTGTCAACCAATTGGGTGCTTACAGCATGAACCATGCTGAAATCCGCCCGGTTCTGGCCAAATATGGGATTATTCCGGCGGCCACGCAGCCCAACCTTGGCGCGCCCGCGCCCGCCGCACCAAAGAAGTAAAATTTTTCAAACCGCCTTCGCGCCGCAGTTCGGACAAAAGTTCGACTGCGGCGGAATTTTTTTGGCACACTCGGCGCAAATGAGCTGCGCGGCCTTGTTGCGCCGGTGAATCACCAGATTGCGAATGTAGGGAATCCAGGTGAAGGCGTAGGCAAAGATGAAGACCGAATCCTTCTGGTGCAGCGAGTAGCCGAGCAAGGTCACCGAGCCGACGAGGCTCAACCACCAGAACGCCTGCGGCACCACGACCTGCCGCTTTTTTTCCGTCGCATACCATTGCACAAAAAAGCGCGAGAAAAAAACCGCATTGCCGCACCAGCCGACGACTTTCCAGACACCCCAGTCCACGCCCATGAATTTTCCGTCCGGCGCAATCAGGTGTGTGATGGAATCCATCGCCTGATTAAGCCGCAGTTGCCGCGCGCTGACAAATCATTTCCAGCAGGAACGCACCATGAAGAATCTGAACCAGGTTATTTTGCGCGCCGTTTTTTGCGAAGTTGCCGCCGCGTGAGCGGCGTCCAGCCAAAAGAATTTTCGCCGGGGAACAGCGGAAGATTTTGAAGCCGCGCTCCGGTCACTCGTTCAGACCCCAGTTCTCACCGGGCGGCAAATCGAGATTCTCCGGACGCGACTGCAACATCGGCCAGTTTTCCGAAGGCCCGGATTGCCAGTTGGCTTCATCCGTCGTCGGCAGCAGCGGCACGAAATCCATTGCCAGCCGAGCCGCCAGTTGTTCCAGCCGCAGCGTCAGCCGGTCGGTTTCAAACTGGCTGGCCGGCTTGTTCAAGACCAGCACCAGCGCGCCTTCCGCCCGAAAGCGCGACACATGCAACGCATCCAGCCAGTCGCCCAGCACCTGCGGCAGCACGGTGTTCTGCGCGGACAGCATGATGATTTCCGCCACGGCGGCATACTTTGCGGCGTTGTGCGCGCAGTTCGGATCGGCCAGCTCGACAAAATTCCAGCAGCGAAAATCGAAGTCCAGGTCCTTGCCCAAATGATCCATGATGCGCCGGCAAACCTCCACCGCCCGGTTGTAAGCCGCAAAATCCTCGCTCAAAATCAGCACCTGACAACCCTGCGGAACGTCCGCGAGCAAGGCGGCGGCTTTTTCATAAAGAGCGGTGTCGCTCATGACTGTAATCCACCGTTAGCCGGCCCGAAGCAGCCAGAAGAAGAAGCAATTAACTCGACCATGAGATTAAACATAAACTCTTTGTGTTCGCAAAGCCAGCAATTGTCAAAATAAAGTTGCTCACAACCTGTTCACAGCCAGCCTTGAAAAGAGAAACCTCGTGTTCGTTCCAAACATGAGAGTGCTTCACCCGCCGGCGACAATCCTTACAATCTCCAGTTTGTCACCTGCGTTCACCATTCGCCTGGAAAATTCCGACGGCACGACCGCCTCGCTGTTGTGCTCCACCACCACGCTGCGCGGCAAAAGCTTTTGCGCGACCAGAAATTCTTCAATCGAGCAAGGCAGCGCCGCCCTGACCGGATTTCCGTTGGCGATGACTTCATTCATGGCACAGATTTCTTTCCGCTGATCGTCAACGTGACTTGTCCCGGCTGGCCCTCCGCTTCCAGCACCACGCCGTTACGGCTGATTTCAAGGCAGTGGATTTTCACGGTGCGGTTTTGCAGCTTGATGGATTTCACGTCGCCCGCCGCAAACTCCACGCCGCTGATGATGGCATCCCGTCGCTGGCCCTCCAAAAGCAGGCCGTTCAATTTCAAAGTTTCCGGCAGCGGCGGCGGCGAATTCGTGAACATCATCGCCGGTATTTTCACCGGCGCAGCCAGGGCGGCGGTTTGGGTTCCCAGCGTTGCCGTTGTTCCGTTTTTCACCCAGTTCAAAATATAGCCGATGCCGCGCTCCTGTTCGAGCGCGACCAGCTTTTTGATTTCGCCGTGCGTGTAGGGATTGTCGAGAATACGCCGCTGCTGCTCCGGCTGCGACCGCGCTTCCATCAGCTTGTAGGCGGACAATTCACAGATCGCCTCAATCGTGTCGCTGTCAATGACGTGATCCGCCGGCCGGTTTTCATTGATCCACAAATGCGTGCATTCGTGCGCCGCCGTCGCGGCGATCTCCGTGCGCGAACGGCCGCTCAACAGCACGACCTCGTGCGTGCAAACGCCGTCCGGCGTCTTGCGCGTGCTGGCGAAACCGAACTTGTGCAGGCCGTCTTCGCGGCCTTTCTCCGACCAGTAATCCACGTCGAACAGGTTCACCGTCACGTCGGGATAATTCAGCGCGAAGCCGCTGCCGAACAGCCCGACCAGCTCGCGGCGCGCGTCCGCAAAAACCTCCCGCGCCTCGGCCACGTCCAGCACGGCGTTCGTCTTGTCGAACTTGCAAATGAACCGTCCGTCGCCCGTCTTGACGCAGCCGTCGCCGTCACGGACCGGCAGGCCGCAGATGGAACACCGGGTTTCGAGCTTCATGCAATTGTCACAGACCGGTCCCCACTTGGACATCCAGAAGCGCCCGGTCAACGGCCCCTTGCCGCAGACCACGCAGAAATAATTCGTCGGCTCGGCGGAGGAATTAAAAACCGCCGCAAACAAAAATAAAATGACCACCAGCTTGCGCACGTTATTCACGAAAACAAATTGTCAAATTCATTGTGCGTGCCAATCCAAATCCATTCAATCGTGTCGCCAGAACGCACGCCGACGGCGCGGTATTGTTCGCTGATGCGGACGGACCAAAAATTATCATGCGCCTGAAGTTTTTTGAAACGCAGCGACGGATGCTCCGGTTTTTCCGCAAAGAGTTGATACGCCAGCCGGGCACGGGCCTTGACGGAAGGCGCGAGCCGCCCGTAAGCGCGCCAGAAGGAGGGCCGGACTTGGGAGATCACAGCTTGGACGGGTCGAGCAGTTCCGCCGCGCCCTCGCGCAAGGCGGCGGCGGCGAACTGTTCCAGCTTCGGGTAGGTGCGCCGCTCGGCGAGGATGCGTTCCCATTCACGGTCGCCCGACTGCTGCTGGAGAAACCGCGCAAAGTCCACGACCGCGCGCGCCTTGTCCTCGGGCAATCCGTCCACAATGCCGATCAATTCCTGGGCTGCCGAACTCATGGTCAAAGACTAACCCTCCGCCGCAAAATCGGCAAGTGGCAGTTGTGCCGTGACTGGTTTTCTGTTGGCGGTGACAAACGGATTCATTATTTGAAAATGTTGAATTCAGAATTAGTGGCTAAACTCGCTACTGAAACAAAACCGGCTGAAATCAAATTCGTGAATTTGTCAGGTGAAATTAGTCCTGTTTGTCCGTCAGAATAACCGACTGCGTGTGCAGGATTCCGCCAGAAATAATTCCAAAAACCGGGTTTAGGCACATTGTCGAATTCTTTCCCACAAACAACAATAATTTGCCGATTAGCTTCGCTGGCTTCCCATGTAAAATTGGTTTTAATCCAAAAGTCAGGATTCCATCCATGAAGAATTGTGTCACGTTTGTTGTCGTCGGAAAGTTTGAAAAAGTTGAAGTTCGGACTGTTTGTTTCCGCGTTTCTTAGAGCCTTTACTCGTTGGTAACATTTCAAACGCATAAGCTTGTTTCCGTAGAGTCTTCCTGTTGAAGCCAACATCGGAAGAATTTGCATTGCCAAAAACGCAATTCCGAATGCGATTATCAGCATCGCGATAAATCTATTACTGATTTTCCATTGAGATTTGTCCATAAATTATTTTCACACCGTCAACGCCGCCGGGCGGCCGTCAAAAAGGATTTTTGATTTCGAGGCCATGCAGTTTGCGGTTGTGCTGCAAATCTTCGGAGTAAATCGCTTTGCATCCTGCCTCCAGCGCGGCGGCCACAATGAGCGAGTCGTAAAAAGTGTAGCCGGTTTCCTCGCGCACGTTGATGGCCTGCCGGTAAAGTTCGACGTTGGGATAGACCTCGCACAACGGCGACAAGACGCTGTCCAGATAAACCCGGCACGCCGCCGCGTCCATCGGCCTGGCAAATTTCCGCGAGGCCACGCTGAAAAATTCCTGAATGACCTGTGTGCTGATGATGCCGTGATGCGCCTCTAACGCCTCTCTGACCAGCGCATGCGCCACCCGTTGCTTGCGTGGCGCGGTCTCATCGAAACAATAGACCAGCACGTTGGTGTCGAGGAAAAACCTAGCGCTCATTCATCTCCTCGCGGGTGAACTTGCGTCCGGCAGAAACGTGGCTCAAGCGCTTCATCAAACGGTCATAACGTTCGCCCGCCCCGTCTTTGGCGGTGTAACGCTCCAGCCAGCCGCGAAAAATGGCGTTCAGGTTCGTCTTCTCCTGCTGCGCCCGCAAGCGGGCTTTGGCCAGCAGCCGGTCTTCCGCGCTCAATGTGATATTCTTCAACATACACAATTACTGTGCGCACAGGAATAGCGTGCGTCAAGCGGGATTTCACGTCGTCAACGCCGCGTCCCAATCTTTCCACACCGGTTCGTAGCCGAGCTTGCGGATCAGGTTTGCCACTTCTCCGGCGGAACGTTCGTCGGCAATGTTGAACTGGCCGGTCGCATTCGTTGTGCGCTGCGGCAGCGGTGCCCATTCGCTCGCGCCGGAGGCCAGTTCCTTGATAACGCCGCGCTCGGTGTGATGGATCTTTTCCTTGCCCGCGCCGGTGTAACCGCCCGGTTCGGTGTGGCTGCCCGCGCTCATCATTGTCACGCCGAGCGGCAGCAAACCGTCGCGCAGCTTCGGCGTCTCGCGCGTCGAAAGCACAATGCCGGCATCGGGGAACATGATGCGGAACGCGCAGACGAGCTGTGCCAGTTCGCGGTCGGAAATATGCGTGAGCGGTTCAAACTCGCCCGCGCACGGACGCAGGCGCGGCAGCGAAATCGTCACGGCGGCCTTCCAGCAATGGCGCAGCAGATATTCCGCATGTGCTGCCACGCTCAACGCCTCGAACCGCCAGTCGGCCAGTCCGTAAAGCGGGCTGATGCCAA
>DATCBW010000224.1:0-5526 GCA_036511615.1 Verrucomicrobiia bacterium | reverse complement strand
CCAGGCGTTGCTGTAGTTGGGGGCAATGGTTCCCAGACCAAAGGAACGAATTTGCAGTTGATTGGTCACGACGAACTGGAAACTGACACTGTTGGTCGGGGATGCCTCGCCGCCGGGATCCACCGCATAGGCGGCAACGGTGTTGGTGCCCGGAGCCAGCGTCACCGCCGCCGACCAGTTGGTCCAGTTGTTACCCGACACGGCGTTGCTCCAGCCGCCGCCGTTCAACGAGTAAAGCACACTGGCCAGCTTCCAGTTGTCCCCGGCTTTGCCCTTCACCGTGAACAGCGCATTGCTTATCCGCTGGCCGGACGTCAAATTGGTGATGCTCAAGGTTGGCAAGGTCTTGTCCCTGAAGTTGGCCTGCAAGGTTAAATTTGATGCCATCACAAACTGCACCGTCAGCCCGTTGGTCAGGACGGTCAACGGCAGGCTGGTTCCCCCGGTCCAGTTGGTGAACACAAAACCCGTTCCCGCTGTCGCGGTGATCGCATAGTTCTTGCCATACACAAAATTTACGGTATTAGTCGCCGACACATTGCCGCCGTTGTCCACCGCATAGATGGCAATGGAGTTTGTGTTCGCAGCCTGCAGCAATGACCCATTATAGTTCGGGCTTAAGGAACCAACCCCGTTGGTGGTCACCGTCAACACCGCGCTGGCAGCAACGGGCATGACGCTGCCCATCCAGTTAATCCAACCGTTCGCCGTGGTCGCATTCGTCCAGCTTGCGCCGTTCAACGAGTAATATACATTGGTAATGGAACTGCCGGGCGCATTGTCGCTCGCCGTGCCGGTGACTGGAGCTACGCTGTTGGTGAACAATTCATTTTCCATCGGTGAGATGATTGAGAGGAGCGCCGAAAAACTCAAACGATAAACCGTGCCATAGCCGCCCTGGTCGCCGGCATACAAGGCGGTGCCGTATAAGTTGCCATTGGCGTCGCGTATGACCCCGGCAAAAGGATTGGCCCCGTCGTTGCCGTTGGTGAATGAATAAATGGTCGTCAACTGGCCGTTGGTAGTCAGTTGGAAAACCGTGCCAAAGTTCGGCACACCGCCGCCATACGTTGTGCCGAATAAAATACTGTCGGGTCGCGTCACCAGTCCGCCATAAGGATAAGCCCCATCCAGTCCGATAAATTGATACAAAGTGGTCAGGACGCCGTTGGTGGTGATTTGAAAAACGGTGCCAAGGTGGTTTGTGCCGCCTGCACTGGTGGTGCCGTAAAGTTTGCCGTCCGGGCCAAAACACAACCCCGCATAAGGATTCAGGCCGTCCGTGTTGTTAAATTCAAACAAGTTTGTGAACGTGCCATCCGCATTAACCTGAAAGATCGTGCCGTCGTTATTTGTGCCGCCAGCGGTGGTGGTGCCGTAAAAAACTCCGTCCGCGCCTTCCACCAGCGGCGCCGTGTAGGGATAAGCACCGTCGTGGTTGACACCGTTGCCGGTGAACGAATGAAGGGTGGTCAGCGTTCCGTTGGTCGCAAATTGAAAAACCGTGCCGACATTGCTGATGCCGCCGCTGTAAGTGGTGCCGTAAAAATTGCCGTCCCGCGCTTGAATCAGCCCGGCGATGGGAAACGACCCGTCGAGCGCGTAACCAAGGGCATTGGTCATCGTCCCGAATGTATACAGCAACGCGAACGTGCCGTTCGTCGTTATCTCAAAAATGGTTCCGTCTCCGTTGGTGCCGCCTTTGCCGGCCATGCCATACAGGGTGCCGTCCTTGCCGAAAAGAAGCTGTGCGACCGGCAAACTTCCATCCCAATTGCTGAAATTGTAAAACGTGGCCTGAGTGCCATTGGTGCCAACCTGAAAAATCACACCCGCGCCGTTGGTGCCGCCATACGGCAGCACGCCGTATAAATTCCCGTCCGCGCCCAGCACCGGCGGATCATACGGGTTCGCGCCGGTGGTGGCGTTGTTGAACGCCGCCAGCGGGGTCAATGTGACGTCCTGGCTTTGCCCGTGCGCCAAAGAAGCCGCCAACCAGATTGCCAGAAAATTCAATGCCAGCAGGCAGGTCTTAAAATTATTCATGTTGTTTGATAAAAAGCGCGCATCTTGGGCGCAATCTTAACATTCTTGTTGCTTGGCTACAAGCGATTAGAGTTTGAAATACGCAAAAAAAACCCGCCGAAACAATGGTTTGTTCCGGCGGCGGGTTTTGGGGAGGGGTGACGAAATTACATCGCCATGTGGCTGACCGGATCGCTCCAGTCGGAATAACCCGTGCTGCCGCCGACGCCGCGCACTTGCACGGTATAGGTCTGGCCCGGCATGAGTCCGGCCAGCACCATGCGCCGCGATTGCGTGAATATCCCGGCCGGCAAAAAGCCGCCGGTGCCATTTTTCACCTGTGCCTCATACGACCGCGCATTGGCGACACATTTGACGCGCACGGCCAGTTGCCCGTTCATCTCATTTTTTATTTGCAGGATGGCCGACGTGGCCAATGGCGATTGCGCCGTGTTCGTGCTGTTGACTTGGAAGCCGGACGACAGCAACGTGGGCAGATCATTCTGGCCGTTGAGTTGAACGTAGTTTGCTTCCTGCCGCAACAAGGAGACCAAGGCATCGCGCTTGTTGTTTTTATGCGCCGTTGCCTGCGTGCCGCCCTGCGCCATCGCAGTCAGGCATCTTCAAATGCCGTTTGTGCGGCGATCAGATCCGCCATGCTGACGGCGGGCGTGGGGAATGCGGCGTAAATGAAAGAAGAAGCATCCAACAATCAACATCGAACTCCGGCCATACAGGAAACCAGACGATGAACGCCACCAACCGTTATCTAAAATTTGTCCAGTGGAACGAGCAGGACTCGCTCTATGTCGGCTACTGTCCAGATTTGTTTCCGTGGGGCGGCGTCTGCCACGGTGCCACGGAAGAAGAAACTTATCATCAACTCACCGAACTCGTGCGCGAAGAGGTTGCGGAACTGGCCAGTGCCGGCAAACCGCTGCCCGCACCCGCCACCCGTCCCATGCGCGAGGCCGTGATGACCTGACAACCGATGCCGAGCCGTGCGACATTTTGATTGATCTGGACGGCGGCGGCGCGGACGGCGGTGATCAAAGCGCGGTGTAGATTCTTGAAAAGGTGATTGGAGCGACAGGATTAGAAACGGCTGGAACATTCATTGAACTGCATGGGAACTATCAATTCCGTATTGAGCACAGACTTGTTTTAATTCCAAGACTGACGCCTGCAAGTTTTCTCCGTATTCGGCGATAGACTCGCTTCGGCTTGTGCTTCCGTGCATGGCATCTACCACCGAAAGCAGACTCATCGGCACCGTAACGTGGGTTTCTACCTCGATATAAGCGTTAATGAATTTTTGCCAGGCCGATTGAAAATCTTGGGGGCAGCGCGAACAGTTTATCGCTGCCAGCGATGCCGCCTCTTGGTCGTTAATTCTTTTTTGCGCACCAAAAACACCTTTGAACTGTGCGCTTTGTTTATTGGCTACAGTTGCAACCTCGATAACCTGATTTAAGACACTGGCAATTTGCGTTATGTATTCGGTCCGATCCGATGTTTTTGGGGTGGTTGCTGACGCTGATGCATGGCTATTTGCCAGTTGCTCCTGATATAAATTTTTCCACCCGTCCACCTGTATCTGGTAAAATTTTTTAGCAACGGCTTGGTTCAGTTTGTCCATGGAAATTTGACTTTCTAGTTTTATTTCCTTGAATGTGGTTTGGCTTAAATCGTTGCTGACATCGTTTATTTTTGCAGTTAGCAGATCAATGTCTTTTGCTCGTCTTTCTGCGAGATTTGATTTTTGGAGACCAAAAAAGCCTATTCCCAGTAACAGGGAGAGAAGAATTGCGGCAATAATTTTCATTTTCTTTTAGGCGGTTGCGGCTTGTTGACTCTAAAGGAAATGAATGGTCGGAGCGACAGGACTTGAAGCGGCGGGATTTTCAGGGTTCATTGGATTGATAAATTCATTCGGAAGAACCGCGCCGCTGATGATTTATCGTAAATACCGTTTGTAGTTGCCTGCCATGTTTTCAAATCGGTGCTGGTTTCTAGCGCAATGCTTGCGCCAGAGTTTGACGGCTGAACGGCGAGGCCGGAAATTGACGGACTAACATTTACTGGATCAAGTTCCATCAGCACGAATGACTCTCCGGGTGGAAAAATGATTGTGGCTGGGCCAAGGATAAAGGGTCTGCTTGTCGTGTAATTTTCGGCCCCCAACTCGACAAGAAATTCATTCGTTGATGAAGGGTATTTTACGGTTGCCTCGTAGGTTCCACCGACGGTTTGATAATTTAAGAGCTTGACCAGAGTGTTGGTTGGAACCCAAAAATTTGTTCCTGCATTCGAGACTTGGAAATTTACGAATGTTTGGGCATTGAGAGTTGTTGCAAGGACTGCTAACAGTCCGACGATTAGAACTGTGATTAGAATTTTCATTTGCGCTTTTCGATTGCGTTTCGATAATTCTGGGAAATAAGTGGTCGGAGCGACAGGATTTGAACCTGCGACATCTTGGTCCCAAACCAAGCGCTCTACCAGGCTGAGCCACGCTCCGAACCGCACACATAGTCCCATGAATTTTCCCGTGCGCAATGAATTTCGGCAGAGTTCCGTCTGGCGGCGGCGCACCAATCGCCGATTGCCCGCAATTTCATTCGCTCAAACCCGCTTCAAAGCCGTTTCAATTCATTTCCCGCCAGTTGAATCAGCGGCCGGATGGTCGCGGCATCGAATTGAAATTTGCAGCCCGCCGCCGCAAACAATTCCGGCAGCGGACGCGAACCGCCGAGCGCGAGGGATTTTTTGTAGTCGTCCAGCGCCTTTGCCTTGTCGCGTTTTGAATTCGCCCAGACCTGCAACGCGCCGAGCTGCGCAATGCCGTATTCAACATAGTAAAACGGATGCAGAAAAATGTGGAGCTGCCGGTGCCACGAAAATGCCCGCGCCTCCGCGTAGCCGGACCAGTCCACGTCGCCGCCGAAACGGTCCATCAATTGCAGATACGCCGCCCGGCGCTCGGCGCGCGTGTGGCCGGCGTGCGTGTAAATCCAGTGTTGAAACGCGTCCACCGTCGCCATCCACGGGAAAAAGCCGATGATGTTTTCGAGATGCGTCTTGCGGGCGCGGTTCGCTTCGGGCGTTGCGTAAAATTCTTCGAGAAATTCGTTGCCGAGCAGTTCCATGCTCATCGAGGCGACTTCGCAAAGCTCAATCGGCGCGCTGCGATACGAATATAAATCCTCATCGCAGGTCGCCTGCGCATGGAACGCGTGGCCGGCCTCGTGCAAGATGGTCTCCACGTCGCGCTGCACGCCGACGGCGTTCATGAAAATGAATGGCACGCGCGCCTCCGACAATGTGGATTGATAACCGCCCGGCGCCTTGCCTTTGCGGTTGTCGAGGTCGAGCAATTTCAAATCCTGCATCTGCTGGAAACCGTCCGCCAGTCCGGCGTCAAGCTGATTGAAAATTTTCTGCGTGCGCGAAACCATTTCGCCGACTCCGGCAAACGGTTTCAGCGGCGCGCGATTTTGC
>DATCBW010000223.1:0-9454 GCA_036511615.1 Verrucomicrobiia bacterium | reverse complement strand
GTTACACGCGCGAACGCTTTCTCGGCATCATCGGGAAACTCCGCCGTGCCAAGCCCGGCATCGGCATCACCACGGACATCATCGTCGGTTTTCCGGGCGAGACCGAAGAGGACTTTGAACTGACGCTGTCGCTCTGCCGCGAAGTGCGGTTCGACAACGCCTACATTTTCAAATACTCGCCACGCCGCGACACGCCCGCCGCTGAAATGCCCGACCAGGTGCCGCAGGAAATCCGCGAGGAACGCAACCATCGCCTGTTGGAACTCGTGAACGAAATCGCCGCGCGCAAATACGACGCCTTCATCGGGCGGCAGGTGGAAATTCTGGTGGAAGGGCCGAGCAAAAAGAACGCCGCCCGCTACACGGGCCGCACGCGCTGCAACCGCATCGTGCTGTTCGACGGCAACACCCGCCATCAGGGCCGGCTCATGGACGTGAAAATCGAGCGCACCGGCTCCTTCACGCTCTACGGTGATCCGGCGATTGTGAATTTGTAAGATCGCCAGCGCCAGTGTTCGCCGGAAATGTTTTTGTCGGACGAAGTGGAACAAGAATCCTGACGAAGATTGTCAGGTGAATTTGAATCAGGCGGCGACTTCGCAATACGACGCTTGTGATTGCGGTTCGGGAATTGTTTCGCCGGCCAGACGCAGACCCTCGATGTGAAACTCAATGGCGTCATGCATTTCCCGTTCGACTTCCTGGCGCGAACCGCCGGTGGCGACACAGCCCGGCAAATCCGGCGAATACGCCGAAAAACCCGTGTCCGTTTTTTCGATGATGACAAGATAGCGGCTCATTTCAGTCCTGACTGCTTTAAGATGCCAGAATTAAATTGAACCAATTTGTCCCACAGAATTGTCCCATCAGTTTTACAGAAATCTTTTATAAATTCCGCAGTGAACCGATTAATGACCTTACCGTATTCAACTTGAAATGCTTCGTTTCGCTCTTTCGCCTTGTGTCCCAGCGGTTCAATAATTGTCGTGTAAAAATTCTCGTCACCTGAAATGAAACTCCAAAAACTTTGCCCACACTTTTTAAGGTAGTCAGCTTTGTCTTCGCTGGATTGTTGGCCATAACAGCAACCGTTCACAGCCACGACATTTTTTACCGATGAGTTAGTGCCAAGTATCCGTTTTGCTTTGGAAAAGTTTTGCCGCATCTTTTTTATCTGGCTGCTATTGCCCCAGTTTGGACCGGATTTGATGGAAACGACGTAGTGGATTCCGTCGCGTTCAAATTCAAGGTCAATGCCTTCAGCCGAAGATTTTTTTCCAGCAAAAACACTTCCACAAATAAAAACCGCCAGACCTTCGAGAAATCCTCCAAAGATTCCTTCCTCCTGTGAGGATCGCTTTGACCAAGTCCGGGGCGTTGGTCACAAATTTTGCTTTGTATAAATACGGATTCTTTCGTCGAAGAACTTTCTTGAGCTTTAGCTTGGCAAGACTTTCAAGCCGTTTGCTGTGGAACTCTGGGATGTGTTCCTCAATGAATTTTGTGATTTCTTGAACCGTTACGTTTGCCATTTTTCTTCTCCTTGTCGAAAAGCTGATAATCAGCAGATTCAATTTCTTCATTTGCTAGGCCGCAATATTCTACCAAAACCTCAATACCCACTGAATTACGACGCAATCTTTGCGCCACGGCGCAGGTCGTTCCCGAACCGACAAACGGATCAAGAATCAAATCCCCCTCGTCACTGAAAAGTTTAATAAACCATTCAGGTAATGCTTCGGGAAATGCAGCGCTGTGGCTTTTGTTCCCGCACTCAGTCGCTAAATGCAGAACATTTGAGGGGTAAGCCTTGTCTCGGCCAATCCAGTTGGCGATGTTTTTTCCAAAGCCGCTACCGACTTGGGAATCGAAACGGGAAACATCATTTTTGCCGAGTGATTTCAGCCGTGTATCTGCCCAATCACCCATCGGGACCATAACAGCTTTCTGATTCATTTTGAAATGGCGCGTCTTGTTGAATTGCAAGCAGCGTTCCCAAGCATCGCGAAATCGGTTCGGCCACTTACCCGGATAACAATTTTTCTTGTGCCAAATGAATTCCTCCGTCCAGAGCCAGCCCTGTTTGCGGAGTGCCAGAATCAATTCGAGAACAAACGTGTGTCTTTCACCATTTTCGGCTTTTTCCTTGATGTTCAGGATAAATGTTCCGGTTGGTTTAAGAACCCGGAAAAATTGTGCGCTGCGCGGTAAAAACCATTCAACGTATTTTTCAGGAGCAACGCCACCGTAAGTATTCTTGCGTTTATCTGCGTAGGGCGGCGAAGTGACAATCAAATCGAATATGTCATCGGGATATTCCTGAAGCACATCGCGACAGTCGCCGTGTTTGATTTCTGCTGCGAAAGTTTTCACGTCACCAATTATCGTTCACGTCTGCGGAGACTCAAGTTGTTTCCCCAAAAACATGATTGCAAAGAACATAATAATCGTTGTTACTGCGTCCTTCCAAACTTTTTCTCCAGCTCGCGGTAGTTCATTTCAATCAGCGTCGGGCGGCCATGCGGACAGGTGCAGGGCATCGCGCAGCGGCGCAAATACGGCCACTTACTTCCGGATTTTGAAGCTCTTCGGCAGCTTGTCGAACTCGTCCGGATCAACATCTGGAACACCCGCCATAAATTTGTCGAAGCCATTCCGGTTTCCGCGCCGGGCGCGCTTTTCCAGGACGTTGTCGGGGAAAACCGTGGACAATTTTTCCACCAGCGCCACGACCATGAGCCGGTCGAGCGACATGGATTGCGCCTGCGCCAGTTTTTGGGCGCGGTCATGCACCAGCTTGGGGATTTCAATTTGAATGGCGCTCATAATTCATTTTCCACCCGCCGCAAAAACTCTTGCGGCCTGACTACACCGATACCATATTCCGCCGCTTCTGCAAAGTCCCGAATATTGTGGGTCACGATGAAATCGGCGCGGGCGGCCACGGCCAGTTCAATGATGAAATCGTCGCCGGGATCGCGCAGGAATGGCCGCAGCAAAAAATAAGTCTGCCGACGGTTGGACACGGCGGCGAGAGAATCCAGAAATTCATCCACAACAACCAGCGGACGGCCTTGCCGCGCCGCTTCAATTTTAAGTTTGGATTCGTATTCCAGCAGCAAGGCGGAAGAAATGTTCATCCGCCATTTATGCCCCGGCAAAGTTTGCAGCAGCGCATACGAAGCACCGCGTTGACTGCGCGCCGCGGCGACGAGGACATTTGTATCAATCACCACTTCGTGAATTTTCATGGTGAAATGAGTTCACTGTGTCCGCCCAAACTTTTTCTCCAGTTCGCGGTAGTTCATTTCAATCAGCGTCGGGCGGCCATGCGGACAGGTGTAGGGCATCGCGCAGCGGCGCAAATCCTCGACCAGATTTTCCAATTCCGCGCCGCCAAGCGGGTCGTTGGCTTTCACGGCATGACGGCAGACGGTCTTGGCCACGGTGAGTTCGCCGAGCCGCGCCAGGTTCACCTCGCGTCCGGCGGCACGCAGTTCATCCACGAGATCAAAGACAAACCGGCGCGGGTCGGATGCCTTCACAAACGGCGGCAGCGCGTCGAGCAGAAACGTCCGCTCGCCAAATTCGCTCAAGCCGACGCCGAGCCGCGTGAGCGCGACCAGTTGTTCGCGCAGAAAATTCGCGTCGCGCGGCGGCAGCTCAATCGTCTCCGGCAGCAACAATTTTTGCGACGGCGCGACGCCGCCGGATTCGATGCGGTTGAGCATCTGCTCGAACAAAATCCGTTCGTGCGCGGCATGCTGGTCGAGCAGCACGAGCCCGCGATCCGATTCCAGCAGCACATAAAGCCGGCCGACGACGCCGACGAGGCGCAGCGGGACGTTGAGCAATGGCGTGGCTGACGAAGAAGTTGGCAGATTGGAGCTGGGAGCTTGGGAAACATCCGCAGATTTCGCCGAGGACGCAGATTTTGAGATTTCCGACTTTGGATTTGCGATTTGCGATTGCGGCGAAGCTGCGGGCGAAAAGCACGTTTTCAAAGGCGTTTGTGCGGCGGACGTAATTTGCGACGGAGTCGGCGGCGACGGCTTTAATTTCTCCGGGAAATTCGGCAATGCGGGCGCGGAAAATTCCGGTGCAGTTTGAAGTTCCGTTTGCTCGACGACTTTGGGCTTTGGACTTTGGACTTTGGATTCTTGCCCGTGAAACGCGAGCAAGGTTTCTTTCACGGCTTGCGCGACGAATTTTCTGATTTCAAATTCGCGGTGGAATTTCACCTCGCGCTTGGCGGGATGGATGTTCACGTCCACGGCGGCGGGATCAATTTCGAGAAACAGGCAGCAGACCGGATAGCGGCCTTTCATCAGCGACGTGTGGTAGCCTTCGATGAGCGCGTAGTTGATGCCGCGATTTTCCACGGGCCGGCGGTTGACGAAGGCGAACTGGCCGTCGCGCGTGGCGCGAGAGACGCCGGGCGAACCGATGAGTCCCCAAATGCAAAGTGACGAGTGACGAGTGACGAGTGACAAGTTTTCAGGCAGGGCGGTCTCGAAAGAAATTTCTATTTCTTCGGGTCGAAAATTTTCTTCAAGTGACGCGGAAAAATTCACAGGCAGAAGTTTTTCGTCGCCCAGTAGCGCGCGGAAGCGTTCTCGCAATGCTTCGATGCGGCTCGAAGTTGCAGCGCCGGATTTGACGGCGGGCAGCTGCCAGACGTTGCGGCCATCTTTGATGAACGTGAATGCGACTTCGGGAAACGCGAGCGCGGCGAGCGTGAGATAATGCTGGATGTGCGCGGCTTCGGTTTCCTCGGTGCGGAGAAATTTCCGGCGGGCGGGCAGGTTGTAAAACAACTGCCGCACTTCCACGCTCGTGCCGGTCGCGCTGCCGGCGGCCTTGACCTCCGCGATGGTGCCGCCGTTGACGATGATCTGCGTGCCTTCGGGCGAAGTGCTTTCGCGCTCGCGCGTGGTGAGCGTGAACCGGCTGACGCTGGCGATGCTGGGAATGGCTTCGCCGCGAAACCCCATCGTGGTGATGGAGGCCAAGTCTTCCGCGCGTTGAATTTTGCTGGTCGCGTGGCGTTCGAGTGAAAGCAACGCGTCGTCGCGGCCCATGCCAAAGCCGTCGTCGGTCACGCGAATCAGGCTGCGTCCGCCCGCGCCGATCTCCACGGTGATTTTTTTGGCGTCGGCGTCGAGCGAGTTTTCCACAAGCTCCTTCACGACGCTGGCGGGACGTTCCACCACTTCGCCGGCGGCGATCTGATTGGCGACCTGTTCGGAAAGGAGGCGGATGCGGTTCATTATTTCGTCGAAGTGTCAGGACGATGAAACGTTAAACCGGTTCTTGCTGGCGCGCATGGGCGGATTCTCGCTTCAAGGCTCTGACACTTCAACGGAATTATTTCGCCACCGGCGGCGGAAAGGAAAAGAGAAAAGATCGCGGCACGTTCATTCAACCGGCGGGTGGAAAAAAGTTGTCGGTAAATTTTCATTTTCTTTCGCGCCGGTTGTTTTATCATCAAAGGCTGTTGGAGAAAACCGGGCAAGTCGCCCTGAAAATTAAACTGACAAATTTATGCCACTGACACACACCAAAGACCTTTTTGCCAAGGCGCTCAAAGGCAAATACGCCCTCGGCGCGTTCAACGTGAACAACATGGAACTTATCCAGGCCATCATCGAGGCCTGCGAAGAAGAAAAGGCCCCGCTTATCCTCCAGATCTCCAAGGGTGCGCGGCAATACGCCAACCCGGTTTACCTCAAGAAGCTCATCGAGGCCGCCGTCAGCTTGTCGAACATCCCGATTGCGGTGCATCTGGATCACGGCGACACGTTCGAGCTGTGCAAGCAGTGCATTGACGAGGGTTTCACGAGCGTGATGATTGACGCCAGCCACGAGCCGTTCGACAAAAACGTCGAAATCACCAAAAAAGTTGTGGAATACGCGCACAAAAACAATTGCTCCGTCGAATCCGAACTCGGACATCTGGTCGGCGCGCAGTTTGACGAAGGTGAAGAAGGCGGCGCGCATTCGATGAGCGGCCATTACACCGTGCCGGAAGAGGCGGTGAAATTCGTCAAGGAATGCGGCTGCGATTCGCTCGCCATCGCCATTGGCAATTCGCACGGTGCCTACAAGTTCAAGGGCGAACAGCACCTTGATCTCGAACGCCTCAAGCTCATCAAGCAGGCATTGATGGACGCCGGCATGGGCGATTATCCGCTAGTGCTTCACGGTGCTTCCAGTGTGCCGAAGTATCTCGTGGACGAGATCAACAAATACGGCGGCAAAATGCCCGACGCGCAGGGCGTGCCGGAATCCGACATCGAAGTCGCGCGTCGCGTCGGTTGCACGAAGGTCAACATTGACACCGACCTGCGCATGGCGATGACCGCCGGCATCCGCAAAGTGTTCGCGGAAAAGCCCGGCGAATTCGATCCGCGCAAATATCTTGGCCCGGCCCGTCAATGCGTGAAAGACCTCGTCCGCCACAAGGTGAAGGATGTTTTGTGCAGCGCGGGTCACGCCTTTGACTAAAAAATTATTTCTGAACCAAGCCCCGCGCGATTTTCGCGCGGGGTTTTTGTTTGGGTGTGCCAGGCGCGTCATAATTTGGCGGCGCTGGCACAGTCATTGCGCCAAACAATTCCAGCGCGGCTGCCCTCGCAGATTTTCGAATCATCAAAAACTATTGGTTTTATTGAGTTTTCTCGCCATTCGTGCCGTTGGCATTGTCAAAGCTTGAAAGGAAGCGTTGGAACCGAAACGATTAACCAAACAATAAACGAAAGGAAACTGATTATGAAATTGATACAATGTGAACGGCCCGGACTGGTTGGACTCGGTTACGGCCGGCTGGCGAACTTGCAGGATGAACTGGACCGCCTCTTTGAAACACCGTTGCAGGCGTGGACGCCGGCGCTCGACGTTCACGAGGACAAGGACCAATTCACCGTGAGCCTCGAACTGCCCGGACTCAAGCGCGAGGACATCAACGTCCATCTCGAAGGCGGCGCGCTGGTCATTTCCGGCGAACGCAAAGAGGAAACCGTCAACGAGGAAACCGAAGTTCACCGGCGCGAGCGGTTCTACGGGAAATTTTCCCGCGCGCTCACGCTCCCGGTCGCCGTGGCCGCCGACCAGGTGAAGGCCGCCTACAAGGACGGCATTCTCACCGTGACGGTGCCCAAGGCCGAGGAAGCCAAGCCGAAACAGATTGACGTGAGCATCAACTAAACCGGACGGAGCAACGAAGGCAGGAATCCAGAAATGGGTTCCTGCCTTTTGATTTTGATTTGCCCGCCCGCAGTTTTGGCCGATAATCTTCATTGCATGAGCTTCACCAACTGACATGGCCAGACTAGTCGTCATCACCAAAGGCGTTTCCGCGTCCGCACACGAGCTGGGCGAAAACTGGGCGACGGTAGGGCGCGCGGATGACAACACCGTTCAAATTGTCGAGGCGTCCGTTTCCGGCCGGCATTGCGAAATAAAGGCGCACGGCGAGGAACTGCTCGTGCGCGATCTGCTCTCCACGAACGGCACGTTTGTCGGCGGCCAGAAAATTTCCGAGGCGGAAGTCAAGGCCGGACAGACGTTGCGGCTGGGCGACGTGGAACTGCGTTTTGAAGCCACCGGCTCGTATGAAACGCCCGGCACTTTGTTCACCAGCAAAATGCTGGTGACAAACGCGGCGGCGATGGCAACATCAAAAGCTCCTCCCGCGCCGGCGGCGGAAAAATCTGCCACGCAGGAAAAATCCGCAAAACCGGAATCCGCCGATGAAGCCGCGAAAAAAATTCACGTCCTGTTCGTGGACGACAGCATGGCGTTCCTCGAAATGTTCGGCGGATTATGCGCGGAATACTCCAACCAGACCTGGCAGGTTCATTCCGCGACCTCGGCGGACCGCGCGCTGGAGATTTTGCAGGCCGGGCCGGTTGACCTCGTCGTGCTGGACATCGGAATGCCGATGCTGGACGGATTGCAGTTGCTGGGCATCATCAACCGCCGTCATCCCGGAATCAAAATCGCCGTGATGACCGGCAAAGCGACGGAAGCGAAACGCGCCGACGCGCTGGCCAACGGCGCGGAACTTTTTCTGGAAAAGCCCGTGACCGCCGCCGGCATGAAATCCGTCTTCAACATGCTGAACGATCTGGTCTCGTGGAACCGCGAGGGATTCAGCGGCGCGCTGCGACACGTCGGTTTGCAGGAAGTCATCCAGATGGAATGCAACGGACGGCGCTCCTCAATTTTGGAAATCCGCAACCCGGAATTGCGCGGGCAGATTTACATCAAGGCCGGGGCGATCACGCACGCCGCCGTCGGCCCGCTCGCGGGCGAACCGGCTTTTCGCCGGCTGCTGTCGCTGCGCGGCGGGGAATTTCAGGTGAAGCCGTTCAAGCCGCCGCCGCAGCGCACCATCGAGGCGCGCTGGGAATTTTTGCTCATGGACGCCGCGCGCGCCTCCGACGAGGAAACGGAATTTACAAGAAAACCGGCCGCGCCGACGGAACAAGTTAAAACTCCGCCGCCCGGGGAAATAAACGAGCACATCGCGCTCGGCGAGGATGTCATTGTCGTTTCGACTTACGACGAGGACGGCAAATGGAATCCGGTGGACGGCTCCAAGAAATAATTATTCGATGCTCAAAAAGATCACGCGGAAAAAGACCGGCGCGCGCGGCGGGAAATTCGCCATCGTCGCGTCGCATTACAATGCGGAATACGTTGACGCCATGCTGCACGCGGCGCGGGAGACGCTGCTCGCTGCGGACGCGCATGTCCGCATCGTGCGCGTGCCGGGCGCTTTTGAAATTCCGGCGGCGGTGGCGCGGCTGGCGCACGCGCGGCGTTATGCGGCGGTCATCTGCCTCGGCGTGATTTTTCAGGGCGAGACCAGCCACGCACAACACATCGGCTGGGGCGTGACGCACGCGCTGGCGCAGATTCAAGTTGAGCATCGCATTCCGGTCATCCACGGCGTTTTTGTTTTTGAAAAAGCGAGGCACGCGCGCGTCCGCTGCCTCGGCAGAAAACACAATCGCGGCGCGGAGGCGGCGCAGACGGCATTGGAAATGGCGCGCGTGATGCAAAATCTTCGGAGCTAAAACGGGTGAGCCGAGGGGGTAATGGTGCGTTAGTTTGTCGCTGACAGGAAAACAGAAAAACAAACCGAACAGAAGACGATTAGAAAATGACCGCGCCGGGTAGCCGGGGTTTTTTAATTTGCACTTTGCAAATGTTCAAAATATGACATCGGCTGGCGCAAGCATCAAAAGTCACCTCAAATTCCTTGGCCATAATTTCGACTGTAAGCGGATTTATATCCTTTGGGTCTTTAGCGGCCACAGAAATCTGATTTTTTAATGAATCAAATCGCTCCCTGAAATATCCCGCCGGCATCAGAATAGCCAACGCGAGCCTGTATGCGTCCCCTTCCACATCGTCATATAACTGCGGATCAAGTTCATAAATGCAA
>DATCBW010000222.1:0-17002 GCA_036511615.1 Verrucomicrobiia bacterium | reverse complement strand
CATCGCGTCCGCGGCGGCGAATGGAAAGGCCATACCGGCAAACGCATCAAGAACGTCATCAATGTGGGCATCGGCGGTTCCGACCTGGGTCCGGTCATGGCCTACGAGGCGCTCAAACATTACAGCGACCGCAGCCTGACCTTCCGCTTCATCTCGAACGTGGACGGGATAGATTTTGTGGAAGCCGTCCAAGATCTCGACGCGGCGGAAACCCTGTTCATCATTTCTTCCAAAACCTTTACGACGCTGGAAACCATGACTAACGCGCAAAGCGCGCGCGACTGGCTGCTGGCCGGACTCGGCGGCGAGGCCAAGGCGGTGGCGAAGCATTTTGTGGCGGTCTCGACGAATGCCGAAAAAGTTTCGGCGTTCGGCATTGATACGGCGAACATGTTCGGCTTCTGGGACTGGGTCGGCGGACGCTACTCAATGGATTCGGCCATCGGCCTTTCGACGATGCTGGCGGTTGGCCCGGAAAATTTCCGCGCGCTGCTCGCCGGCTTTCACGCGATGGACGAACATTTCCGCACCGCGCCGTTCGAAAAGAACCTGCCGGTGCTGATGGGACTCCTGTCGGTCTGGAACAACGATTTTCTTGGCGCGCAAACCGTGGCAGTTCTGCCCTACGAACAATATCTGAAACGCTTTCCCGCGTATCTTCAGCAGTTGACGATGGAGAGCAACGGCAAACACGTCACGCTCGACGGCAAAAAGGTGAACTACCAGACCGGCCCAGTTTATTGGGGCGAACCCGGCACCAACGGCCAGCATTCTTTTTATCAATTGATTCATCAAGGCACGCGGCTCATCCCGTGCGACTTCATCGCGTTCGGCCACTCGCTCACGCCATTGGGCCGGCATCACGACATCCTATTGGCGAACGTTTTCGCGCAGGCCGAGGCTCTCGCTTTTGGCAAAACGGCCGAAGAAGTCAAAGCCGAAGGCGTGCCCGCCGCACTCGTGCCGCACAAAGTTTTCGAAGGCAACCGTCCGTCGAATGTCATTCTCGCCGACCGACTCACGCCGGAGGTTCTCGGCCAGCTAGTCGCGCTTTACGAACACAGCGTCTACACGCAAGGCGCGATTTGGAACATTGATTCATTTGATCAATGGGGCGTCGAGCTGGGCAAGGTGCTCGCCCAGCGGATTGTTCCAGAATTGGAGAGCGAGACCGCACCCAGACTCAAACACGACAGTTCAACGAACAACCTGATCCGCCGCTATCGAAAATTGAAGGGGGCGAAATGAAAACTCCCGGTAGGAATAAAATCCGCACCGGCTGAAACGCCGACACCGACACCGACGTCCGCGACACCGAAGCCGTGAGCCACGGCGGGCAAATAAAAATCAAATCCAGAAAATGCAAAGCGACTTCCACGAATGGAAGCCGCTTTTTGCTTTTCGGAAATTCATCGCGTGCAAAGCCAACTGGTGACGGAAGAAATGTGATCTTCGTTCGTAAGATTCGCGGCGTTTTCAAAAATTCCTTGCTGGAGCATATCCCAAATTTCTCCGGCCATTTTCACTTCAATTGCTGCGCCGATGAAGAAAGTGTGCGGCTTGAGTTTTTGCTTGGCAAATGCCTCGTGAATTCGATTCAAGGTAGAGCGGGCAGTTTTCCAATGTTCATCCGCGCCAGCGGGATCAATGCCGCCTTTGAGCTCACCGAGCGCAATATAAGCGGACGGTGTGTTGATAATTTCGCGGTTCATTTCGGTGAACGAACAATTGAACAATAACAAGTCCACGTTGTTTTTCACCAGTGGCACGGTCACGTTATAGAGCAGTGTTCTCGGTCCTTTTGCAGTGGTCCAAGAAAGGCCGCGCAGCGACAATTCAACGTCCGTATCATCGTCTGGCAGCGCCGCCCAAGCTTTGGTGTCTGCATGAAGCCAATGGCATTTTTTACCAGCCAATTTCAGACAGGCGAGAATGGCACGCGTGAGTTTCTTCTGTGCCATGAAGCCGCCAACATTTCGCATTGAGCCGCCCAGCGTGTCGCCGCGAGTCAGCAAGAAACGGAAAACCAGTTCCTCGACAAAATTTGCACCGGCAGGCTCAAGGAAATTTTTGATGAGGCCGCTGATCGCTTCGCGTTTGTCGGAATCCTCCAAATGATTCGTGGCTTTGTCTGACACGCCTGCCGCTGTGAGCAAGCCCGACTGAATTTCAGCAATTTTCAGCAAGTCAGCCGGAGTCTTGGCTTTGCTGGCAGCTGCTTTCAATGCTCTGGCCTGGGCAACAAAGGGAGTTGCACGACGGTTCTTTTCCAGCGCAAGCGCAACGAAGCCGGCACGCACGGCTTCGTAAGTTGTTTCAAGGCTTTTGCTGGATTTGAGGTGTTGTTGATATGGTTTTGGCATAGCTAAATTTTTCGCCAGAGATACACGCACTTGCGCAAAGCATCTCGACCATGCGCGCCCATCTGTTGGCTGCTGTTTCCCTTTCCATTCGGAAGGACAAGAATTTGTTCGACCTCAAAGCCGAGTTGCTCGGCAATTTCCGAGAGAATGATGTCCACAGAAATACTCGCTCCGGCATATCGGACATTGTCGTTGACCATGATCAATGGTGCTCCGCTCTTTAGCACACGCGCTGACTCGAAAACAACGCAAGCCATCTCATAAAAATAACCGCGCACCATTCTTGGAATCCCGTCGTTGTTGAGCAAGTCGAGTTCTTTTTGCGAGTCCAAGTAGGCTAGAATGCTTTGCAGCAACGGCTGATTGTCGGCGGCAGCAACGGCTGCCTTCCATTTGGGATTTAGTGCGAGCAAGTCTTTGGCACGGTTTTCAACGGTGCAACTCAACATTTCCTGACGAAGTTTTACCAAACCATCTTCGCTGACGCCCAGCAGCGCGAGTTCCAGCGCGTAGGTGCGCGTGTAGTCGTAGCGATTGCAGTAAGGCGGAGAAGTAATCAGGCTGTCGTAAGACTTGGCTTTAAGTTGCGGCAAAATGTCGAGACAAGACCCGCCATGCAATTTGACTTCTGACTTTGAGCGAGCTTTTGCAAATAAATCTTCGGGGAGCTCGCCAGATCTCAAATCGTCAACCATCTGGTGCAGCTTATCGGTGATGGCTTTGTCAAAAGCCAGAATCTCGCCCTTGTTAAAAATTTTCTTCCCGTGGCGTCTGCCCGAACGATAGTCCCAGCGCAAATACTGTCCGTCCTTCCGCGTGTAGCTGATGTTCTCAAGAATGCAAAGCAGCGCGAAAAGCAAAACCGCCCGCACTCGGTCGCCTTCTTGTTCCGATGCCGCAAGGAATCGCCCCATTGCGTCCAGCGTGTCTGCTGGATACGCACCACGAGTGATTCTCAATTCGTTGA
This sequence comes from Verrucomicrobiia bacterium, assembly GCA_036511615.1. Lineage (GTDB taxonomy): Bacteria > Verrucomicrobiota > Verrucomicrobiia > Limisphaerales > UBA11358 > UBA11358. Next base: position 13,672 of record DATCBW010000222.1, on the reverse strand, counting down.
TCGGTTTTGTGGTTTTGCATTTTCGCCACGGACGCTCGTCGCGCCAAAAGGCCAGCCGTTTGACATCTGCATCCATCAAATCCAAATTAATGAGCTGTTTGGTCGTAATGAGTGTTCTGCCAATCGGCAAAAGTTCGATGCCCTCGGATTTCATTCCCAGTCCTCCGGCTGCAAACAGAGCCGTGCCACTTCCAGCAAACGGGTCAAGCAAAATGCCCTTTGAAATTCTATATTTGCTTAATAAATGCTCAATCAGCCCGGCAGAGAACGCTTCTTTGTATTTGAACCAACGATAAACGGCTCTTCCCTTGTTGGCTTGAAAACTGACCAACGCTCGCGTCAACGTATTATCAACGCACAATTTGTCAGCCCAACGTGTTTCAGCCTCTAAATTTAATTTTTCGATATGAGCTAGAGCTTCTGATGTTTCACGCGGCAGCATCTCGTCAGCATCTGACATCTCAATTTCGAACGCAGGCGGCGGTGCAACATCTAGCACGGCGGTAAATTGTGTGCGGTAAGGAACGGCGTCTTCGTGAAGCGAGCCGTTTTTCCCATTTGAATGCTCACTGTTCGCATATTGAAAATCGGGCTTCCCTTTCTTCTTCCGAGCCAAGAAATATACAGCACGGTCTTTGTGCGCCTTTTTATTCGGGGTCTTTCGTTTGACCTGTTTTGTTTGTTTGGGCTTGGCCATGCGCCGATTTTGCGCCGAAAGTGAATCAGCGTCAATCTGCGTCCGCTTAATTTGCTACATCCCGTCGCCGACGGATTCCAGATTTGCCTTAACGGTTCGCGGGCGTAAAAATCTATTCCTAATTCCGCCTTCGCCTCACGGGCACAGGCAGTTCATCAAAGATTTTCTGGATGATGTTCCGCTGGTTTTCCCCCGGGCCCCGGCTTCGTAGGTGATGGCCACGCGGCGGTGCGGCAGTCCCGCCATCATTCACGGTAGGGTTTCACCCCATAGCAAACGACCGGTTGTCCGGCTCATGCTCAAATTAAATGGAAAAATTAGTGGCATGTCAGACGTGCGGGTTGGTGCAGGAGGCGGACGACGTCCCGAAAGGTTCGGTGATCAAATGCGCCCGCTGCCATTTTCAAATCTTCCACCGCCGGGTGGACAGCCGCGTGCGCACGCTGGCATTTTCGATTGCCGCCCTGATTCTTTATATTCCAGCGAACCTCTATCCGATTGTCACCGCCGAATATCAGGGACACCATATTCAGACGACGATTTTTCAGGGAATCAGTTCGCTGTTCACGCTTCACCAATACTTCATCGGGTCGCTGATGTTTTTTACGAGTATGTTGACACCGGGATTGAAAATCATCGGTTTGATCTTCATCACCCTCACCCTCGACTGGCCACGTTGGAAAAAAGCGCGCACCTGGGTCTTCAAAATCATCCGCATCATTGATCCCTGGAACATGCTGGAGGTTTTTTTGCTGGCGATTTGCGTCTCCATGGTCGAGCTGGGCGAAGTGGCCACGGTGCATCCTGGCCGGGGCGTTTTTTCGTTCGCCGCCGTCGTCGTGCTGACGCTGCTGGCGACGCTCAGTTTTGATTCGCGGCTGCTCTGGGATTCGCCCGGCGAAAGAAAATTATGAATGAAAAATCATCCGCGCTGCCGAAGGCGCACGTCGGGAAAAGTTATTTTAGCTGGCTGCTGTGGCTTATTCCGATTGCCGCCGCGCTTTTGTGCATCTGGTTTGTCGCCCAGGACATCATCTTTGCCGGGCCGACTGTCACGATTTATTTTGAAAATGCCGAAGGATTGCAGGAACACAATTCCCTCGTAAAATATCGCGGGGTGAAAGTCGGCGGGGTCGGAACCCTCAAACTCACCAAAGACCGGCAGCGCGTCGCGGTCAAAGTGCAACTGGACGCCTCCGCCGCGAATCTCGCACGCCAAGGCTCGGTTTTTTGGATCGTCCGGCCCGAGGTCAAGCTGGGCGCTTTGAGCGGACTGCAGACCATCGTTTCGGGCAATTACATCGCCGTCGAACCCGGCAACGGCGCGCGCACCAACCAGTTCGTCGGCGCTGCAACGGCCCCGATTAAACCGGTTCAGGCGCTGGACATCCGGTTGCTCGCGCCGAAACTCGGTTCATTGCAGCCGCAATCGCCGGTTTTCTATCGGGACATTCAGGTTGGTGAAGTGCTGGATTGCCGGCTCAGCGATAACGCCCGCGAAGTTGTCATTCATGCCCGCATTCGGGAAGAATACGCTCCGCTGGTGCGGATGAATTCAAAATTTTGGAATGCTGGCGGCATCAACATCCACATCGGCCTGTTCAGCGGAGCGAATATCAGCGCCGAATCCGCCCAAACTCTCATCAGCGGCGGCATCGAGTTTGCGACACCACCCGATTTTCAAAACGCGGCGACCAATGGCGCGGTTTTCAGCCTGAACGAAAAATCCGACGATGACTGGGAAAAATGGTCGCCCGCCATCCCGCTGCCTTCCGTGCCGGAGGCGATGACCAATAAAACCTTTGCACCAAACTTAATTAATCTACGGTAGGGTTTTACCCCATAGCGAAGCCGCCCGCAGAGATGCAAGTTTATTTCAAGCATCGTGCCGGGTGCCGTTGAGCCTATTTTACAACCTCATTGCCAGCCGAATGCGAGAATGATCAAAACAAACGCAAAAAATGAAAGAATTATTATGTTAATCAAAGCCAAAACACTTGAAGGTTACAAATTGAACAGCCTTGACGGGGAAATCGGGAAGATCAGAGAATTTTACTTCGATGACCGGCACTGGACCATTCGTTATCTGGTCGCAGAAACCGGAACATGGCTCGTGGACCGACAGGTGTTGATTTCTCCGTATGCTCTGGGCATCGTGAATAATGAAGAGAGAAACATCGCCGTTGATTTAACCAAAAAGCAGATTGAGGCCAGTCCGTCCCTGGACAATGACAAGCCTGTTTCCCACCAATTTGAGCAAGCCTATTACGGGCATTATTTATACCCGATGTATTGGGGTGGCCCGTTCAGTTGGGGACCTTATCCCTATCCGATGCGCGACCGTGAACAGTGGAAAAAGTCCAGCAAGCGTGAGAAAGCATCATGGGATCATCATTTGCGCAGCACTTACAGTGTGAGCGGTCATCACATCCAGGCCTTGGACGGCGAGATTGGCCACGTCGCAGATTTCATACTTGATGACGAGACGTGGGCGATTCGTTATCTCATCGTTGACACCCACAACTGGTGGCCGGGAAAAAAAGTTCTCGTTTCACCGCAATGGATCGAGCGCGTCAGTTGGGGCGAGCGGAAAGTTTTCGTCAATCTTTCGCGCGAGACCATCAAGCAGTCGCCAGAATACACGGAGGAATCTTTGTTGACGCGGGATTATGAGATCGGGCTGCACGGCCATTACAATCGCAAAGGCTATTGGATTGATGAACTGGCGGCCGTGTAACTTTCCGATTGAACTGCTGCCTCCACTCACTGTCTGGATTGCCTAGGGGTGGGCCGGTCGCAGCGTAACCAAAGGCTTTTTATGATGAACCAGACAAACGGATGGATGGGTGGATGGGCGGGTGGAGGGATGTGGCTTTGGGCGGTGATCGGCGTGGCCGTGGTAGTCCTGCTCGTCGTCGTGATCAGCAAGCTGTCCAAGAAATAACCGTGCGGTCACGACCCGCCTGTGATGTGAACTCTTAACCGAGAAAGTAAAGCTATGCTGATCAAATTACCGACGGAGAAAACCGTGAGTGAAGCGGCGGCGGCCTTGCAGGTTGCCGTCCAGGCCAATTACTTTGGCGTGATGCAGGTTCACAACCTCAAAGAGACCATGACCAAGAAGGGCGTGGAGTTCGCGCGCGAATGCCTGATCTTCGAGGTGTGTCAGCCGCAACAAGCGAAGAAGGTGCTTGATGAAAACATGAGTGTCTCTACCGCGTTACCCTGTCGGATTTCCATATACGTGGAAGGTGGCAAAACCATTCTGGCGACGTTGAAGCCGACCATTCTGCTGGCGCTGTTCAACACGCCGCAACTGAAAGGCGTGGCACAGGAAGTGGAGGATACGATTGTCAAAATCATGCAGGAAGCGGCGTCATGATTTTCACCTGCCCGATGCACCCGGAAGTGCAGCAGGATCATCCCGGCGATTGCCCCAAGTGCGGCATGGTGCTGGAACCGATGTCGCCGACTGCGGGCGCGGATGACGGAGAGAACGCCGAACTGCGCGACATGACGCGGCGCTTCTGGATCGGGGCGGCGCTGACGTTGCCGGTATTCGTCCTCGCGATGGCGCACCTCATTCCGGCGATTGGTCCCAACTCATGGGTGATGAGTGATACGTCGCGCTGGATTCAATTCGCTCTCACAGTGCCAGTGGTCTGCTGGGCGGGTTGGCCTTTCTTCCAGCGCGGCTGGCGCTCTGTCGTGACGCTGCACTTGAATATGTTCACGCTGATCGCCATCGGCGTGGGCGCAGCTTTCGTCTTTAGCGCCGTGGCCATGCTTGCGCCCGGCCTGTTCCCACCCACAATGCAGCACGAGGGCAAGGTCGGCATCTATTTTGAGGCTGCCGCGATGGTCACGGTGCTGGTGCTGCTCGGTCAGGTGCTCGAACTCCGCGCCCGCAGTCGCACGGGCAGCGCCATCAAGGCGTTGCTCAACCTCGCGCCGCCTACGGCACGGCAAGTCGCCAAGGATGGCGATCATGAAGTCCCGCTCGACCAGGTGAAAGTCGGCGACTGGTTGCGCGTGGTGCCCGGTGACAAGGTGCCCGTAGACGGCGCGGTGGTCGAAGGTCATTCCAGCGTGGAAGAATCCATGATCACCGGCGAACCGCTCCCGGTAGGAAAATCCGTCGGCGACAAGGTCACGGGCGGCACAGTCAACGGCACCGGCAGTTTTGTCATGCGCGCCGAACGGGTCGGCAACGACACCTTACTCGGGCAGATCGTGAAGATGGTGGCCGAAGCCCAGCGCAGTCGCGCGCCCATTCAAGGTCTCGCCGACAAGGTCGCGGCCATCTTCGTGCCCGTGGTGCTGGCGGTTTCGGTGATCACCTTCGCCGTCTGGATGTGGCTGGGGCCGGAGCCAAAACTCGCGCACGCCATCGTCAATGCCGTCGCGGTTCTCATCATTGCCTGCCCGTGCGCGCTTGGCCTGGCCACGCCCATGGCCATCATGGTGGGCGTTGGGCGCGGCGCGCAACTCGGCGTGCTGGTAAAAAATGCCGAGGCGCTCGAACACATGGAGAAGGTCACCACGCTCGTCGTGGACAAGACCGGCACGCTCACGGAAGGCAAACCCAAACTCGTGGATGTCCTGCCCAGCGATGGTTTTGACGCGAAGGAATTCCTGTGTCTCGCCGCCTCCCTGGAGCAGAACAGCGAACACCCGCTCGCCGCCGCGATTGTGCAGGGCGCGAAAGAACAGAAACTCAACCTTGAGGCTGTGAAAGAATTTCGTTCGGTAACGGCCGGTGGAGTTGCCGGCAATGTCTCCGGTCGCGCGGTGATGATCGGCAAACCGGATTTCCTGCGGAACGAAAAGATTGCCGGTCTGGAGTCGCTCGAAGCGTTGGCGGTGAAACTTCAGGAAGAAGGCAAGACCGCGATGTTTGTCGCCGTGGATGGCAAACCGGCGGGAATTCTCGCCGTCGCCGACCCGATCAAAGCCACCACCGCCGAAGCCATCAAAGAACTTCACGCGCTCGGTTTGAAACTCGTCATTCTCACCGGCGACAACCGTCGCACCGCCGCCGCAGTGGCCAAACAACTGGGCCTAGATGCGGTCGGAGCGGAGATCGAACCCGCTGGTAAAGTCGAGTATGTCAAAAAGCTGCGCGCGGAAGGCAAACACGTGGCGATGGCCGGCGACGGTATCAACGACGCGCCTGCCTTGAGCGAAGCGGAAGTCGGCATCGCCATGGGCACCGGCACCGACGTGGCCATGCAGAGCGCGGGCATCACGCTTGTGCGCGGCGACCTCCGCGGGATTCCCCAGGCGATCCGCCTCAGTCGCGCCACATTGAGGAACATCCGGCAGAACCTCGTTTTCGCCTTTCTCTACAACGCGCTGGGCATTCCGGTGGCGGCGGGAGTGCTCTACCCGTTTTTCGGCTGGCTGCTCAGTCCGGTCATTGCCGGCGCTGCGATGAGCTTGAGTTCCGTCTCGGTCATCACTAACGCCCTGCGCCTGCGAAAAGTGAAGCTGTGATTTCCAGAACTGTCCCAATGCCACAATCCGTGGGCTGCGTTCTTACACCTGGTGCTGACGAACGCCGATCCCAAGGGCTGCAAGCCTGACAGATGATAGCCCTAGGCAACGCCCTGGGTTTACCGTTAAAAGTTGTCAAGCCCTGTCAGGGCGACATTCATAAGCGTGGGTCAACCGGCTCGCTTTCCAAAGCGAGCACGCCAAAGACGGCTTCGTGGACGCGGCGCAATGGTTCTTTCCGAACAAATCTTTCGAGCGATTCGATGCCGAGTGCGAATTCACGGAGAGCCAATGAGCGTTTGGTGGACAGCCCACGCGCACGGAGACGGTCAAGATTTTCTGCCGCTGTATATTCCGGGCCGTAAATGATGCGGAGATATTCGCGGCCACGACACTTCACGGCGGGCTGCACAAGTCCACGCCGACTCTCGGCAATGAACTCCAACGGCTTCACAACCATTCCTTCACCACCGCGCCCGGTCAGTTCCTCCCACCAACGGATGCCTTCGGCTTCGCTTTCGGGATTGGTCACATCAGTGACGCGAAACGGCGTTGTGACGATGATGCCACCCGCAAGTCGCGCCAGCGTTTGCATGTGCCAGTCGTTTGGCTTATCAGCGTGGACCATTCCCTCGCTTGCAAGCAGGTGAAAAGGCGCGAGCTTCAAATCATTTGCCGAGTTAACCGGCCAGCAATAGCGGCGATAAGCTTCGATGTAGTCGCTGGCCATCTGCCGTCGCGCGACCGTATGCGCCAGCAACTCGCTCACTTCGAGACCGCGTGCGGCGGCTCGCTCCAGCGTTGCAACTTCATCTGCCAGCGTCGCCAGCGCGGATGCACCGACGGCGGCGTATTGCTGCTTTAATAATTCTTGCGCCTTTGCTGACCATGGCATCAATTCGCAGTCGAGACAGAGCCAGTCGGTTTTAAATTCATCCCAAAACCCGGCGGCAGTGACGGCGGCGCGGACATACTCAAGGAATTCTGTTTCTAAAGTTGAGTTATCAAAAAATCTTCGACCGGTGCGGGTGTAACAAATGCCGATGCCTTCGCCGGTCACGCCGAAAGTTTTTCGGGCAGCATCTTCGTCACGACAGACAATGACTACTGCACGCGAACCCATGTGCTTTTCCTCGCACACAACGCGCGGCACGCCCGTATGGCGAAAGTAAGCGAACGCTTCCGCCGGATGTTCCAGCAATCCGGACGCTTGGCTCGTCTCACACGGCGACATGGTAGGCGGCAGATAAATCAGCCACTTGGGATTCGCGGCGAAGCGGCTCATCACTTCCAGCGCGGCGATGGAGTTCTCCTCGCGAATCGTCACGTTGCCATGTAGTCGCGTGCTGACGATGCGTTTGCCTGTAACGTCGGCGAGGTCAAGCAAATCGTCGTTCTGCTGCTGCGCGGACAAAGTCGGCGCTTGATCTTCCGGCGGCAGAAACGGTTTGCGCGACTCGGCGTAAGTTTGTTTCGCGGGAACAGAGACGAGTTCATTTTCGGGATAACGTAGCGCGGTGAGTTTCCCGCCGAAGACGCAGCCGGTATCAATGTTGATGGTGCGATTCAACCACTCCGGTTCAGGCAAAGGCGTGTGTCCATACACGACCGTCGCCGCGCCGCGATATTCGACGGCCCAATTGTAGCGCACAGGCAAACCGAATTCATCCGTCTCGCCGGTTGTCTCGCCAAATAATGCGAACTCGCGCACCGCGCCCGAGCCGCGTCCTTGCATGGATTCCTTCATGCCCGCGTGCGCGACGACGAGTTTGCCATCATCGAGAACGTAATGACTCACAAGGTCGTCAATGAATTCTGCAACGCATTTGCGGAATTCTTCCGGCTCGTTGGCGAGTTGCGCCAGAGATTCCGCGAGACCGTGCGTGACTTGAACTTCGCGACCGCGCAGCTTGCGCATCAGCTTTGCATCGTGATTGCCGGGCACGCACAACGCCGCGCCGCTGGCGACAGCATTCATTACAAGCTTCAGCACTTGCGGAACTTTTGGCCCGCGATCTACGAGGTCGCCGACGAACACTAACTTGCGACCATTTACAGGTTGAACCGTGAAAGCTGTTTCATTCACACCATGTCCAAGCTTGCGAATCAATTCTACGAGTTCATCAAAACATCCATGCACATCGCCGATGATGTCGAACGGCCCGTGTTCGTGCTTCAAATTATTCCACAGCGGCTGGCGCTCGATGACAGCGGCTTCAATTTCCTCCAGCGATTTCAACACATGGACGTGGCGGAAACCTTCGCGCTCCAGTCCGCGCAATGAGCGGTGCAACTGTTGCGATTGCTGGCGAATAACGTGCGGGCCAAAATCGCGGTCAGGGCGTGTCTTGTTGCGGTCGTGTGCGACGCGTTCCGGCAAATCCAAAACAATCGCCACGGGCAGACAGTGAAACTCGCGGGCAATTGCGATAAGCGACTTACGCGATTCCGGCTGCACGTTCGTGGCATCAACCACGGTAAGCTTTCCCGCCGCTAGTCGCTTGCGGGCGATGAAGTGAAGCACTTCAAAAGCATCCTTCGTCGCCGCCTGGCGGTTCTCGTCGTCGGACACCAAGCCACGACAATAATCGGACGATAAAATCTCCGTCGGCCTAAAATGTTTCCGCGCGAACGTGCTCTTGCCTGAACCGGATACCCCGATCAGAACGACGAAAGAAAGTTCTGGAATTGTAAATTTCATCGCGTGAACACGGCCATTTGTGTTGGCGAACCGACGACCAAATCTTCCGGGCCGACGGGCAGGAAACGCACGCTGTAATTGAAGCGAGCGGCAACACCGTTCGCCCAAGCCTGAAACTCCGCCCGCGCCCATTCAAAGCGATGGTCGCGATGGCGAAATTTTCCGGCGGGCAGCGTTTCCCATTTTACATTGTATTCAGAGTTGGGCGTCGTGATGACGATGTGCTTCGGTTTGGCGCACTCGAACAACACACGCTCAAACGCAGCCAAACGCGCGGCATCAAGATGTTCGATGACTTCCACCACGGCGGCGGCATCGAAGCCAGCGAGCCGTCGGTCGCGGTAAATGAGCGAGCCGTGCAGGAAGCGCAGACGTTCTTTCTGAACGGTTGGGAGGCGGTCGTAGTGCAATCGGTCATGCGCGATTTCAAGCGCGCGATGCGACACGTCCATGCCGATGATTTCAGTAAATTGTTTTTCCTTCAGCAAGGCTTGAAGCAATTTGCCCTCACCACAACCCAAGTCCAAGACACGAGCCGCACCCGTGCTTTTCAACGCGGCCAACACTGAGCCGAGGCGTTGTTCGTTGAGGCTGATGCTTCGCTCAATGGTTTCTTCTTCCGCTGCGTGGACTTCTGCAACGGCATCTGGATTTGGTTCGGCTTCATCTGCGAGTTGCGCAAGAGCGTCATCCACCAAGCTGCGCTGGTGCTTGAGATAGCGGCGAGTAATGGCTTCGCGTTCCGGGTGTGATGACAGCCAGCCATCGCCGTGACGCAGAAGCTTTTCCACCTCGTCATCGCTAACCCAATAGTGCTTGTCGTTGTCCAGCACCGGCACGAGAACGTAAAGATGAGAGAGAAGCTGCTGCAACGGCAGCCGCGCATTTAACTCAACTTGGAAATACGAACTCTCTCCCCAGTCAGGAAACTTCTCATCAAGCGGCAACCGGCGCGCAGACACGGCGTAGCCAAGCGGCTCAAACATTTTCCGCAGAAGCTCCTCGCCGCCTCGACATGGCAGCGCAGAAAAAGTCACACATAGCGGAATCGGCGTGTCCACAAGTTCCGGGCGCTCCTTGCTTTTCCCTGACAACGCGCTGCCGAAGACTTCAGCAATTGCGACACTCAAAAACGATGAGGCTGCGTATGGTCGGTCGTTGACGTATTGCTCCAACGCGCCGCCCTCGCCTGCAGGCCCGCGCCGATTTCGCACCAGACCGACGGGATCAACCTCCACAAGCAGTGCGACTGTGCAACGCTCCAACGTGGCTTCGGGATAAAAGACATGAGCTTTGCCAAACGAAAGGCTGAATGACTGCGGACGCGCCGGATTCTTGCGGAGCAAGAACCCGATGTCAGTCGCCGCCTCATGCGTGGAAGTCAATGTCATCAGCATGGTGAGAGGCTACCGATTCGCGAAGCTATTGACCATTCTGAATCCAAACTGTGTCGCCCTTTCAGGGCTTGAAATCTTTTCGACGGTAACTCAGGGCGTCGCTCGCAGGTTCGCTTTGCCCTGGGCTATTATCTGTCGGGCTTCCAGCCCTTTTGAATCAGCGTCAATCCGCGTTCATCGGTGGTTAGATTTTTATGGGGTGTTCACCCCATTGTTCGCTGCGGCCGAAGAGAGCATTTTCAAGGTGATGCAATACGAACATTAAATTCAAAATTTCACATGAAAACTAAAACTCTCGCCCCGAAACTGCTCAATAGGATGGATGCCTACTGGCGCGCGGCGAACTATCTGTCGGTCGGCCAGATTTATCTCTACGACAATCCGCTGCTGAAGCGTCCGCTGAAACTCTCGGACGTGAAGCCGCTGGTGGTCGGGCATTGGGGCACGACACCCGGACAGAATTTCATCTATGTGCATCTGAACCGCGTCATCAAGAAGTATGACCTGAATATGTTTTACGTCGCCGGTCCCGGTCACGGCGGCCCGGCGATTGTAGGCAACGTTTATCTCGAAGGCACGTGGAGTGAAGTTTATCCGAACGTCACGCAAGACGAAGCCGGGCTGAAAAAATTGTTCACGCAATTCTCATTTCCCGGCGGAATTTCAAGCCACGTCGCACCGACGACGCCGGGCTCGATTCACGAAGGCGGCGAGCTGGGTTATTCATTGTCGCACGCTTTTGGTGCGGCGTTTGACAATCCAGATTTGATCGTCGCCTGCATTGTCGGCGACGGAGAAGCGGAAACTGGTCCACTGGCGACCGCGTGGCAGTCCGATAAATTTCTCGATCCGATTACTGACGGCGCGGTGCTGCCAATATTGCATCTCAACGGCTACAAAATCTCCAACCCGACCATTCTGGCGCGCATCGAACCGGACGAATTGGAACAATTTTTTCGCGGCTGCGGCTGGACGCCATATTTTGTCGAAGGTGACGAGCCGGAAAAAATGCACGAACTCATGGCCAGCACGATGGAGAAAGCCATTGAGGAAATTCGGCGAATTCAAACCAATGCGCGGAACAAAAAAGACACCACGCGTCCGCGCTGGCCGATGATCGTGCTCCGGTCGCCGAAAGGCTGGACGGGGCCGAAGGAAGTAGATGGCCTGAAAATTGAAGGCACGTTCCGCGCGCACCAGGTGCCGCTCTTGGTAGATGCCGATCATCCCGAACATGTAAAGCAATTGGAAAGCTGGATGAAGAGTTACAAGGCCGAAGAATTGTTCGATGCCAATGGCCGGCTCAAGCCGGAACTACAAGAGCTTGCGCCGAAGGGAAACAAGCGGATGGGTTCCAATCCTCACACCAACGGCGGAATCTTGTTGCGTAACCTGGATATGCCGGATTTTCACGATCACGCGGTGACGGTGCCGTCGCCAGGCGCAAATGAAGGTCAGGACACGATGGTGCTGGGCAAGTTCCTGCGCGATGTCGAAAAGCTGAATCCGCATAATTTCCGCGTCTTCGGTCCCGATGAAACGCTCTCAAATCTCTTGGGCGCGGTCTTTGAAGTAACCAACCGTCAGTGGGACGCCCGCGAAGTGAAGAATGATGAATTCCTCGCGCCCTCGGGACGTGTCTTGGACTCCATGTTGAGCGAACACCAGTGCGAAGGTTGGTTGGAAGGTTATTTACTGACCGGGCGTCACGGCCTGTTTAACAGCTATGAAGCTTTCATCCGCATCGTGGATTCCATGTTCAGCCAGCATGCCAAATGGTTGAAGGTTACGGCGGAACTTCCCTGGCGTCGTCCCATCGCGTCGCTGAATTATCTGCTCGCCTCGCACGTCTGGCAGCAGGATCACAACGGGTTCACCCACCAAGATCCCGGCTTCCTCGACCATGTCATCAACAAGAAGGCCAGCATCGTGCGCGTTTATTTGCCTGCCGACGCCAACTGCCTGCTGTCAATTTTCGATCATTGTCTGCGCAGTCGGCATTACGTCAACGTCGTGGTCGCCGGCAAACATCCGCTGCCGCAATGGCTGACCATGGATGCCGCCGTCGTGCATTGCACGCAGGGCATTGGCATCTGGCAATGGGCGAGCAACGATCAGGGCAGCGAGCCGGATGTGGTAATGGCCTGCTGCGGCGACACGCCCACGCTGGAGACCATGGCCGCCGTTTCCATCCTGCGCGAACATCTGCCGGATCTGAAGATCCGAGTGATTAATGTGGTGGACCTGATGAAGCTCCAGCCGGCAAGCGAACATCCGCACGGATTGAGCGAAGGGGATTACGATTCACTCTTCACCAAGGACAAGCACATCATTTTCAACTTCCATGGTTATCCGTGGCTGGTTCACAAACTGGCTTACCGCCGGACGAATCGGAATCTCCACGTCCGTGGTTACAAGGAAGAAGGCACCATCACCACTCCCTTTGACATGCGCGTGCAGAATGAAATTGACCGCTTTCATCTGGTGAAAGACGTTGTGGATCGCGTGCCGAATTTAGGCTCCAAAGGCGACTACCTGAAACAGCAGATGAAAGACAAGCTCATCGAACACAAACGCTACATTGACAAACACGGCCACGACTTGCCGGAAATTCGCAATTGGAAATGGGGCCAGAGCGAAACGCAAAACGGGAAACCGCCGGCGGAAAAGGCACGTATTCCAGCGCAATCATTTCCCGCCAAGGCACGCAACGGCCGCAAAGAATTCCATCGCTAACGCCGACGCCCGCGACACCAAAACCATAAAATCAAATTTGAAAATGCCAAGCGGCCTTCGGAAACGGAGGCCGCTTATTTCTTGAATCGTCGGTGATTTTACAGTTCGATTTCTATCACGCATGAGCGAATTTATCTACGTTCTCGAAAATGCTTCAATGCCCGGTCTGGTCAAGATTGGCCGGACAGAACGAAGCGTGTCGGAACGTGTGAACGAACTCTCCTCACATACCGGAGTGCCAACCGGCTTCACCGTGCTAAATGAATACGCCGTCGCAAACTCTGTCGAGGCGGAAAGAATAATCCACGAAAGACTTTCTGATTACCGCGTCGCTAACAATCGTGAGTTTTTCAAAATGGAGGCCGAGGATGCCATGGACATCATCGAGTCAATGCTGGAAACAGTAAGACCTGAAACACGACGCGATTTCGAGCGAGAAGATGAATTAGTTGCCAGAGCAATTTCAATTGTTGTCGAACAAGGCATGGCGCGACCTCGTATGCTTGAAAATATGCTCGGCATTTCCTACGAAGAAGCATTGTTTGTGATTAGTATCTTGCGAAAGCGCGGTGTAATTGATGAACACAATGAATCCAAATGGATTGCCAGTTCAAAACCGCCAGTAAATATGCAAAAGCCCAAGCC
>DATCBW010000221.1:0-4778 GCA_036511615.1 Verrucomicrobiia bacterium | reverse complement strand
GTCTTGCCCTCGCGCACCAAGTTGGCGATGGCCGTGTTGAACACCAGAATTTCAAACGCCGCCACGCGGCCTTTTTTGTCCGACCGTTTGAACAGCGTCTGCGCCACGACGCCCTTCAACGCCTCGGACAGCGTCTGCCGGATTTTGTTCTGCTGGTCGGCGGGGAAAACGTCAATGATGCGGTCCACCGTCTTGGCCGCGCTCTGCGTGTGCAGCGTGCCGAAAACCAGATGGCCGGTCGCCGCCGCCGTGATCGCCAGTTCAATCGTTTCCAGGTCGCGCATTTCACCGACCATGATGACGTCCGGGTCTTCGCGCAGCGCGCCGCGCAGGGCCGACGCGAATGATTTGGTGTGGATGCCCACTTCGCGGTGGTTCACCAGGCAGTTTTTGCTTTCGTGGACAAATTCAATCGGGTCTTCAATCGTGATGATGTGGTCCTTCCGGTTGCGGTTCGCATAATCCACAATCGCCGCCAGCGTGGTGGATTTGCCGGAGCCGGTCGGCCCGGTGACGACGACCAGGCCGCGATGCAGCATGGCAAACTTCTTGAACACCGGCGGCAGCGGCGCATCCAGCTTTTCAAAATCCTCGAACGACAGCACACGGCTGGGAATCTGCCGGAACACCGCGCCGACGCCGTTTTTCTGGTTGAAAAAATTCACGCGGAAGCGCGAGATGTTTGGAATCTCGTAGCCAAAGTCCACGTCGCCCGTTTCCTCGAACAGTTTGATTTTGTAATCCGGCGCGATTTCGTAGAGCATCGCCTTGAGCGCGTCGCTTTCCAGCGGTGGAAAATCCACGCGCTGCAGCTCGCCGTGGATGCGCATCATGGGCGGGTTGCCCGAAGCCATGTGCAGGTCGGAAGCCTTCTGCTCAAACATCAGGTTGAAAAATGCGTCAATTTTGGCCATAAGTCCTCTCGGTTGCCGCGACACTAATCAAAGCCATGCCTCACTGCAAGCAATGAAAATGCCTGCCGCCGCCATCCGCGAAGAAATCCGCAAATGCGGCGCGATTTCTTTTGCCCGCTACATGGAACTCGCCCTTTACTGTCCTGAAACTGGCTATTACGAAAAGAAAAAGGACAACGTGGGCCGGCGCGGCGATTTCATCACCAGCGTCAGTGCCGGCAGGCTGTTCGGCGAACTGCTCGCGTTCCAGTTTGCCGAATGGCTCGCAGAAGTCCAAAGTCCAAAGTCCAAAGTCCAAATTGTTGAAGCGGGCGCACACGACGGCCGACTTGCCGCCGACATTTTGAACTGGTTGCAACTTCACCGCCCAAAACTCTTTTTTGAGGTTAAATACTGCATCATCGAACCATCGGAAATCCGCCGCCGCTGGCAAAAAGAAACGCTGGCGAAGTTCGGCGATAAAATTCGCTGGCTGGCGCAAATTTCGGAACTGAAAAATCGGCAATCGGCAATCGGCAATCGGCAATTTGAAATTATTTTCGGCAACGAACTGCTCGACGCCTTTCCCGTCCGCCGCCTCGGCTGGGACTCGAAGGAAAAAAGGTGGTTCGAGTGGGGCGTCACTTCCGCCGCCGAAAAATTCGTATGGACGCGCTGGGCTGGGGTGAGGGATCTGCCCTGTTCGGTTCGCAATCTTCCATCCTCGCTGCTGGAAGTCTTGCCCGGCAACTACACCATCGAAACATCTCCCGCCGCCGAAAACTGGTGGCGCGACGCCGCGAACAGTTTGAATCGCGGAAAGCTTCTGGCCATTGATTACGGCCTGACCGCCGGCGAGCAATTCTCACCCGCGCGCACGAACGGCACGCTCCGCGCCTATTTTCGCCATCATGTCACTGACGACATTCTGGCCAATCCCGGCGAGCAGGACTTGACCGCGCACGTCAATTTTTCCGCCCTGCAAAAAACCGGCGAAGATGCCGGATTAAAAACGGAAACCTTTTGCACGCAGCCGCAATTTCTCACGCGCATTTTGAGCCGGGCAGTCGGGAAAAAAACCTTCGCCAGCTTGGACGCGAAACAAGTGCGCCAGTTTCAAACCCTCACCCACCCGGAACATCTGGGCCGCGCCTTCCGCGTTTTGGTGCAATCAAGGCAAGGTTCCTTTCCGCATTCGATGGGAAATTTGGCCAAGCCGAAAGCCTGAAAAAGCCGGACGGGTGGAAACGGCAAGTCAACGTGACGCAGCCGGTTGGCCAGCACCGCCCGGACTTCTTGAAAGAATCCAACCTCATCTCGAATCGCTCCGCTTTGGCTCTTCTTTCCTTTTCATCCAAGCCCTGTCCAGCCTGCAAGGTGCGGACGTAATCGGTGATGGTGTCGCGTTCGTCCAGAAACTTCGCATCGGCCTGAATCAGCCCGATGAGCTGGTCGCGGTTCATGCTCTGCTTGCTGGGTGTCACCTGCGAGAAGCGCGCGAGCAGCGCCATGATGTAGTCGTAATCAATATCGGCGGAGGCGAAGAGGACAAATTCAAAGTCGAGTTCCTCAATCACGGAATCCGGCTGGGTGTCGCCGCCTTTGCCCTGCCGTTCCTTGAGTTCCTGCGCCGTCTGGAGATAGACGCCACGGAAGGCGTTAAGTTCGTCCTGGGGCAAAAGCTGTTCCACCTCGGCTTCGGTTTCGGGCGTGAGGTCGGTGTATTGGTCGAGCTGCGTCTTGAGGCGCTGGACTTCGCGGAATTTTTCGATGAACGCGGCGCGGGCGGCATCGCCTTTCAACGCGGGCACGGCCTCGGGCTTGGGTTCCAAGCCCTGCGATGCCATGAACTCATCCAACTTGGTGAGTGCCGTCTTCAATTTCTCAACCACCTTGGGCGCGGGATCGACGAGCCAGATTTCGCGGCCCTTGGTGCCGGTGCTGATACCGGAGAACAGGGTGATGGCGGTATCCACGGCGTCCTGCTGCTGGCGAAATTCGAGAATCTGGCTATGCGGCTTGGTGGCGTTGAGAATGCGGTTGGTGCGAGAGAACGCCTGAATGAGGCCGTGATGCTTCAGCGTCTTGTCCACGTAGAGCGTGTTCAGATATTTCGAGTCGAAGCCGGTGAGCAGCATGTCCACGACCAAGGTGATGTCAATTTTCTCCGCCCCTTTGCGCGGCAGGTCGGCGTTGGGGAATTGCTGATCCTTGATGCGCTTCTGCACGTCCTGATAATAGAGGTCAAATTCGCCGAGCGAATGATTGGTGCCGTAACGGGCGTTGTAGTCAGCGATGATAACCTTGAGCGCGGCTTTCTTCTGGTCCGGCTCCTCGGCGTTGTCCTTCTTTTCCTGCTCCAAGTCTTCCTGAAGCTGTTTCACGTCGGGATTGCCATCGGCGGGCGGCGAGAAAACGCAGGCGACATTCAGCGGAACAAAATCGGGGTCGGCATTGCTCCGGTCGGCCTGAACTTCTTTAAACAGATTGTAATACTCGATGGCTTCATTGATGGAGCCGGTCGCAAACAGGGCATTGAACCGGCGCGAATGCGTGGCCTGGTCGTGCTTGTCGAGCACGGCTTCCAGCACGGCGCGCTTGGCCAGCGATTGTCCGGGCTTGAGCGGCTGCTGTCCCTCGGGCCGGAAATAGTCCACATGAAACTTGAGGACGTTTTTGTCCTCAATCGCGTGCGTGATGGTGTAGCGGTGCAGTTCGCGCTGAAAAATATCCTCGGTGGTGAGCAGCGAGGCTTGCTCGCCGTCCACCTGAACGCGGGAAGCGTTTTGCTCAAAGATGGGCGTGCCGGTGAAACCAAAAAGCTGGGCACGCGGGAAAAATTCCTTGATGGCCTTGTGATTCTCGCCGAACTGCGAGCGGTGGCATTCGTCGAAGATGAAGACCACGCGCTTGTCGCGCAGCGGTTCCAAGCGTTGCTTGTAAGTTTCCTTGCCTTCTTTTTCCCGCTGGCGGTTGCGCTTGCTGTTTTCATCGAGCGCAAGGCCGAGTTTCTGGATAGTGGTGACGATGACCTTGTCCGCCTTGTCGTCGGACAAAAGTCGTCGCACTAAAGTGTAAGTGTTGGTGTTTTCCTCAACGCACCCTTCCTGAAAACGGTTGAACTCCTCGCGCGTCTGCCGGTCGAGGTCTTTGCGATCCACGACGAAAAGGCATTTATCTATCTGTTCGTTTTCCTTGAGCAGCGTGGACGCCTTGAACGAGGTCAGCGTCTTGCCGCTGCCGGTGGTGTGCCAGATGTAGCCGTTACCGCAATTTTTCTCGATGCAGTCCACGATGGCTTGAACCGCGTAAATCTGATAGGGCCGCATCACAAGGAGCTTTTGCTCGCTCTGGATGAGCACCATGTAGCGGCTGATCATCCGGCCGAGTTCGCACTTTTGCAGGAAGGTGGCGGCGAAATCGTCGAGGTGGTTGATGGGCTTGTTGTCCCGGTCGGCGTAGCGGTAAACCGGCAGGAACCGTTCATCGGCATTGAAAGCGAAGTGCCGCGCGTTGTTGTTGGCGAAATAGATCGTGTCCGTGCGGTTGCTGACGATGAAAAGCTGGATGAAACACAGCAGCGTGCGGGTGTAGCCGTTGCCGGGATCGTTCTTGTATTCGACGATCTGCTCCATGGCCCGGCGCGGATTCACGCCGAGGGTCTTGAGTTCGACCTGCGCTACCGGCACGCCGTTGATGAGCAGGATGACATCGTAACGATGGTGGCTGTAGTCGGTGTTGATTCGGAGTTGGTGGATGACCTCGAAATCGTTTTTGCACCAGTCTTTGATGTTCACCAAGGTGTAAGTGAGCGGCGTGCCGTCGTCGCGCTCGAAGTCGTTTTTCTCGCGGAGGCGGACGGAGTTTTTGAAGACGTCATCGGAG
>DATCBW010000220.1:0-57990 GCA_036511615.1 Verrucomicrobiia bacterium | reverse complement strand
CGGACGCCGGCCAGCCGCTCGATCCCGACAAGGTTGCGGAACAGGTGCAAAATTTGAAACTGCCCGCGCGCATCGCGCTGCCCGCGCTGCTCGGCAACGCTTCATACGAACAACAGCTCGAAGCCGCGCTGAATGACAATCCACAGCACCCGCGTCCGCAAGTTGCAAAGACAGCTCCCATCGGCGCCGAAAGTGTCCGGATGGTTCCCGGCGAAAATGGCCTCGCCCGATTGACCACGCGGCTGCTCAAGGAAAACTTTGTCACGCGCGAAGCGATGAAAGCGCCGCCGAAAACATCCGCGCTCAACGGCAACCTCAACGCCAGCCAGACCGGCGACGTGGCCAATGAAATGCTCAACGAAATGCAGCGCAACCGCGGCGGCGACAAGGTCACGGAGGACGAAAGCACTTATCAAGTCATCGTGCATCTGCTCAATTCGCCGGGCACCGCCGACTGGACGGGCGAAGTCACCGGACCGCCGCAGTTGTTCGTTTTGCAAACCGTGAACATCGTCGCGGCGGGCAAGACGGTCATCGTGCTCGACAAGTCAAACAAAAAACTCTGGCAGGCCGCGCTGACCTACGACGTGTCCGGCGGCGGGGAACATTTGCCAGGTGAGCAGCCGCAGTTCGGCGACGGACCCGTGGTCGAACACGGCGGCACGCTTTACGTCATTGACCAGGCGGTGTTGAGCGCTTATGACCTGAGCACCGGCAACGCCCGCTGGCGCGTGCCGTCCGTCGGCGTCGTCGGCCTTTTTTTTAACGACGCAGGCGACGTGTATGTCAACACCACCACCGGCAATCCCGACGACATCAAATACTCGCGGCAGATTGACATCAACAAAAACACCGAGGACGTGCTGCTGAAAATCAACGCGAAAAACGGGGAGATTTTGTGGCGCGCCAAGCCCGGCGGCTTCATCTCCTACCTGTCGGGGAAATTCATCTACACCGTCCAGTCGTTCGACCCGAACCCCACGGACGAGGACCAGTTGAGCGACATGACCCTGCAAAGCCCGGCTCTGCTGCGCATCAAGCGCATCAACCCGAAGGACGGGCGCGTGCTGTGGGATTACGAGCGGGACAGTTGCCCGGTGGACGTGCAGTTCAAGGACAACACCATCGAACTCATTTTCAAACGGACGGTGCAGGTGCTGAAATATGTCACCTTCTGAACCGGTTATCGGCTCACAGTCACGTTGCCGGTGGCGGAATCGTAGATGAGTTTGTAGCCGGACGGCGCTTCGGGAATGCTGGCAATGTATTTCGGCACCAGCTCATCCAGCGTTTTCGGATAATGCCCCTCCGCCGTGTTGAATGACTGCACCGCCTGTTTCAGGGTCGCCACATTTGCGGCGGGCGAATTCGGAGCGTTGACAGCGGACTCGGTGGAAGTTTTCCCGCACCCGGCCAGCAACGCGACAGCAACCAGGGCGACGAACAAAGAAGAGAGTGCTTTCATGCAAACAGACTACGCCGGATCGTTGAAAATGGAAATAAATTTTTGCGTTTGTGACGGCTAAAAACTTTTCGCCACCAACTCCCGCGCCTGCCGGATTAAATTCAAATCCTCCGCCAGATTGCCAAAACGCAAATTCGGCAAACCGCTCTGCTGCTGGCCGGGCAATTCAGAACTATACCTGAAACTCGTCCTCAAACCGACGGTGCAATTACTGAAACTCCTGACGCTCTGAAATCATTCCCGGACCACGCTGACATCGCCCTTCGTCACATCGTAGGAAAGCTTGTAGCCCTGAGGCGCGTCGGGAATCAAGGCGATGTATTTCGGCACCAGCTCCGACAAATCCTTCGGGTATCGCCCCTCCTGCACGTTGAACAACTGGATCGCCTGGTTCAGCGCCGACGCGTCAATCGTCTTGTCCGCCGTGCGCTTTGCGTTCACCAGCACATTGTTCGTCACGTCCGCCGGATTCGTGCTCTGGGATTGCGAACTGGAATGGTCGCCGCAGCCCGAAAGAAAAATTACTGCGACAAATGAACAAAAAATGGAAATGAAAATTTTCATGCCCCCCAGCCTACGCCACGCCACCGAAAAATCAAAACTGAAGTTGTCCGTTTGCCGCTTTGTTGCCGCCTTTGCTTGAAACAAATCAGTCATCATTTCCGTCAAAAAATAGGCTTGATAACTATTTACGCCCGGCGCAACCTCGAAACCGTGAAACAGGATAGGCTGATCAGCCAGATGTCCATTATCTGTTGGCGGCACCGAGCGTTATGAGCTTACAATGTCAAAAATGCGGCGGTTTGGTTTACGCCCGAAATAATTCCAAGTGCGGTCACTGTGGAGCAGACTTGCCGACTGAGTTTCGATTTACGGAGGCAGAGTTAGCGGCGGAAGCGGAGCGCGTTAAGAGCCTCAATAAGATGCCGAAGCCGCAGGTTTCTATCATTGCCATTTGTTGCTGGGGTGTTTGCGCCATTGCTTGTGTGATTTTAGCGTTGGTTTATCACCGCTGGTTCTACTGGCTGTGGGGAGCATTATGGGTTGGTGCTGTTGTTGAGCGTTTGCTTAGATATTACAGACAGAAGAAGCAGTATGAGATTCAGAACCATGTCGTCTCCTAACATCGTGATAGACTGCAAACTTACTATTGGTCGCGCTAAAAACTTTTCGCCACCAAATCGCGCGCCTGCCGGATCAAATTCAAATCCTCCGCCAGATTGCCAAAACGCAAATTCGGCAAACCGCTCTGCTGCTGGCCGAGCAGTTCGCCCGGCCCGCGCAATTTCAAGTCCGCCTCGGCGATTTTGAAGCCGTCGCTGGTTTCCTCCAAAATGTTCAGCCGCGCCTGCGCGTCCTTGTTCTGTGCATCCGAAATCAAAATACAGAAACTCTCGTGCGCGCCGCGTCCGATGCGCCCGCGCAATTGATGCAACTGCGCCATCCCGAAATGTTCCGCGCTCTCGATGAGCATCACGCTCGCGTTCGGCACGTCCACGCCGACTTCAATCAGCGACGTGGCGACGAGCGCCTGAATTTTGTTCGCGCGAAAATCCGCCATCACTTTTTCCTTGTCCGCAGGCTTGATTCGTCCGTGCAGCAAACCGACCTTGAATGGCGTCAGCACGCGTTGCACGTTTTCAAATTCCTTCGTCACGGCCTTGATGTCCTTGTCCGTGTCCGCGACCTCGACACGCGGATAAACGATGTAAGCCTGCCGGCCGCCGGAAATTTTTTCGCGGATGAATTCAAAAACCTTCGGCAATTTTTCCGTCGTGCGGACAAAAGTTTTGATTTTGCCGCGCCCGGCGGGCATTTCGTCAATCACCGAAACATCGAGGTCGCCGTAAAGCGTCAGGCCGAGCGTGCGCGGAATCGGCGTGGCCGTCATCACGAGCAGATGCGGATAATTCCCTTTGCGCACGAGCGTCTCGCGCTGCGCCACGCCGAACTTGTGCTGCTCGTCAATGATGACGAGGCCAAGCTTCGGCAGGTCAAAGCCGCCCGTGAGCAGGGCGTGAGTGCCAATCGTGAGTGACGAGGCTTGTGTTTGCTTGTCACTCGTCACTCGCCACTCGTTACTTTTCCGGCTGCCCGTCTGCAATTTCACCTTCACGCCGAGCGGCTCAAACCATTTTACAAAGTTGCGGAAATGTTGTTCCGCCAGAATTTCCGTCGGCGCCATCAGCGCGACATTGAAGCCGCTTTCCAGCGCCATCAGCGCGCTGCAAGCCGCCACGGCTGTTTTGCCGGAGCCGACGTCGCCTTGCAACAATCGCCGCATCGGATGCGCGCCACTCATGTCCGCACGGATTTCACGCAGCACGCTGGTCTGCGCGGCGGTGAGCTTGAAACCAAGCTCCGAGAGAAACGGTTTCATCAAATGATTGTCGCCGCCGCATGGCAGCGCCTTCGCAACCGTCTCAAATTTTTTCCGGCGCGACTGGATTTGGAATTGCAGCGCCACGAATTCATCCAGCGCCAGCCGTTGCCGCGCGATTTCCACGTCGGTCAGTTCTTCCGGGAAATGAATCATGCGGACGGCGTTGGGGCGGGCGGGCAAAAGAGTTGATGGTTGAAGGTTAAAGGTTGAAGGTTTTTTTGCGTTAAACGCCCCGCCGCTTTCAACCTTCAACTTGCTACCTTCAACTTGCAATCGGCTCCAGTCCGGCTCCTCAATTTGCGTTTCAAATTTCTCCAGCGCACGCCAGACGAGCGTGCGCATCACGCGCGCTGTCAAACCTTCCGTGAGCGGATGCACCGGCACAATGCGGTTGACGTGGATGAATTCGTCCTCGCCCGGCTCGACCAGTTCGGTTTCGGGATGGTCAATGGTGCGCGGCTTGAGTGATTCCGGCTTGCCGAACACCAGAAACTCGCGGCCAACCGCGAACCAGTCCTCCATCCACGGCTGCGCCTGCCACCAGCGGCAATGCAAATGCGCCGTGCCGTCGTCGAACACGCACTCGAACATCGCGCGCGTGCCTTTTTTGAAACGCTTGACGCCGGCGGCGATGATTTGTCCGCGCACGGTCGCGGCTTCCTTGGGCTTCAATTCGCGGATCGGCAGAAATTTTCTCCGGTCTTCGTAGCGACGCGGCTTGTGCAGCAACAAATCTTCGACGGTGAAAATGTCCAGCCGTGCGAGCAGTTTCGCGCGTTCGTCGCCGACGCCCCAGACCGAAGTGACGGGCGCGGCGAGCGGAGAAATTTTGGTTTCCGGCGACGACATTTGCCGCACGATACTAGCCGCACTACCGGGAATCAAACGGAACCGTCTGGTGAAATTCGTGGAAAACGGGCGGGCGGCCTTAATTGAATAATTCAATTGACAAGTTGAATAACTTAATATACAAGTTGAACAAATCAATGGCCAAGCCTGGCAACAATCCGAAAAAGCTCATCACGCGCTGCCCGTTTTGCGGCGACCAGCTTGGCATCACGCGGCTTTCGTGCCACGGCTGTAGCACGCAGATTGATTCGCAACTGGAGATTCCACTGTTCTTCCGCCTGCCGCCGGACTTGCAGGAATTCGTCATGGTGTTTCTCCGGTGCCAGGGAAAAATCCGCGACGTGGAAAAAGAGCTGGGCATTTCCTACCCGACGGTCTGCAAGCGCCTCGATCTCGTGAACGAATTGCTCGGCAACACCAGCACGCCGGTGAAACGCTCGCAGATTTTGGAACAACTCGAACGCGGTGAAATCAATGTCCAGGAAGCAACCCAACTATTGAAAGGAAGATCACTATGAACCATGAACTGCAAACTCCATTTTTAGCAGCCCTGCTCATCGCCTCGCTGGTCGTGGTAGGAATTTTGGCCGGCACCACAATCTATCGCCGTTACACCGGACTGACGCGCGGGCAATCGGCCTTGCTCTGGCTGCTGGCGATTGGTCTATGCATTGGTGTGATGATTTTTCTAGGACACACAAATGATTTTATCGTCGCTGGATCTATTTTAGTTCCATTTCCATTGTTGGTTCTTCCATTTGGTGTGCGGCTTTATCGGAAATGGATTGGTGGTCATCTAACCGACGCGGAAAAACTTCCAGGCATTGACGGAGTGCGCGCCTGGCTGGGTTTTGGCAATGTCATTTGCGCCGTTCTCATTGCAATTGATGCGTCATTAGTTTTCAGGACTTCCATGCCCGCCATGTTTGCGCTCACGTTTGGAGCGTTGCTGGCCTATCCGCTTTTGAACATGGCTTTCGGACTCCGCCAAGCCCGCGCCGACAGTTCCCGCCGAAGATTTGTCCAACGAACGGGAAAAAGTTTTGCAACTGCTCGAAGCCGGAAAAATTTCCGCCGTGGAAAGCGCCGAGCTTTTGAACGCGCTCGCCCACAGCGCGCCGCCACCGCCCAAACCCGCCGCTGAAATCAATCCGCAACGCAAAATGGTTTTGATCGGCGCGGCCGTGCTGGTGGTCGGCTTTTTTCTGCCGTGGTTTGCCATCAATCCCGGCGCGATGATGAATGAAGCGGCTTCACAACTTCAGCAAAATATGAACCAAATGATGCCAGGCAACGTCATGCCGCAAATGAATATTCCGTTGCAAACCGGAACTGTGCAAGTCCATGCGGGTGATCTGGCGCACGGATTGGGTTGGTGGATTCTGGCGCTGGGGATGATTGCCGCCGTGCTGCCGTTTTTTGCCACCACCCTGAATTCGTCAATGCAGAAAAAGATAATTCTGGCGGCGCTGGGCGGCGGAGTGATTCTCCTGCTTTATCTTTTGTCGGACTCAATCAAATACGTCAGTTTTGGCATCCTGCTGGTGCTGGCGGGTTATGTTTTGGAAGTGATCGGCACGCTGAAGGAACGACCGGCGGCGGACTGATTTGAGGCTGGCCCAACTGCTGAACCAGCACACCCGCCATTGCACAAATGGAAGCTCACGGTTCCGACCGCAGCACGCGCCGGACGGAGAGGTTCGACTCCTTGAACTGTTCATGGCGCGCCTGCTGTTCCGATGTCAGCAGCGCCGTGATCTGCGCGTCGGCGTTGCTGACAGCCAGGCTCGCCTGCGGCGGGCCAGAGTGCAGAGGAGAATTTTATTTTTCATACTGCAATGTTAAAACGTGCAACGCAGCGGAAATGTTTCAGCAAAAATGAACGGACTTCAATGTTGGCACCGGATTGCCGGACGAGACGGTGTCATTCATAAAAACTTACAATGTTCGGAAGGCTTTGGCCGCCGCGCGCACGGTTTTTTCAATGTCGTCCACCGTGTGCGCCGTGGAAATAAACCCGGATTCAAACTGCGACGGCGCGAGGTAAATTCCTTCCTCCAGCATCGCGTGGAAAAACTTTTTGAACCGTTCGCGGTCGCTTTTCATCGCGTCGGCAAGATTCCAGACCGGCCCGCTGGTGAAATAGCCGCAGAACATCGAACCGCAGGAGTTGAACTGGACGGGAATGTTCGCCGACTTCGCGGCGTCCTTCATTCCGGCAGCAAGCTGTCCGCCCAATTCCTCCAGTTTGCGGTAAGCGACGCCGTCGCGCAGTTCTTCGAGATTGGCAATGCCAGCCGCCATCGCCACCGGATTGCCGCTCAATGTGCCGGCCTGATACACCGGGCCAAGCGGCGCAAGACAATCCATGATTTCGGCGCGCCCGCCAAACGCGCCCACCGGCAGCCCGCCGCCGATAACCTTGCCGAACGTGGACAGGTCCGGAGAAATTTTGAAACGTTCCTGTGCGCCGCCTTTGGCCAGACGAAAACCCGTCATCACTTCGTCAAAAATCAGAAGCGAGCCGTCTGCCTGCGTAATTTCACGAAGAAATTCCAAGTAGCCCGGCTTGGGCAGATACAAACCGGCGTTGCCCGGCACCGGTTCGATGATGATGCCCGCGATGGCGTTTTTGTTCGCCGCGAATGCTGCCTTCACTGCCTCGACATCGTTGTAAGGCAAAACAATCGTATGCTGTGTGAAAGCCGCCGGGATTCCCGCACTGTCAGGATGGCCGAATGTCAGCGCGCCGCTGCCGGCTTTCACCAAAAGCGAATCCACATGGCCATGATAACAGCCGTCGAACTTGATGATTTTGTCGCGCCGCGTGAACCCGCGCGCCAGCCGGATGGCGCTCATGCAGGCTTCCGTGCCGCTGCTTGTCATGCGGACCTTCTGCACGCCCGGCACAAAGTCACAAATGAGTTTCGCCATTTTCACTTCAAGCGGATTGGGAATGCCGAAGCTGGTGCCGTGTTCGGCGGCGGCCTTCACGGCGGAAATGATTTTCGGGTGCGCGTGGCCGAGGATGGCAGGCCCCCACGTCAGGACGTAGTCAATTAACTCATTGCCGTCCACGTCCCGGATTTTTGAGCCGGCGGCCTGGTTGACAAAGAAGGGATTGCCGCCCACGGCGCGAAACGCGCGCACCGGCGAATTGACGCCGCCGGGGATGTATTTCAAGGCCTCGGCAAACAGCTTTTCCGATTCGGTCCGGTTCATGGAATAAAACTAACAACGAAGCCGCCCGGACACAAAGCCAACCTTTGATCTTCAGCGCTCCGGACATTTTGGTGTCATGCCGGACCGCGCAAAAATCATTGGTCCGGAAAAGAAAAAACCGGGTCAGTCGGCCAGAGGGTGGCCAAAAGACCCGGGGAATTCAGAATGAGCACAACGTAGGATTACGGAGAACTCGTGCTCTGGCTGCACTCAAGCCAGAGCCGAAATTGTAAAATTCAAAGATCAAGTTGCCGTTTCAGGTTAATAACCCCTGCAACTGCAATCATTAAATCATACTCACTTATTATTGTCAACGCATATCTAAAAGTATAAGCACATCTATTTGAAAAACTGGTCGGCTATTAGGTTCCGGTCGTTGCCGGCGATTTGCCTAAACCAATCCCAGCTTGTTTGAAGTGCAATTTGCGCGCCCATCGCCCACGGATGTTTGCAGGAATTGCTTTGAACATTTTTCCCGCTGCTCCATTTTAGCGATTCATAACTGCGCCGAAACGTCCATTTTATCGCAGGTTCGCCCGATGTGAATAACTCGTGAACAAGAGTTAATATGTTGTCCTCGAAACTTTCGAGGCAATGCCTTAAAAACTGTGACGCTGTTAAGAGTCATTTGTTTGAACGAAATATTTTTTGCCCGGTGCAGGATAATCGGCGGCTTGAGTTGATTTAAGTCGTTTTTTTCCAAAAACTTAAGACGATTCGAATGCGGTGTTCAAGCAGTCATGGTCAAACTTTTAATATTTTCGCTTGAATAATGGCTCGTCGCACGCTTGACTTGCGTGCGACCCTGATGAAAAGGCCGGTTGGCGGGCGAAGTGAATAAACCAGTAAAATTTGGGATTTGCGGCACACTATGCAGATTTCCGCAGAAAAAATTTGGAACACGGCGCAGGAGCATCTCCGCGTCAAGTTGAGCCGCGACACATTCAATATGTGGTTTGCGCCTTTGCGTGCCAGCGCGGTGGACGAGCATCACCTCACGATTGAAGCGCCCAATGAGTTTTGCGAAGTCTGGCTCAAGGACAATTATTTGAGCCTGATGCAGGACGCCGTGGCCGTGGCCGCCGGCGCGAAGTTGCTGGTCAAATTCAAGGCCACTAGCGGAACCTTGCCAGTTGCGCCGATCACGCCGCCAATGCCGGCGGCCGCCAAGGCAAAAAATTCGGCCGCCGCACCCGAACGGGCCGGATCGGCGAACGGCGATCTGCATTTCAATCCCAAGAACACCTTCGACACGTTCGTCGTCGGCGCGAACAACAATTTTTCCTACGCCGCCGCCAAGGCCGTGGCCGAGGCGCCGGGCAAATCCTACAATCCGCTGTTCCTTTACGGCGGCGTGGGCTTGGGCAAAACCCATTTGCTACACGCCATCGGCCAGCACGTTTCCGCCAGCAAAAAGGGCGCGCGCGTCCACTACGTCTCGTCCGAAAAATTCACGAACGAATACATTGACGGCATCCAGAACAACCAGCTCGCCAAGTTCCGCAAAAAATACCGGCAGACCGACGTGCTGTTGATTGACGACATCCAGTTTCTCGCCGGCAAGGAACGCATCCAAGAGGAATTTTTCCACACGTTCAACGCGTTGCACGAAGGCCACAAGCAAATCGTTTTGACCTGCGACCGTCCGGCCAGCGAAATTCAAGGACTCGAACATCGCCTCGTCTCGCGTTTTGAATGGGGATTGGTCACGGACTTGCAACCGCCGGACGTGGAAATGCGGCTGGCGATCCTTAAGAAAAAAATCCAGTTGGTGAATGCCAACCTGCCGGAAGACGTCATTCAATTTCTCGCGACACGCATCCGCACGAACATCCGTCGCCTCGAAGGCGCTTTGACTCGCGTCATCGCTTATGCGTCACTCACCGACCGCAAGCTGACCATTGAAGTCATCGAAAATTTGCTGCGTGAAACTCTTCACGAAGAAGGCCGGCAGACCATCAGCATTGAGGTCATCCAGAAAAAAGTCGCCGAACATTTCGACATCCGGCTCGCCGACATGACCAGCAAACGCCGCCCGGAAAACATCGCCTTCCCGCGCCAGATTGCAATGTATCTTTCGCGCCAGATGACCGAAAGCTCGCTCAACACCATTGGCGAAGCCTACGGCGGACGCGATCACGGCACGGTGCTGCACGCCTGCCGTCTCGTCAAAGACCGCATGGAAGTGGACTCCAACGTCCGACAGGTCGTCCACTATCTCGAAAAGCAGTTAATGCGGTGAAAAGTTTTTAATTCTTAATTCTAAATTTTTAGTTCAGACTTTCCAGAGGTGCTGGGTTCAACTAAAAATTCAAAATTAAAAACTAGAAATTTGTTTCATGCCCGCCATCGAAGTCAGCAATCTCACCAAAGCCTTTCGCACCTACAAAAAGCAGCCGGGGTTTTCCGGCGCGGTCAAGGGACTTTTCCGCCGGCAATACGAGCAGACGCTGGCCGTCAACGAGGTCAGCTTCAAAATTGAGCCGGGCGAACTCGTTGGATTTCTTGGTCCAAATGGCGCGGGCAAAACGACGACTTTGAAAATGCTTGCCGGCCTGCTTTATCCGACGAGCGGCGCGGCGAAAGTGCTCGGCCACACGCCGTGGGAACGCCACGATGATTATCGCCGCCAGTTTGCGCTCGTGCTCGGCCAGAAAAACCAGCTTTGGTGGGATTTGCCCGCGCGCGAATCGCTGGAGTTGAACGCAAAAATTTACGGCATCCCCAAAGACCGTTTCGAGCGCACCGTCGGCGAGATGACGGAACTGCTCAACGTCAAAGAAAAATTAAACGTCAGCGTCCGCGAACTTTCGCTCGGCGAACGGATGAAGATGGAACTCATCGCGTCGCTGCTGCATCAGCCGAAAGTGCTGTTCCTCGACGAGCCGACCATTGGTCTCGACGTGACTTCGCAGAAAACCGTCCGCGATTTTATTCGCCGGCACAACGCGGAAAAGAAAACCACGATCCTGCTCACCAGCCATTACATGGCCGACATTCAGGAATTGTGCGAGCGCGTCATCATCATTGACCACGGCAAACTTTTTTTTGACGGCAAGCTTTCCGAGATCGTGGACCGCTTTGCCGATTTCAAATTCATCACCATCCAGTGTGAAAACGCGGACAAATATCCGGCGGAAAACCTGGCGCGCTACGGCGAAGTCGTGGAAAAAACTCCGAGCGCCATCACGTTGAAAGTGAAACGCGACCGCGTGATTCCAACTTGCAAGGCGTTGCTGGACGAACTGCCGGTGACGGACATTGACATCCAGGAAGTGCCGATAGAAGACGTGATCCGGCAGATTTTCGCGCGCTGACACGCAGGGTTGTCATCGGCCCGCAGTTCAAATAGCATTGCGTTAATGAAATGCCCAAAGTGCAATGTTGATCTGCGATCCCAAAATGATCGCGGAGTTCAAGTCGAAGCCTGTCCGAATTGTCAGGGAATGTGGCTGACCCCGGCCGAACTGGATCAACTGGAAAATGAAGCTTTCGACAATGAGGCCAACAAAGGTTCGCTTTATGTTGTGAGCCAGGAAACGGATTTGAAATGTCCGGTTTGTTCCGCCGCGCTCAAGCGGTTCGATTACCGGTTCTTTGACTTGCAACTCGATTGCTGTCCCGAACACGGTTTCTGGCTGGATAAAGACGAGGACAACCGGATTTTGGAGTTGATGCGCGGCGAGGAAGCGCGGGTTGAGAGAAAATTCGGGACGGAAGCGGCGTGGGCAAACCGGATGAACCATTTGCGTTCGCCGACCTTCTTTTCAAAACTCAAGGATTTGTTTCACCGTTAGCGTGTGGACATTTTCCTCCAAGCCGCAATTGACGAGGCCAAAAAGGGACTGGCCGCCGGCGGAATTCCCATCGGCTCGGTGCTGGTGTATGATAGCAAAATCATTGGGCGCGGCCACAATCAGCGCGTGCAGCGCGGCAGCGTGATTCATCACGCGGAGATGAACTGCCTGGAAAATGCCGGCCGGCTCACCGCAAAAGTGTATTCGCGCTGCATTTTGTATTCGACGCTTTCGCCGTGCCCGATGTGCAGCGGCGCGGCATTGCTCTACAAGATTCCGCACATCGTCGTCGGCGAAAATATGACATTCCAAGGCCCGGAGGAATACGTCCGCTCACAGGGCGTGAAGGTGAAAGTGCTGCAAGACCCGGTGTGCATCCAGCTCATGCGCGATTTCATTCAAGCCAGGCCGGAGCTTTGGAACGAAGACATCGGCGTATAATCATTGGCAAAAATTTTCCAAGTTGCCGGGTGAGAGCCTGCTGAAAGACCAGGCATGATCCAATTTTTAATCATCTCATCCTCGTCCTCAAATTGTCTTTACGAGCATGAGGATGACGATGAGGATGTTTTCTATCAACGAACATGAGATTCATTTTCAAATGGCTGCTGCGGTTGTTCCTGCTCGGCGTCGTGCTGCTCGTGATCTTGCTGCTCTCGCTCGATTCGATTCTGCGCGTGATGATTGAACACAACATCCGCACGCAGACCGGCATGGACGCCGAAATCGGGCAATTTCATCTTGGCCTTGCCGAGCCGGTCGTGGAAATCAAGAATTTCAAGATTTACAATCCGCCAGATTTTGGCGGCACCCCGTTTCTGGACATTCCGGAAATCCACGTTGAATACGACCGCGCCGCGCTCGCCAAAAAACAGCTTCACATCACCCTCCTGCGTTTTAATCTCGGCGAACTCGACATTGTAAAAAACGCGGCGGGCCAGACCAACATCCTTTCGCTGGGCGTCACGCTTCCGTCAAAAACATCCGCCAGCAGCGGCAAGGAACTGGAGCAATTCAAGCAGCAAACCGGCCTGGATTTCCAGGGCATTGACGTGTTGAACGTGTCCGTCGGCACGGTAAAATTCATTGATTTGAACAACCAGAAAAACAACCGCGAACAAAAAATTGACATCGAAAACCAGATCATCAAAAACGTGAAGATGCGCGCCGACCTTACCGGCGTGGCCCTGCTGGTTGCGCTGCGCAGCGGGGATTTCTTCGGTTCGCTCGTTGCGCCCGCCGCCTTGAAGTGACGCCCAACTGCGGCGGCTTCTGGCTGCACCCACGCTTGCGATGCCATCGAACGTGACAGTGAAAACGCGCCGCCGCCGCAGTTCATAAAATCAAAACCGCCCAAACCAGCAGGCCGGCCAGCGCGGTCAGCGTGACCGGCAGTCCAAGCCGGCTGAAATCGCGGAAGGAAATCTTGACGCCGAGTTCTCGTGCCTGCTGGACGACGATGATGTTCGACACGCTGCCAATGATGATCAGGCTGCCGCCGAAACTGTTCGCCAGCGCGAGAATATAGGCGGTGACGGGCTGGTCCAGGTTGACGACTTTGAGCAGCAGCATCACCGTGGGCGAGTTGCTGATCAGGTTGGACAACGCCGCCGTGGTCAGGGTCAGGTTGACCGGCGAGTTGAGATTGAAACCGGCGTGCGCCAGCCATTGCACCGCCTGTTCGCCGCAGCCGGTGGATTCAAACGCGCCCGTCACGATGAACAGCGCCATGAACAAAACCAGAATCGGCCAGTCCACCAGACCGAGCAATTGTTCCGTGCGAAACTTGGGGCTGGCCAGATGAATCGCCGCCGCCGCCAGCGCGATGATTTCCTTGGGCAACGGCGAAAAAAACAAACCCACGACCACCACCAGAATCACCACGCCCTTGATCGTGTGCGCCCGGTCAAACGAATACGCCGGGCCGGCCAGTTCGGCGGGCGGCGTGTTGGCCAGTTGTAGATTTTTTTTCGACAGCATCCAGATGATTCCATACGCACAGCCCATCGCGAACAGCACCGGAACGCTGCTCCAAAGCAGGTAGCGGCCAAAGTTCAGATCCGCCACCTGCCCGATCATCATGTCCTGCGGATTGCCGATGAGCGTGGCCGCCGCGCCGATGTTGCTCGCAATCGCCAGTGCAATCAGAAATGGAACGGGATTGAGCCGTTTGCGCAGCAGCGCGCCGGCAACGATGGGCGTGAAAACAAAACAGACGATGTCGTGGTTCAACACGGCGGAAAGACCGCCAGTGACAAACATCAGCACGAGGAGAAAGCGCGCTGGATGACCCAGCCGCGCGGAAATGCCGTCCGCCACCAGATTGTAAAAGCCCGACAACCGGAGCTGCGCCGAGATGACGAAAAATCCGAACAGCAGACAAACCGTCGGCCAGTTCATAAACGAAACCGCCTGCGCCGTTGTCACGCCGCCGAAAATCATCATGCCAATGGCGCCAAGCAGCGCGATGCCCGCGCGGTTCAGCTTGAGACCCGGCACCCGTCCCATTGCGATGCCCAGATAGGTGAGCGCGAAAACCACAATGATGTTCGTGACCGGATTCATTCAGGAAACGGACGGCGGACGTGACATTGTTGAACGATGGCCGCCGTTTGTCCACTGTTGACGAGCAGGCAGGTCTCCGGCAAAAAAGTTCGTGCGGTGGCGGCGGGCGCGGTTACGATAAAACCATGTCAGCGGCCTACAACGAATTGCTGGATGCAACCATTCAACATCTGGAAAATTTGAAATCACGCGGCGTGCGCCATGTCGCCGTTTCGCCGGAAACACTCCGCGCCCTCGCGCAACCGCCGCCAAAGAGATTTCAGTCTCCAGTTTCAAGTGTTCAGCCGTCAATCGCGCCAGAACTGAAAACTGAAAACTTGAAACTTGAAACTGCTGCGGTGCCTGCCCCCCGGCCTTCAATCCTCGATAAAACTTCCGCCTTCGCCGCGCTGCGCGAACGCGCGCTGGCCTGCATGAAATGTCCGCACCTCGCGTCGTCGCGCAAGAACGTCGTGTTCGGCGTGGGCAACATTGACACGCAACTGATGTTCGTTGGTGAAGCGCCGGGCGCGGATGAAGATGCGCAGGGCGAGCCATTCGTCGGCGCGGCGGGACAACTGCTCACAAAAATTATTCAGGCCACCGGACTTTCGCGCGCGGACGTCTACATCGCCAACATTTTGAAATGCCGGCCCGACACACCCGGCCAGTCCGCCGGAAATCGCAAGCCGACGCCGGAAGAAATGCAGACGTGTATTCCGTATCTGCACGAGCAGATTGATTTGATCCAGCCGAAAGTGCTCGTCGCTCTCGGCGCAACGGCGGTGGAAGGCCTGCTCGGCAAGACCATCGGCATCACGAAACTTCGCGGAACGTGGAAGACGTATCGCGACACGCCGCTCATGCCGACGTATCATCCGGCGTATCTGCTGCGCAACCAGGCCATGAGCGAGAAACGCAAAGTCTGGGAAGACATGCTGGCCGTGATGGAAAAACTCGGCATGCCCGTCAGTGAGAAACAGCGGAATTATTTTTTGAAGGCGTGAAAATAAATGAGGACATCCGGGGTGAAAGGCTGCCGCCGCCGGGTGCGAAAGCGGTGCTGAAGCAACCGCAGTCCAGACGCTTCGCGATTGCCGGACGCCTTCGAACGGCGCGAAGCGTCTGGACTGCGGCGGTTGACCGCCGCTTTCGCCCGCAAGCTGCAAGGAGATCAAAATGAAAACCCGCTGGAAAATTTTGATTGCCCTGGGAATTTTTATGGCGCTGTCCTGTGCCGTCTCCTTTATGACGATGCACATCCAGCCGGCAAACGAAGTGGAGGCCTACAAGAAAATCCTGCGTGAACAAGGCGAGAAACTGGAAATCAGCGAGGTGTCGCCGCCGCCGGTGCCAGCGGAGAGCAACAGCTTGGACGCGGTGGAGGAGGCGTTTCGGATGTTCGGTTCAGGCGGCGGAAAAATTCCTGACGCAATGAAGATGGTGGCGCCCGGCAAGGCAATGATTGGCTGGATGCAGCCGGAGGCGCGTGGTGATGACAACGGTTCGGATTTCACAAATTCATGGGACAACTTTGCCGCCGAAATCGCGGCTGACCGGCCGGCGATCGAATTGTTGCACCAGGTTCTGGACCGACCCGTGTTGGATTTTGAACTGGATTACAAAAAAGGCGCCGAACTGCCGCTGCCGCATCTGGCGCAAATGAAGCGCGCGGTGCAAAAATTGGATGCCGCCACGGTTTGTGATTTGCACTTCGGCGACACTGGCGCAGCGGAGACGAACATCCTCACCATGCTGGGACTGGTGCAGAAAAACGCGGCGGAAGGGCTGCTGATTTCGCATCTGGTTCGGATCGCCATCACCGCCATCGCGGTCACACCAACCTGGGAGCTGCTGCAAGCCACCAACCTCACGGACGCGCAGCTTGCCGCCCTGCAAAAAGGCTGGGAGCAGATGGATTTTTTGAGCGATGCCACAAACGCCTTTGTGACGGAACGCGCCTGGGTGATAAATGAGATCGAAAAACTCCGCGCTTCGCCTGGAGAATTTGCCAAAGTTTTTGGCGGGACTTCTTTCATGTCGGGTTTCGGCAGTTCGGCTAGCAGCGGCTGGTGGGAGTCCCTGACGGAAAGGCCGCGTTATGTTATTGGCGAAACCATGTGGCGTTCTACGTGGAGTTACTCCGACGAACTGCACACGCTCAAAAGCGAGACCGTCATCCTGGAGACATTGCGGGCGATGCAGACGAACCGGAGCCAGTTTTACAAGGTGGATTATGATGCGATGAACACGCGGTTGTCGTCACTCGGCATCACCAACTCCGGTGCGGCGCTTTTTCGAGCGTTGGAAATTCCGGACTTCAGCGATTATTTTGGCGGCGTTGGACTGGGTCCCGTCGTGAACAAAATGATTCAGATTGAAACCGCCCGCCGCGTCGTGGTTGCGGCCATTGCGCTGAAACGGTTTCAATTGAAACACGGAAAATTGCCGGGATCACTTGATGAATTGTCGCCGGAATTTTTCGCGAAGGTTCCGATTGATCCGTATGATGGCAAACCTTTACGGTATCATCCCAAGGCTGATGGAAGGTATCTGCTTTATTCCGTCGGCGAAGATGGCGTGGATGACGGCGGCAATCCCACCAATTCCGCCAGTGGAAATGCGAGTCTTAACTGGCAGCGTGGTCGCGACTGGGTCTGGCCGCAGCCGGCGGCTCCGCCGGAGGCAAAGGCACCGCGTTGAGTCACGGCATGGTCAGCGGAGATTTGGGCCGCCCGCTTTGAACCTCGTTGTTTTTGAATCTGTTTTACGGTTCATGCGCGGCGCGTTATTCTGCCGGCCATGAATTTTGCTTTCACGAAATACCACGCGCTCGGCAACGATTACATTGTCATTGATCCGAAAAATCTGCCCGCGCCGCTCACGGCTGAACAGGTCAGGACCATCTGCCACCGCAATTTCGGCGCCGGCTCGGACGGCATTCTGCTCGGACCGCTTCCGGCGCAAAACGCGAAGTGTGCGCTGAAAATTTATAATCCCGACGGCAGCATCGCCGAAAAAAGCGGCAACGGCCTGCGCATCTTCTCGCGTTATCTCTGGGACACGAAGTTTGTCGGCGACGACGAGTTCGCCATCCAGACCGACGGCGGCCTCGTGCGCGCGACGGTTTTTGACGGCGGCGGGATGGTGCGCGTGGAAATGGGCAAGGTCAGCTTCGACAGTGAAAAAATTCCCGTCACTGGCGAAAAGCGCGAAGTCATCAACGAAAAAATTTCCGCCGGCGGACGCGAGTTCACCTTCTGCGCGGCGACGATTGGGAATCCGCACTGCGTCCTGCCGCTGCCGGAAATCAGCGCGAAGCTGGCGCACGAATTTGGCCCGCTGCTGGAGACGCACGCGAATTTTCCGCGCAAGACCAACGTGCAGTTCCTGAAAGTGCTCGACCGCGCGAACATCCAGATCGAGATCTGGGAGCGCGGCGCAGGCTACACGCTGGCGAGCGGCAGCAGCAGCAGCGCGGCGGCGGCGGTGGCGCACAAGCTCGGCCTCGTGGACAAGGCCATTTCTGTCCACTGCCCCGGCGGCGTCATCAAAATCGAAATCCGCGACGGCTTCGACATCCTGATGACCGGCAGTGTGACGAAAGTCTATGAGGGCGTCATCAGCCCGGAGATCTTCACCGACCGTTCCCGCAAGTCCGAAACGCAGGCTTTCGGTGCCCACCGTCCTGCCGACCCATGCCCCATCATCAATTTGAAATGCCCTAGTTCACAAAATTTCTGCCTTTGAGCCAGAACAGGCAGTCATTTGCCCACGGATGCGGATGATTGAAAGGCGGCTTGTCTTTCAGCCCCATGCCGTGACCGCCCTTTTCATAAACATGCAACGCGAACGGCACATGGTTTTTCCGCAGCGCTGCGGCGAACATCAGGGTGTTTTCCATCGGCACGGTCCGGTCCTCGAAGGTGGTCCAGAGAAAACACGGCGGCGTGTTCGGCGTCACCTGCAATTCGCTGGAAAGATATTTCACCAGTTCAGGCGTCTGGTTGGTGCCCAGCAAACTCTGGCGCGAACCCCGGTGCGTGAACTCGCCCATCGTGATGACCGGATAACAAAGGATGCCGATGTCCGGGCGCGAACTTTGCCGCTCAATCGAGTCTGCGGAATTCGTCACGCCAGAATCAAAATGGGTCAAAGCCATCGAGGCCAGGTGCCCGCCCGCCGACGAACCCATGATGCCGATGCGTCTGGCATCAATTTTGTAATCGTCCGCGTGCGCCCGCACCCAGCGGATCGCGCGTTCCACGTCTTGAAATTCCACCGGATAATGATAGCCATGCGAGCCGAGCCGGTATTTCAAAACAAAGCAGGTCACGCCATGTTGATTGAGCCAGAGCGCATAGTCATTGCCTTCATGCGGTGCGAGCCCGACGTAAGCGCCGCCGGGACAAATCACAATCGCCGCGCCGGTGGCATTTGATTCGCACAAATACGGCGTGAGCGTGGGAATGTCGTTGCTCGAAGTGCCGAGCGCGCCGGGAGCGGCGTCGGGCCAGAGAGGGATGGGCGTTTGCATTTCCGCGCGGGATAAAATGAGCGAGGCAAATAAAATTGCCGTTATAAAAAAATCTTCATAGATGGACGCAGCATGGTCATTTGCCATCGCTGGCAGCTTGGAATGGACGATAAACAACGTTCTTGAACGAAGCGTCCGTCATCTTGCCCGTGCCGTGACAGAGTTGAAAACCAATCGGACCCGTGAGCAAACCCTTCTCATCCACGATGTCAATCGTTTTCACGCCGTTCAGCCACGCCTGGATGTGATGACCCTGGGCGCGGATGTAATAATGATTCCAATCCTCTTTCCTGACGATCTTGTCCGCCTCGGCCTTGGGATAATTCACGACCTTGCCGCGACCGTGTTCCTCCCACAGGCAGCCCCAATAACCGTCGCCCATGTCCACTTGATAACCGGGCACGCTGTCAAAGTTCTCCGGCGCGATGCGGATGCAGATGCCGGAATTATTGCCGATGAGTTTCAAGTCGGCGTGCAGTTCAAAGTCGGCAAAATTGTTCGTGGTGTAATCGTAATGATGCCGCGCCGTGCCGGGAGTGTGGCCGTGCATGACGCCGCCCGCGTCCATCTTCCAATACTCCGGCTCCGCCGCCCAGCCGTCGAAGTTCGTGCCGTTGAAAAGTGGCAGCCATCCGTCGCCGATGGGCTTCAGCACGGAATCATCAGGCTTCATTTCATCGGCGCGCAAACCGACGGCGGCGAACGCCAGCGCAACCAACGGCAAAAATATTCTGACATTAAGTTTCATGGAAATTTCCTCCGGGTGATTTTAATAATAAGCGGATGATTTGTTCGTTAATCGTGGTGTCGGCACGAATCTTATCGCCACATCTGGACTCGGCAATAAAAATTCCGCGCACCGCCGTCAATTGACACTTCACAATTTCGCCTTACTTTTGACGGCCATGTTTCAACTCGTCTCCGATTACCAACCCGCCGGCGACCAGCCGCAAGCGATTGAAAAGCTGACCGCCGGCATCTTGTCCGGCGCGAAACATCAGACGCTGCTCGGCGTCACGGGTTCGGGAAAAACGTTCACGGTCGCGAACGTCATTAAAAACGTCAACAAACCGACGCTCGTCATTTCGCACAACAAAACTCTCGCCGCGCAGCTTTATGCCGAGTTCAAAAGCTTTTTCCCGCACAACGCCGTCGAATACTTCGTCAGCTACTTCGATTATTACCAGCCCGAAGCCTACATTCCGCGCACCGACACATTCATCGAGAAGGATTCCAGCCGCAACGAGGAGATTGAGCGCCTTCGCCTTTCGACCATGAGTTCGCTGTTTTCGCGGCGCGACGTGATTGTTGTCGCAAGCGTCTCGTGCATTTACGGCATCGGCAGCAAGGAAGATTACGAGGAGATGATCATTCCGATGCGCGTCGGTAGCACGATTTCGCGCGAACAATTTTTATCGCGCCTCATCAGCCTGCAATACGAGCGCAACGACATCACGTTCGAGCGCGGCAATTTTCGCGTGCGCGGCGACACCATCGAAGTCCGTCCCGCCGGACGCGAAGACGGATTGCGCGTGGAATTTTTCGGCGATAAAATTGAACGCATCACGCGCTTCGAGCCGTTGACCGGAAATAAAATCGAATTGCTCGACGGCGTCGTCGTTTTTCCCGCGAAACAATTCGTCACGACGGAAAACAAGATGCGCAACGCGATTTTGACGATCCGCGAAGAACTCGGCGACCGCATCAATCTTTTTGAACGCAGCGGAAAATTGCTCGAGGCGCAGCGCATCAAACAGCGCACGGAATTCGACCTGGAAATGATGGAGGAAATGGGCGTTTGCTCCGGCATCGAAAATTATTCGCGGCACATTTCCGGCCGTCCGCCCGGCTCGCAGCCGAACACGCTCTTCGATTTTTTGCCGGACGATTATCTGCTCGTCATTGACGAATCGCACGCGACCGTTCCGCAGATCGGCGGCATGTATGAAGGCGACAAATCGCGCAAGACCGTTTTGGTCGAGCACGGATTTCGTTTGCCGAGCGCGCTCGACAATCGTCCGCTGAATTTTTTGGAATTTCAGTCCATGCAAAACCAGACGATCTACGTCAGCGCCACGCCCGCGCCGCGCGAACTCGGCTGGTCGCAGGGCCACGTCGCCGAACTCGTCGTGCGCCCGACCGGACTCATTGACCCGACCATCACGCTCAAGCCGCTCAAAGGCCAGATTGACGATCTGCTCGAGGAAGTCCGCAAACGCGCCGAGAAAAAAGAACGCACGCTCGTCACGACGTTGACCAAACGCACGGCGGAGGAACTCACGGATTATCTGCGCGACATCGGCGTGCGCGTCCAGTATCTGCACAGCGAAATTGACGCGATCGAGCGCGTGGAAATTTTGCGTTCGCTCCGCAAAGGCGAATTCGACGTGCTCGTCGGCATCAATCTGTTGCGCGAAGGCCTGGATTTGCCGGAAGTTTCACTCGTCGCGATTCTCGACGCGGACAAGGAAGGTTTTCTGCGCAGCGAAACCAGCTTGATCCAGACCGCCGGACGCGCCGCGCGCCA
Organism: Verrucomicrobiia bacterium; assembly: GCA_036511615.1. Taxonomy (GTDB): domain Bacteria; phylum Verrucomicrobiota; class Verrucomicrobiia; order Limisphaerales; family UBA11358; genus UBA11358. The sequence goes on along the minus strand of DATCBW010000220.1, from coordinate 36,666 downwards.
TCTGAACGGCGAAGTGATCCTTTACGCCGACGTGATGACGCAAAGCATCCAGAAATTTCTCGCCGTCACCAAATATCGCCGCGAAAGACAGATCGCCTACAATGTCGCGCACAACATCACGCCGCGCAGCGTCGTCCGCGCCGTCGAGGAAAGCCTCGCGACTTACGAATCCGACCGCAAAGAGGCCGATTTGGTTTTGCGCGAAGGCAGCACGGACATTGACATCACCTCGACGATCCAGGAACTCGAGACCGAAATGCTCAAGGCCGCCGAGGATTTGAAATTTGAAAAAGCCGCGCTGCTCCGCGACCAGATCAAGGAACTCAAACACATGCTGGACGGCACGAAATCGGAGGCGAAGCCGGTGAGTTATCGGAAATCAAAACGTGCGAGGAAATGATTTGCAGACTATCGTTCCAAAATTAGGCCGCATCGTAGCATTATGGTAAATCTCAAATTGCCTTCCGACTGCAAATGCCAACGTATTCAAAACAATCCATAAAACTGCACACCAAATTAAAACCGTGGTCAACAAACTCCGGCTCTCACACTTTCCAGCCCGAACCAAGAGAACGCCAATAGTAACTCCGATAGGCACTCGCAAAAGTAGGACGTTCCACAGATTCCAGAAGCCGTCTGGCCGCAGATAGAAAAAATAATGTATATGGGTATTGTAAAGTCCAAGCCACACAAAGTAATAAAGAACGTCTTGGACATTCGTGAACCAGATGAGGTTGAGACCCAAAGCTATGATGCCAAATTTTCTTCCCCAGCCACCGGAAGCCACCCATGCCATAGCAAAACAACGCAATGGAATTTGTAATCCCCCAAGGCATAACCAATATGCAGAAACCAAACGCTCTCCGTGGGGTCTCGTCTCCCATATCCACTGAATTAGTCGAGGTGGTGTGCCCCACCAAAAGGGATCACCCATCGCGCATATATCCACGAACGAGTCGAGAAAAAGCAGTGCAATCACGGCAAGAACCAACCCCCTTGTGGTGCCGCATATCGCCAAGATAAAGATACTGCACAATACCCAAAGAATCTCTGCGACCGGGTAGAAATCCCACGAGCCTTTGGCGACGTGATTAATCCAAATGTTCGCCACGGCACTGGCGCTGATGATGAAAGCATAAGCGACTGCTAGAACCAGCGTTGGAGTGTTGAGCTTGCAAAGGCGCATTGTGATTTGACTGTTCCGAACATAATTGCCCGCGCAACATATTTCCAGCGCCGTCGGCGCGACATCTTTGTAGAACCAAACCCAAACCAAATCAAGGTTCTTGCGAACGGCCACCAGCGGAGCGGCATTTGTCTTTGAAAATAGCCCAGCCATTTATGGCTGGGTTCACGGTTCGGAATCGTCGCAAGTCCCGTCAGGGACGAAAGAAAATTGTCTGCCGTCCCTGCGCGACTCGCAATGCGCTGGAATTTACCCAGCCATAAATGGCTGGGCTATTGTCAGTCGGCCATCTTCGCGGGCTGGTTTCCTAAAATGGTGAAATGGCACCTCAAAATGGTTAAAACAATGGTTTTTGGCATAAATGGCCGGTTTTCTGCTAAAAAGGGGTTATCACCAGCGGCAGGTGACGTCGCACTTGCGTCAGGTGGCGTCCTTTTTACGACAGGTGGCGTCGCACTTGTCGCAGGTGGTGTTCGAGTTGCCACAGGTGGCGTTGTTTTTGCGGCAAGTGGCGTCCGACTTGCCACAAGTGGTGTTCCTTTTGCGTCAGGTGGCGTTCGATTTGCCGCAAGTGGCGTCACACCTGCGGCAGGTGGCGCATCACTTGTGACAAAAAGGACGTCACTTGGCGCAGGTGCGCTGCCCGCCGGCAGGAAATTCTCCACGCGGCGGGTGGATTACTTCGCCGGATTCGCTCCGTTGCACAGCGCCGTCGGCGCGACCTCTTTGTAGAACCAAACCCAAACCAAATCAAGGTTCTTGCGAACGGCCACCATTTGAAAATGGGGAGCGCAGGCGTTCCGCCTGCCGTTCGGTGCGGGACGCACCGAACATCTTCGCGCGGCAAATGCCCAAATGCGATGGACGAACAAAATCAATCCGCGCGTTCAACGGACTTCGTGTTTGCCGCGAGACGCGTCAAACTGCAACCGGGACGGGCGCGCTCCCCAAAACATTTTCGGCGGAGCTTTGGATTTTTTAATTCCGGTTTCTGCAAATATGGCAGCCCTGACGGGCTTCCGCGCAAATGCCATTTCAACGGATTCGCGCTTTTGATGTTCATGGGAGTTGAGTGAAACGACGCGTTGGCGAACAAATGGCTTTTATTTTTCACCCGCAGCAGTTTCAACGCCTGCTTGAAATCGTCCGGCAGCGGCGTTTCAAACAAACTCAAAATCCACGTCGAGGAAAATTTTTGTCCGGCGGCGGTCGTTCGTCAGGTGCGGAAGGTTCAGCACCGCCGCCTGCGCGCGGATGAAAAAATCCGGCAGCACGGGGTCGTCGGAATCCTTGCGGCGATATTGGCGGAACGCCATGCCTGCACGCCAGGTGGCGTCCGTGTCCAGCGGGATTTTTTCAAAGTCGCGCAAATCTTCCTCCACCGCCTCGCGCGTGCGCCCGCCCGCCGCGAGTTCGCCATAAGTCACGGAACTGACCGCGAGCCGCTGGCGTTGCGCCCAGTCTTCAATGGATTTAGCGCAGGTGGAATGTTGCGGATGATTTTTGTCCAGCCAGGCCACGATCACCGAAGTATCCACCAGAATCACGGACGCGTCCTCCGCAGCAATTCCGCGCCGGAAATGTCGCCATCCCAGGTTCCGGCGCGGGCGCGGATGTGCTCAACCACGGCATTGCGCACCGCCGGGTCATGGCGGAGATAATTGACCGCCGCCTGGCGCAAAACCTCGGTGGGATTGGTCTTGGCCGCGCGCGTTTTGGCGCGGAAATCCCGGGCCAACGATTTGGGCAGACGAATGGTAAGCGTCTCTGTCATACACGAACTGTAACACGACGGGATGACGGGTCAAGCGCGCAACAATGTCAACGCCTGTTTGAAATCGTCCGGCAGCGGCGCTTCAAACTTCACCGGCTTTTGTGTGCGCGGATGGATGAAGGAAAGGTTTTTCGCGTGCAGCATCACGCGCGGGGCGGCGTAGTTGGTCAGTTCTTTCACGCGGGCGTTTTGCCGCGCGCCGTAGGTGTCGTCGCCCACGAGCGGATGACCGATGAATTGAAAATGCACGCGGACTTGATGCGTGCGCCCGGTGTGAATCTGCGCCTCCATCAAGGTCGCTGCGTAAAGCCGTTCGAGAATTTTGTAGCTCGTGTGCGCGGCGCGGTCGGAACTGTCGTCGCGCACGGCCATGCGTTTGCGGTGCGTGGGATGCCGCGCGATGGCGGCATGGATTTCGCCGGATTCGCGCGCGGGTTCGCCGCAAACGAGCGCGTGATAAATCTTTTTGACTTCGCGCGAGGCAAACTGTTCCGACAGCGCGAGGTGCGTCTCGTCATTTTTCGCGACGACGAGGCAGCCGCTGGTTTCCTTGTCGAGCCGGTGGACGATGCCCGGCCGCGCCACGCCGCCGATGCCGCTCAACGAGCCTCGGCAATGATGCAGCAGCGCGTTGACGAGCGTGTGTTCCTCGTGTCCGGCAGCGGGATGGACAACGAGGCCGGCGGGTTTGTTGACGACGAGCAGCGATTCGTCCTCGAACAAAATGTCGAGCGGGATTTTTTCCGGCTGCGCTTCGGCGGGTTTCGCCTCCGGCCAATGGACTTCAATCTGTTCCCCGGCGCGCGGTTGGTGCGTGGGCTTGGTGGGCTGGCCATTGACGCGGATGTGTCCTTCCGCGATGAGCCGTTGCAAGGCACCGCGCGAGGCGGCGGGAAATTTTTCGCACAGGAATTTGTCGAGCCGCACGCCGGGAAGCGATTGTTCAACGGTAAATTTTTCCGTGCGCGTCGCCATTCAGAGTGATGGGTGATGAGTGATGAGTGACCAGCAGGCTGGCGGAAGAAGTTTGTTTTTTTTCATTTCACTGATCACTTGTCACTCGTCACTGCCTTGGGCGCATTTTCATTTTTCCAGTTGATGAGGAAAATCAGCGCGACGCCGGTGCAGATGGCGGAGTCGGCGACGTTGAAGGCGGGAAAGCCGAGATCATCGCCGCCGCGCCGTTGCAGGAAAAAATAGAGGAAGTCCACGACGGCATGGCGTCCGGGCAGCAGGCGGTCGGTGAGGTTGCCGATGATGCCGCCGAAGATGAGGCCGAACGCGATCTGGCCGGTGAGCGTGTTGGCGCTGAAATGATGGCGCGAGAAATACAGCGCGACGAGCGCAACGAGCGCGACGGCGGCGAGGACGGCGTTGTTGCCGGTGAACAGGCTCCAGGCCGCGCCGGTGTTGTCGCGGTGGACGAGGTCGAAGAAGCCGGGGATGACGACCCTTTCCTGGTATTCAGGAATGGTTTTCAGCACGAGCCATTTGGTGAACTGGTCGAGCGCGAGAATGAAAACCGCGAGCGCGGCGATGCGGCGGTTCGGCTTCGAGAAAATGGTCTGGGCGGCGGACATTGGCAAATGACGGGTGCAGATTAAACCAGATTTCGCCCGGAAAACAATGTGATTTCCGCCTGTTGAATTTCTTTTGGCCCCGACCGAAAAACCGCTAGTCTGCGCTCATGGCGCTGGTGCGAATTCTTGTTGATGGCTACAGCCTGCTGCACAAATGGCCGGAGCTGGCGGCGGGTGCGCCGCGCCATTCCGAGACGGCGCGCGATGCGCTGGTGGAAATGCTCACGCATTATCAGGACGCGAGCGGCACGCCGGTCACGGTCTTTTTTGACGGACGCGGTTCGCGGCGCAGCAAACCCAAAAACGAATCGGGCGGTTCCGTGGAAGTTCTTTTTTCAAACAGCGGCCAGACGGCGGATGATTTGATCGAGCGGGCGGCGCACCGTTTTCAGGATTACGGCGAAGTGCTGGTGGTGACGGATGATTTTGCGGAGCGCGACACGGTGGGCGGCTTTGGCGGTTCGGTGGCAAGTTGCGCCAACTTCATCGGCATGATCCAGAATGCGCTGGCGAACCTGGAGGAAAACCTGAACAATCACAACCGTGCTGAACGAAACCGTTTTTCCCGTTCGCGCTGAAGGCATGATGAATTTTCAATGTTCAAACCAACGCTCCCCGGCCCGCTGGATTTTCACCGTTGTCCTGCTGCTGGTTTTATTTTCGCGCGCGCCCGCGTCGGCGGCGCAGGCGGAACGCTGGCTGATTATCTTCAACACTTCGTCGGCGATGAAGAGCCGGCTGCCGGCGGTCGAGACGGAAATCAAGAGCCTGTTCGCGACCAGCTTCAGCCAGAACCTGCGTGCGGGCGACAGTGTCGGTGTGTGGACGTTCGACCAGCAGTTGCGCACGGGCCAGTTTCCGCTGACAACCTGGGCGCCGGAAAACACCGTGCAGACAACTTCGAGCCTCATCGCGTTCCTCCGCAAACAGCGTTTCAGCGGCAACACCAGTTTTGCCGCGCTGCAACCGCTGCTGGGCCAGCTCATCGCGGATTCCGAGCGGCTGACCGTGGTGATTATTTGCGACGGCGGCGATGAAATCCACTGGACGCCTTACGACGACGGCATTAACGAGACCTTGAACCAGACGCGCGGCGAACGGAAAAAGTCGCGCCAGCCGTATGTGCTGCTGATACGGACGCAGCTTGGAAAATACATCAGCGCCACGGTGAATTTTCCGCCGGCGCCCTTGAATGTCCCGCCGTTCCCCCCGTTGCCGGAGGAAACCAAGGCCATGCCGAGCAACCTGCCGCCCAAACCCGTTGTTCCGGTTGAAACGAAACCGCCAGTCACAGAACCTTCACTCATCATTGTCGGCACGCACGTCGGCACCAATCTGGAAGAAGTGATGAAAATGTCGGCGGCCACTAACAATCCCGTGGCCGTCGCGCCGCCGTCAACGACCAACCCGCCGCCGGTTGAGGTGGAAGCGCAGCAGACAAATTCAATTTCTGAACCGGTGCCGCCGGCAGTGGTGGCGACATCGCCGCCGGCAGAAACGGCGGTGATTGCTGCCGCGCCAAAAACCAACCTGCCGCTGGCCGAAATCCGGCCGACCAATTTGATTTCCAAACCCGCGCCGCCCGTGTCGTCGTCGAATGTTCCGGTGGCAGCGAAGGAAGCGGTGGTTGCCGCGCCAAAAATCAGCGCCAGCACAGAGACAAACGGGACGGTTGCAGCTTCGTCCGCTCCTTCCGACAACGACACGCGGATTTTGATTTATGTCGGGGTCGGATTATTTGTGGTGGCGCTGGTGCTGGTGATCTTGTTTCTGGTGCGCGGCCAGCGCGCCCCGCGCGGCAGCCTCATCAGCCGTTCGATGCAGGACAGTTCGCGCCCGCCGGACCGCAAATGATTTGATTCCGGGCGTGACTTTTGCCGCGCATTCTGGAAAATTTTCCGGCCATGAAAGCAATTCATTTACTTTACACGCTCGGCCTTTTCACCGCCGTTACCGCAACACACGCCCAAGATGCCAAGCCGGTGGACAAGCCGGCGCCGGCTTTTGCCGATCCCGCGAAACTCACGGCGAAAGCGCCCGAAACCTTCAAGGCGCAGTTCGACACGACCAAAGGGAAATTCACCATCGAAGTCACCCGCTCGCTGGCACCCAACGGCGCGGACCGCTTTTACAATCTGGTGAGTTCAGGTTACTTCACGGACATCGCCTTCTTCCGCGTGGTGCCCGGTTTCATGTGCCAGTTCGGCATGAGTGGCGATCCAGCAGTCACGGCAAAATGGCGTCAGGCGAACATTCCCGATGACCTGGTGAAAGGCAGCAACACGCGCGGAACGATCACATTTGCGATGGGTGGACCAAACACGCGCACGACGCAGTTGTTCATCAACTTTGGTGACAATTCGCGACTCGACAGCATGGGTTTCCCGCCGTTCGGCAAGGTGATTGAGGGAATGGACGTGGTGGACAAAATCAACGGCGAGTATGGTGATATGCCGCAACAGGGCGGCAGAGGGCCGAATCCGGATCTTATGGCAACGGAGGGCAACGCCTATTTGAAAAAAGATTTTCCGAACCTTGATTACATCAAGTCCGCGACTATCGTTACGGCGAAAAGCACCGATAAAACAGAAATCAAGAAATAATCTACCCACTGATTTTATGAGCGAAGTTGCCATCCTTACCACCAGCGCCGGCGAAATGGTCCTCGAATTCTGGCCGGACGTTGCGCCCGGCCACGTCGAGAATTTCAAGAAACTCGCGAATCAGGGCTTTTACGACGGCACCTGTTTTCACCGCGTCATCAAGGGTTTCATGATCCAGGGCGGCGATCCGCTGACCAAGGACGCGAGCAAGGAAAATCAATGGGGCACCGGCGGCCCCGGTTACCAGATCAAGGCCGAGTTCAACGACAAGTCCCACACGCGCGGCGTCCTTTCGATGGCCCGCTCGCAGAACCCCAATTCCGCCGGCTCGCAATTTTTCATCTGCCACGCCACAGCCGATAATCTTGACGGTAAATACACCGCTTTCGGCAAATTAATCAGGGGCGACGACGTGCTGGAAAAAATCGCCACCACGCCCACGCATCCCGGCGACCGGCCCGTCACCAAAATGACCGTCACCAGCGTCAAGATTGTCCCGGCCGATTCGGTGAAGTGAAATAAAATTGAATAATGAACGCAGGAAATCAGGAACAAGTTTGGTTCCCTTTCCTGCGTTCCTGGTTTCCTTATTAAATTTTCGCCGTGGAAATTTCCCAACTCGCCCAAGTCCTCGTCGCCCTCGGCTGTCCGGAGGAAAAATCCGCCGAAATGGCCGCACAACTCGACAAGCGCGCCCGTCAGCTCGCCGCCGAAAAAGGTCGTTCTTACGACGAAGCTTTGCAGCATTTGATCACGCTCATGCGACAAGGCTGGTCGGCCAGGGAAAAAGGGTTTTGAATTTTTGATTTACGATTTACGATTGACGCGCATCAATCCATGCAGTTCGTAAAACGCATATCGTAAATCAAACATGATTAAACCTTGGAAAAAAATCAGTTCCAAACCCGCCGGAGATTTTCGCATCTTCAAAATCCGCTCCGACACCTGCGTCAATCCGCGCACCGGCAAGGAGCACGATTTCTTCGTCCTCGACAGCGTCAACTGGGTCAACGTCGTCGCCGTCACGCCCGACCAGAAACTGGTGATGGTTCAGCAATACCGCTGCGGCTCCGGCACGGTGGAACTGGAAATTCCCGGCGGCATGATGGACGCGAATGAAACTGACCCAGTGGCGACCGCCGTGCGCGAATTGCGCGAGGAAACCGGCTACGAAGGCGAAAACGCGCGCCTGCTCGGAAAAATCTGGTCCAACCCCGCCATTCTGAGCAACGTCACTTACACTGTGCTGATTGAAAACTGCCGCCTGCAACACGGCGTGGAATTCGACAGCGGCGAAGATTTGATCACGCGCCTCGTGCCCGTCGCGGAAATTCCGAAACTCGTCGCCGACGAAAAAATCGGCCACTCCCTCGTCGTCGTCGCGCTGTATCATTTCGATTTGTGGCAGCGGGGAATTAAAAAGTTGTGACACATCGTCCATAGACACATCGGCAACGTGCCTTTTAACTGGTGGCGTGTCCGAGCGAAAACTAACTCTCGAAAGTTTTGGCAAACTTATTGCCGAACGGCGCAATTCGCTTGGCATTTCACAGGAAGAATTCGCGGAACGCGCCGACTTGGATCGGACTTACATTTCCGGGCTTGAACGTGGCGTCCGCAATCCGTCGCTGACCGCGATTGTCAAAGTCGCAAAAGGGTTTGGCATCACGACCGAAGAATTGTTGCGCGGCTTGGAAGCAAAGGCGAAAGGGAAAAGCCGATGAACAAGCCAAAGAAGGGAAGTTTGCAGTCGAAAGTTCTGGCCGTCTTGCAGGACACCAAATGGCATTGCCGCTCGCACGAATACAAACGAATTCCAAGCGGACAGCTTGCCGGTGGCGGCGGAATCCAAGGATTGCAGCGCGGCACGAGCGCACGTTCCGGCCTGAAAATCGAATCGAAGACGGATCATTGCGCACAGTGCAAACGCAAGACGCGATGGGACAGGTGGACGGGAGATTTCAAATCTCAAACGCCCCGGCGGGAATTTCAGCAGCTTTGAAAAAGAAAATTCTCGCCCATTTTGGATACGCGAACGTCATTGAACAACGCGAGCACCCATCGCACGAATTGATTGTTGACCATCGTTTTCCAATGATTCGTTGGGGAACGACGGAAACCAAACATTCGTCGGAGATTTCGGAAGCTGAAATCGAACAAAAATTTCAACTGCTCAAATTTGACGCAGGCGGCAACCACAATCTGCTCAAAAGCTGTGCGTGTGAAAATTGTTTCAAAAATGGCAAACGCGGAATGCCTTTCGGAATTGAGTTTTTCTACCACGGCAAGGAAGACTGGCCGAAAAATATTCCGCCGATTGGAGTCGAAGCGGAAAAAGGCTGCGTTGGTTGCGGCTGGTATGACTTCGCAAATTGGCGCGAGGCGTTGAACCTCAAACTTTCTGTTCCAAAAACCGCTAGTTAGAAAGCGACGCAAACGGGTCCGGCTGTTTGTCTGCCAACGCTTGCAATGAAGGCAGCAAAGTTTTTCCAATGACTTCCGCCAACCTTGGCGGAACGGCGTTGCCAATCTGCCACATGGCTTTTTTCATTGTCCCGCAAAAAATGAAATCGTCAGGAAAAGTTTGCAGCCGCGCCATTTCACGCGCGGACAAAACGCGGTTCAAATGCGGATGAATGTGCGTGCCGCCGTGATTTTCCTTGATCGTCATGCTCGGCAATCCGGGATACTGGCGTTTCCAAGCGTCAAAAAATGTTTCGTAAAGCGAGCCGCCGGGCGGAACTTTGGCCAGACGTTTTTCCATTTCCTTTGAGTGCTTCGTCCACTCGTGATTAATTTCCGCCGAAGGCTCGTTTGCAGACAAACCGTGCAGCGCGCTTTCAATCGGGCGATAATTTCCCGACGTCAATTGCGGCAGTGGAAACGGATTGCTGCGGCCAAAACGGTTTGCGATGAAAATCGCTCGCGGACGAAATTGCGGCACGCCGTAATTTGCCGACTCCAAAACAGCAACTGAAACTGTCGGATAGCCTGCTTCGCCGAATGCTTCGATGATGGCACGATAAAAATCCCCGCCCGCCAACGTCAAAATGCCCGGCACATTTTCCATGATGACATACCACGGCTTGACGGTCTTGACGACGCGCATGAATTCGCGGAACAACTGGTTACGCTCGTCTTCTGGATTTCGGAATCCTGCCACGGAAAATCCCTGACACGGCGGCCCACCAGCGACCAAATGAATTTGCCCGAATTCATCCGACAAGGATTTTAGATTGAAATCCTGAATTGAACCGCGATGCAGTTTGCATTTTGGAAAATTGCGGTGATGCGTATCGCAGGGAACGTCCACAATCTCCACCGCCGCTCGCGCCGTGTAGCCCGCGCGAGTCAAGCCGCAAGTCATTCCGCCCGCGCCGCAAAATAAATCAATAAACTGAAAGCCGTTCGGGATGGAAACCTTTTCATTGAACTCAACAAACACTTTTGCCGCGTCGGAAGTGTCATTCTCAAATTTTTTACGGATGCTTTCGTAACGACCGAGCTTTGGTCGTTTCTGACGGGCGCGATAAGCAACCGGCACTTCCAGAAGCACGTTTTGAGTTGTTGTTCCGTTTAACATCTGCCGGATAACTTGTGACACATCGTCAACATAATTGCAAGAACAACCTCGTTAAATTTCAGGCTTCTTTCAACTTTGTAAGAATACGGTCGCTGTAACCATCTTTGCGCAGCTTGCCATAATCCACGCGGCCTTGTTTCTTGATCATTTCCCGTTTGACGGCGTGCAAAAGATTGTCAGTCGCTTGATCCAGCAATTGGGCTTCGCTCTTTTCTCGTTTTGCAGCGGCAATTTTCATGTCTTTGCAATAAAATGAAATCGTGCGGAATTCAATCCTAAAACTCACCCCAAATTCACCGGATCAATGCGTGACGCCTTCGGGCAGCGCCAGCGATTGAGTCGTTCGCGCCGGACAGAACAAGGTTTATCCGTCGTCTGCGATGACGGGATTCGCGATTTTCCAATTTTCATTCTTGGCTTTCGTCGTCCGTCGGCTACTCTTTCCGCTCTTACAATTTATGATTGATACTGACATTGAACTTTTGAAAGGCATCGCCAACCAGTTGCGCATTCATTCCATCGAGGCGACGACGGCGGCGGGCAGCGGACATCCGACTTCGTGCTGCTCGGCGGCGGACATTGTGGCGACGCTGTTCTTCGGCCACATGAAATATGACGCGAAGAATCCGCATTTTTACAACAACGACCGGTTCATTCTCTCCAAAGGCCACGCCGCACCGCTGCTTTACGCCGCGTGGGCGGAAAATGGTTTTGTGCCGATTCCCGAACTGCTGACGCTCCGCCAGTTCACCAGCGAACTGGAAGGTCATCCCACGCCGCGCCTGGCGTTTGCCGATGTGGCGACCGGTTCGCTCGGCCAGGGCCTCGGCATCGGTGCCGGAATGGCGCTCGCCGCGCGCCAGGACAAGCTGGATTTCAACACCTACGTTTTGATGGGCGACGGCGAAATCGCCGAAGGCGCGGTCTGGGAAGCCGCGAACATCGCGGGCATTTACAAGCTGAACAATCTCATCGCCATTGTGGACGCGAACCGCCTCGGCCAGAGCCAGGCCACGGCGTTCGGCCATGACATCAATGTCTATCGCGACCGTTTCAAGGCGTTCGGCTGGCGCGTCGAGGAAATTGACGGCCATGACATCGAGGAAATTGTCGAAGTGTTGAGCGGCGTCGGCCTGAACGACCAGCCGCTCGCCATCATCGCCAAGACCTACAAGGGCGCGGGCATTTCTTTTGTGCAGGACAAAGACGGCTGGCACGGCAAGCCGTTGAACAAGGAAGAAGCCGCGCAGGCCATCGCCGAACTTCAGCCCAGCGCCAAGTCCGGCCTCGGCGTGGCGATTCCTGCACCGACGCCATTGCCTGCGCCAAATCTCACCGCACCCGCAGGCTACGCAGCCATCAGCTACAAGCTCGGCGACCAGATCGCCACCCGCGAAGCCTACGGCACAGCGCTCGTCCGCCTTGGCGATGCCGATCCGCGCATCAATGCGCTGGACGGCGACACGAAAAATTCCACCTACGCGGAAAAATTTTTCAAGAAATTTCCCGAACGCTCCATTGAATGTTTCATCGCGGAACAAAATCTCGTCGCCGTCTCGGTCGGTTTTGCCACGCGCGGTCATGTGCCGTTCGCCTCGACGTTCGCGACGTTCTTCACCCGCGCCGCCGACCAGATTCGCGTCGCGGGCATTTCGCAGTCGAACCTCAAGCTCGTCGGCTCGCACGTCGGCATCAGCATCGGCGAAGACGGCCCGTCGCAGATGGCGCTGGAAGACATTGCGCTGATGCGCGCCATCGTCGGCAGCACGGTGCTGTATCCCGCCGAAGCCGTGGCCACCGAAAAATTGCTGGAACAAATGGCGCAGCACAAAGGCCTCTGCTTCCTGCGCACCTCGCGTCCGAAAACGCCGGTCATTTACGGCAACGACGAACAGTTCCCCATCGGCGGCGCAAAAGTTCTGCGCACGGGCGACAAAGTCACCGTCGTCGCGGCGGGCGTCACGTTGTTTGAAGCCTTGAAAGCAGCCGACACGTTGAAGGTCGAAGGCATCAACATCACGGTCATTGACGCCTACAGCATCAAACCGCTCGGCAAAAAGGAAATTCTCGCTGCCGCGCAAAAGACGAACAACACCGTCATCACCGTTGAAGATCATTACACTGAAGGCGGACTCGGTGACGCGGTTGCCGGCGAATTGAGCAGCGAAGGCATCAAAGTCCACAAGCTCGCCGTCAACGGCCTGCCGCGCTCCGGCCACGCGGCGGAACTGATGGCCGCGTTCGGCATTGACGCCCCCGCAATTGTGAAAAAAGTCAAATCGCTGTAACTCGAAAAGCTGAATTGTCAAAACGTTGAAGCGGCCATTCCAATCCCGCGATCTTGAGCAACGTCACCTGCACCGTGCTGGTTGAAAACTGCCGCCTGCAACACGGCGTGGAATTCGACAGCGGCGAAGATTTGATCACGCACCTCGTGCCCGTCGCGGAAATCCCGAAACTCGTCGCCGACGAAAAAACCGGCCACTCCCTCGTCGTCGTCGCGCTGTATTATTTTGATTTGTGGCAACGTGGAATTAAAAAAATAAAACACAGCGTTCGCGCCATCGGCAAATGAAAAATAGAAGAACGGCATAAAGCGTTCATTTTCAGGTAGTTTTTAATCGAATGAAACATGACAAAATAGATTTGAACAAAACTTAAAACCTTGTAAGCTCAAATGAGTGATGATAAATGAATCATGAACCTCTTGACGGCATGTGATTAAATGGGCTGTATTAAATGGAAACAGAAATATATGACAAACAACGAGACTGAAAGTTTGCTAATCGCTATAGCGAACAAGGTTGCTGTGCAAGCGTATCGCAGGATTGGTGCAGTCTGCCAGAGAAGCACTGATGACATTCGGCAGGATTTAATCGTGGAAGCGTTTCAAGATAAAATCTTCCTCAAAAAATTGCGCGCGTGCCAATCGGAAGAACTGGCAACCAAGGTCGCTTATGGCTTTGCCGACAAGACCCGAAAAAGATTATGCAGAACTTACCGGAAAACTTGGCCTCGTCTCAAGCAGGTAATTGTTTTTGCGAACGCATGATCAATGGGAAATTTATGCGCGCGATTATTGAAAGTCTATTTGTGTATAAAGCCAACGGTGATTTTGTTGTGCGCGAAAACGAAGATGCTTTTACAAATGAACAAACGCCATTTTCTGACATATGCAATCAAGAATTGTCTCGGAAACTTGCAAAGGATTTAACGATTCTTCCCAATCGGGAAAGAAATGTTGTAATCAGACATTTGGGTTTTGATGGTGAACGCGAGTCATTTTCTCAAATTGCAAAAAGTTACGGTGTAAGCAAGCAGCGGGTCAGTCAGTTGTTTGAAAGGGCGCTTGACTTGCTTCGTGAAAACGGATAGTTTTTAGCGAAAGGACAAATATGAACCATAACACTAATGAATCAACTAAAGTTGAAGTTGTTGAAATTAAGATTGATGAGATAAAATATTTTGTCAGGCGCAGTCGCGCCCAAGGTGCATACGCGCGCTTGAAAGAAAGCATCAGCGCTGTCGGCTTGAAGCAGCCGATTCAGGTCCGAGACATTACAAAGTGGTCTCATTCGGATCGCCGGCGAAATGATGGAGGGCTTTACAATTACGAATTAATATGCGGGCAGGGACGTCTACAGGCATTTCGTGAACTTGAACTGCCTAAAATCCCTGCAATGATAATTGATGTTCCAGAGGAAGAAATTGTTGGCCGGTTTTTGGCAGAAAACGTGATGAGAAAACGATTGAGTTGGTTTGAGCGTGCTCAATTAGTTAAACAGGACATCGAACGCGGTATCGGAGTTGAAGAGATCAAGAAAAAATATTTCGTCACTACGGGACACGTTTATAAATATCTGCGGACTTTAGGGCATGCCTCTTCAAAGTTAATGAAAGAAGGAGAAATTCAGAAACTTTCCATGAATGATGCCGAAGCATTGGCATCTCTCGACGCGAAAGACCAAGAAATTGTCGTGGAAGTATTGAAAGAGGAAAATTTAGGTTCTGACCAAATTAGAGCTCTCGTAAAAAAGACAAAGGATTTGAGGCAAACAGGAAATCTTTCAAAGAATACGCTTCGATCTTCACTTCGTGATCTCGACAAAGCATTGAGCGAAGCGCGCACTTTGTTGAAATTAAGACGGCTTCATTGGGCGTTGGGACCGAGCAATCTTAAGCAATTGCTCGTAATGCCTGAAATGAAACTAGCTTTGAAAAAAGAAGGCGTTGATTTCTCTGAATTCGCACAAGTAATTCAAACAATGGAGGCAAGATGAAAAATGTTAGCCAAGCAGAATCGATCAAAATCACTCAAATACAAGTGCCGGATAAATACCGGCGTTCAGGCGATGTTGTCGAAGATGACAAATTGCGACACTCGATTGAACGGACTGGAATTCAACAACCTTTGGTTGTTTCAAAATTAAATGACGGAAAGTTTGTGCTTATTGATGGCTTCCGACGATTAGAGGTTGCAAAATATTTGAAACATCTCCAAGTGCCGTGTGTCATTGATGATTTGCCCAAAGGAGTTCCACCGGAAGAATATCGTGATCGCATCCGTTTCATTTTGGATGAACACCGGCAAGATTTATTCCCGAGTCAACGCGCTTCTTTGATAAAAACGCTAATGGCAAACTTCAAAATGAACAATAAGGAAGTTGGCGAATATCTCGGTGTTGACGCGACAACCATCCATAATTGGTTGGTAGTGGGCAAACTTATTCCTGAAGTCCAGAAGGCGGTTGATAGCGGTCAAATAACTGAACATTCTGCTCGCGTGTTCGATGGCATGACGGACACAGGACAGAAGCGCATCTGGCGTGACAAGAAAGCTGATTTCAAAAAACTATCAGGCGGAAAACTTCATCAAGACATTCGCAAGAAATATCACCCAGATCAAAATCCAGACTTCTATTGCAAGCCGGAAAGAGTTGCGATGAAGTTAAAAAGAAAAAAACAAAAACGAGCTTCTGTTTCTCGTCCCAAAATTAGCGCATCAGAAATGGAGATGCTTTCTAAAGATGTTGAACTCCGCGAAGCTGAATTGAAAGATGCAGAAAAGGACTTAAAAGAAATTAAGCATGAAATTTCACTCGCGGTTAATGTTATTCGACCGATTATGCAAAATGAGAAACTTTTCCAACTTGTGCCAGCAGATATAAAACCTCAACTGAAAAGATTTGCGGAAATTTATATCTGACGAGCCAAAACCTACAGCCATGAGCGAAGAAAACATTTTGCGTTACACTGAGTTGAAAGCGAGCATTCAAATGGCCAAGGCGCGCGGTTGGACAACGGAACGGATTGTGCGTCAGATGTCCACAGGATTGGCCTATTCGGATGCCATGAATCAGGCACGCAAAGCCGCGCCATTGCTCGACATCACCGTTTCGGAATTTATGCGACTGCGCAAGAATGAGTAGAAATCAAGCCTGTTCCAGCTTGGCCAGCAAACGGTCACTGTAACCATCTTTGCGAAGTTTGTCGTAGTTCACGCGACCGTCTTTCTTCTGCATATCGCGCTTGAGTCCGCGCAAAAGATTATTCGTGGCGTGATCCAGCAATTCAGCCTCGGATTTAGCGGGTTGCTTAATTGTCGCTTTCACATTTCCAGTGTGCCTCAAAGAACGGGATAATTCAATTTCTAATTTCACCCCAAATTCACCGGGTCAATGTCCACGGCCAGCGTGACGTCTTCGGGCAGCCAGCGAACCAGTTTTCTACGGCAGAAATAAATCCGCAGACACACCGAAGTGATTGGACAGCTTTTGAACGTGAGCTAAAGTGAGTTGCCGTTCACCGCGCAAAATCATCGCACCAAGTGTCCGGTGAACATTCAGCAATCGCGCCAAATCCGCCGCGCTCATGTCATTTGCGTCCAAAAGATGCTGCAACATTTCCAGCCCGGTGACTTTTGGCGCGTCCAGTTGCGCGTGTTCTTTTTCGTAGGTCTCAATCAATTGGCAGAGCAGGTCAAAGTAATCATCTTGGTCCGCCGTCAATTTGTGGCCGGCCATTGCGTCAGTAATCTCTGTCACGTTCTCATAATCCACCTTGTCGTGGATCGGGCGCGGCGTGAGAATCTGGCACAGTCCGGCGTAGTTTTTTGGCAGGGCTGCAAAGTTGAGTCGAGTTGCTGTTTTCATAATCTTTTGTTTTGTTGCGAAGTAATTTACAATTCAGATTTCCAGCGATCTTTGCTGTATTCCGCGTGCGTCAAAAAACGCAAAGTATAAACAATCTGGCGGTTGAAATGCACCGCGACAATCAGCCGGTAATCATTTCGCCGCATATTGAACACCAGCACTTGCCGCCCGCTGCGGACTTTCACCGAATCCGTGTCAGGATAAATCCGGCGCACTTCCACCAAATTTCGCCACATCGTCAACCTGACAATTTTGCGCCACGCTTCCAAGTGGCTGGCAGCTTTCGGATATTTCCTTCCCATCTCCACCAGAAACTTTTCCTTGATGATGCGCACGAATACAATTTGTATTCATTTAAGGAATTTGTCAACCGGATTTTACATTCTCCTACCCCAAATTCACCGGGTCAATGTCCACGGCCAGCGTGACGTCTTCGGGCAGCGCCAGCGATTGAATGATGCGCGCCAGTTCGCGGCTCAACGCGCTCATCGCCCGCGTCCGCAGCATGATCTGGTAGCGATAAAAAGTTTCCGCGCGCAGCAACGGCGCCGGTGCCGGCCCGGCGATTATCAAGTCCAAAGGCCAATGTCCAATGTCTAAAGTCGTTTCGCCCGCAGCAACTTTGGACTTTGGACTTTGGACTTTGGACTCAAGAACTTTCCTTAAATGCTCGGCGGAGAATTTCACCTTTTCTTCGTTACGGCCCTTGAGTGTCAGCAGCGCGACGCGACTGACGGGCGGATATTTCAGTTGTTCGCGGAATTCGATTTCCTGTTCGTAAAAACCGTTGAAGTCGTGGCGGCGCGCGTATTGGATCGCCGGATGAAACGGCGCGAACGCCTGCACAAACACCTCGCCCTCCACGTCGCCGCGCCCGGCGCGACCGGCGACTTGCGTAAGCAACTGAAAGGTGCGTTCGCCCGCGCGAAAATCCGGCTGATGCAGCGCGAGGTCGGCATAGATGATGCCGACGAGCGTGACGTTCGGAAAATGCAGACCCTTCGCGATCATCTGCGTGCCGACGAGAATGTCAATTTTGCCCGCGCGAAAATCGCCGAGGACTTTGCGGTAATCATCCTTGCGCTTCATCGTGTCGGCGTCCATGCGTTTGATACGCGCCTTCGGAAAAAGTTTGGCGAGCGTCTCCTCGACGCGTTGCGTGCCCGTGCCGGAAAAACGGATCGCGGGATTTTTGCATTTTTCGTTCGGACAAACCAACGGAACTTTTTCAACGTGGCCGCAGATATGGCAGGCGAGTTTTTGTTCCTGCCGGTGAAACGTGAGCGCGAGGCTGCAATTCGGGCAATTGCAAACGTAACCGCACTTCGGGCATTGCAGCGAAGTCGAGTAGCCGCGCCGGTTCAAAAACAAAATCGTCTGCTCGCCGCGATCAAGTCGCTGGTTAATCGCTTCCTTGAGCTGCGGCGAAAACAGCGGCGCGCCCTTTTCCTTGTGCGCCGCCTGCCGCATGTCCACGACGCGGACGTGCGGCATTTTTTGATTGTCCACGCGCTCCGGCAATTCGAGCAAAGTGAACTTGCCGCGTTTGCAATTGTAAAAACTTTCGAGCGACGGCGTGGCCGAGCCGAGCACGACGACGGCATTTTCCATCTGCCCGCGCATGATGGCCACGTCGCGCGCATGATAGCGCGGCGCTTCCTCCTGCTTGTAACTCGTCTCGTGTTCCTCGTCCACGATGATGAGGCCGAGCGGTTCGACCGGCGCAAAAATCGCCGAACGCGCGCCGATGACGATGCGCGCGCGGCCTTGGCGAATCTTGTGCCATTCGTCGTGCCGTTCGCCTGCGCTCAAATGCGAATGCAAAACCGCGACGAGCGTCTGCAATTTTCCCGAACTGAACCGTGCCTTGAACCGCTCGACGGTCTGCGGTGTCAGCGAAATTTCCGGCACGAGGACGATTGCGCCTTTGCCTTGTTCCAGCGCGTGCGCCAGCGCTTGCAAATAAATTTCCGTTTTGCCGGAGCCGGTCACGCCGTGCAAGAGAAAAGTCGAGGATTGAGGATGGAAGATGGAGGATGGTTTTTCTCCCTCTCCGCGTTGCGAGTCTGCGAGCAATGGGGAGAGGGTCGGGGTGAGGTGTCGGCCATCTTCACCGCGATTCATCGCCACTTTGATTTTTTCGAGCGCGACGGCTTGCGCGGGATTCAAAACCAGCGGTTGCGACGGCAAAATGGTTTCACGCGCATAAGGATCGCGCTCGGAAATTTCCGAGGTGATTTCAATCAGGCCGCGATCTTCCAGTTTGCGCACAGTGGCGGCGGTCGTTTCGGCCAGTTCGACGAGTTCCGCCAATAAAATCTCCCGGCGCTCTTCGACAATGTTCCAGACATCCCGCTGGCGTTTGGGCAGCTTGGGAAGTTCGCCGCCGGCCGGCAGGGCGCGGACAAACAATCGTTCGCGCCAGCCGGCGTCTTCCTTGCGGACGGCTTCGGGCAGGACGGATTTCAGTGCGGTCTCCGGCGCGCAGCAGTAGTAGTCGGCAATCCAACGCGCGAGTTTCAAAACCTTCGGCGTCACCAAAGTTTGCGCGCCGATGACTTTCAAAATCGGTTTGAGCCGGGCGTGTGCCGACTCCTCGGCGACGGCGGTGACGACGCCCAGAACTTTGCGCGGGCCGAACGGCACCTGCACGCGGCTGCCCACGTCAATTTGGCCGGCCAAGCTTGCAGGAATCGAATAATCAAATTCCTTGCGCAGGGCAATTTCAAGACTGACGCGGGCGATCATTTTTCAATCGCGCGTGATGGCGCGCAGTTCGGCTTCCAGTTCCTGCCGCAGTTTTTCACGTTCTTCATCGCCGGCCTCCGGCGGGACAAAGAAGACCCGGCCCGCCGTGACTTCGCAGCGCGCGAACGGCAGCGGAATTTGAAAACCGTCCCAGCTTTTCAACTGGATTTTCCAGTTCAGATGATACGACGACGGCACAATCGGCAGGCCGGTGATTTGCGCAAGCGCCACCGCGCCGTCGGCCACGACGTAACGCGGCCCGCGCGGGCCGTCGGGCGTGATGGCGAGATCGTAGCCGCGTCCGGCCCACGTCGTCAGTTCGCGCAACGCCTGCGGCCCGCGCCGGCTGCTGGAACCGCGCACGGGCAGCACGCCGAAGCGTTCAAAAATCGCGGCTAGCAGCGCGCCGTCCTTGCTGGCACTGACGAGACCGGCCACGCCCGGCGCGTCGTGATGGCGGCGGCCGAACGCGAAATAAATTTTCACGCTCAAGGCCAGCCGGTTGTGCCACAGGCAATAAATCGCCTGGCCAATTTCCTTGCGTGCCAGAAAGCCATGCGGGTCGTTCACGCGGTAACGAACGGTCGCCGCAATCAGGTTCATCACGAGGCAGATCAGGAACGCCGCAAGCTGCTGACGCCACTTCGGAGAATGGGGGATTATCACACCGGACTTGCGGGTCTGGTGTCCGGCGTCCGGCGTCCGGGCTGGCGGATTTTCGGCGGACATCACGCTCCTTTTTTCAAGCAGGCGCGCACCAGTTGCTCGACGGACGCCGCCGCACCGAGCATCGTCTGGGCGGCGCGGACGGCGTCGTGCGCCTCGACTTGCTTGAAGCCCAGCGCCATGAGCGCAAGGATGGCGTCGTTCATTTTCTGGTCGGCAGGCGACAGCGCGTGCTTTGCGCTCGCGGCCTCCAGCGCGCCGGCCGCGCCGATTTTGTCGCGCAGTTCCACGACGATGCGCTCGGCGGTCTTTTTGCCGACGCCGGAAATTTGCGAGAGCGATTTCACGTCGCCATTTGCCACCGCGCCGCGAAACACCACGACGTTCATGCCGCTCAAAATGTTCAGCGCCGTTTTCGGGCCGATGCCGCTGACACTGTTGATGAGCAGGCGGAACAAGTCGCGTTCCGCCGCCGACATGAATCCGTAAAGCGTGTGTGCGTCCTCGCGGATGATGAGCTGCGTGAGCAGCTTCACGTCGCCGCCGGGCGCGGGCAACTTGTCAAACGACGACAACGGAATGAGCGCCTCGTAGCCGACGCCGTTCACGTCCACGATGACCTGCGTGGGCAGCGCCTCGACGAGTTTGCCGTTGAGAAAGGTGATCATGTCTAATCTTTGAACTGCTGGATTAACCAAATGATCAAAGCAACAATCAAAAGCACGGCTGTAACCGCCGCAATAACCATCCACCAAGGAATCATAAAAGTCGTTGCCATGATCATCCTAAATTTTCTTCAACGGTGTCAGGCCGTTTCGCGAATTTTCCTGCGCGTGGGCGAGCGCGAGTGCCAGGGCGTCCGCCGCGTCGGGTGCGGGCAGTTCGGCGAGGTTCAGCATCCGCTGGACCATTTTGGCAACGGCGAGTTTTTGCGCCGCGCCATGACCGACGATGGCCTGCTTCACCTTGCGCGTGGCGATTTCATAAATATCGAGTCCGGCCTCCGCAATGGTTGCCATCGCCGCGCCGCGCGCCTCGCCCATGACGATGGCCGTTTTAAAATTTTGGGCAAAGAACAGGCCTTCCATCACGCACACTTCCGGGCTGTATGCCAACAGCACGTCGCGGAGCGTCTGCGAAATTTTGGCGAGGCAGCGCGAGCGTTCCCAGTCCTTCGGGCAGGAAATCGTTCCTTGCGCAAGCGCCACCGGATTTGGCTTGCCGGTGCGGATGACGCCGTAGCCGGTGCCGCGCAGCGACGGGTCAACGCCCAAAATTGTTTGCATAATGCGTGGCGACTGCCGCGCGACCGGTGGGAAAAATTCACGCGACGTTTTACCGGCGACGCGGTTTTTCATTTGCTCGAACTGGCGGAGAGAAATGCCCACGCGGAAACTTTGCCAGCGGCGGCGAAGTTGCAAAAGCAAAAACGCCAGGCCGAGTCCCTGCGGCGTCAGGCTGTCAACCTCTGTTCAGTTATTATTCTGCCTGCCTCCACTGCGGCCATTCTGGTCTCCGCCACGGTCTGCGTTGCGTGGCTGGCTTTGCGACGGCTGGGTTTGTGCCGGCGGTGTCGGCGGACTTGCCGGGACTGAATATCTCGGAGCAACATCGGTGTTGTTTTGGCGGTTGAAGTTGCGCGGCGGCTGGTCGGGCACGGCCTGCGGTCTGACGGGTTGTGTCATTTGTGGTTGCTGCGCTGCCGGCGCATCAGCACGAGTTCGCGGGGTGGTGGTAAAAGGCGATTCGGCCCGTCGCGACGGTTCACTGACTGCGGGTGGCGACTGGCTGCGTCCGGCATTGCCCGGTGACTGGTCGTTTTGCCGGCCACGGTTGAAGGGCGAGCCGACAGCAGGGTTATTGTTGTTGGCCGGCGGATTCATGTTTTGACGTGCCGTATCGGACTGGTTGAAATTGCGGTTGCCTGAACGATTGTCCGGCGGCGTGAAAGTTTGCGGGCGTGAAGGCGTGGTGTCATTTCCAGCCCGGTTGCGCACGGGTGAGGGCTGGTTGAAGCCCGGCTGCCGGTCGGTCACGTTCCTCGTTCCGGGGCTGGAGACATCCCCGCGCCAGCCTTGGCGGCGGGCATCACGAATTTCACCGACGTCCACCGGGCGGATGTCGCGGTGGGTGACGCTGTTGATCCGTTCCACCGGAATGCCGCCGTTGACAACGAGGTGGTTTTGGTCGTGAAAATTGTTGATGACGGTTGCGCGCCGGTAAATCTGCTCCGCCTGCGGGCGCGCCACGCAGTAGCTGCGCGGACGACGGTCACAAAAATGGCCGACCGGGATAAACAGGAAAAAATCCGCGTCCAACCCAAAGTTAAATCCGGCCGCAACGGCGGCACCGCGATAATAGAATCCCACGCCAGGCTGAAAGACCGTGAACGGCGGCAGCGGCGCCCAGCCGCAGTAGTCGTCGCTGTAACGCCAGGTCACCCACGACGCGGACCAGACCGTGTCCGGCCACCAGCACCAGCCCCAGCGCGAATCGCGGAACCAGCGTCCATAGTGGAAAGTGGCGCCCCACGAATAATCCGAGTCCCAATACCAGCCGCAATCGGTATAAACCCAGTGGCCGCGGTCGCCATAGGGCTGCCAGCTCGAATCATAAATCACCACGGTCGGCCGCCAGCAACGGCCATAACCGGCGATGTCCACCCACGAACCGTAAGGCGACAGCGTGTCGTAGAAATAATTCACCGTCACCGGCGCGGTCGGCGGCGCGGTGTCGGCGACGTCAGACGTTGCGTCAGAGGTGACCGGCGGCGGTGCAGATGACTGGGATGAAGCGGAAAAATCTTTGTCGTGTTCCATCATGGTGTTGATCAGGTCAGATGGAAGCCCTTCATCTTTCAGGAAAATGATCGTGTCGGCGTCCAGGTTGAACGCGCCTGAACAATTGACGATGTAGCTTTTAATGGTGTCCGCATCCACGCCCGCCTGGACCAGTTTGGCCACTTCCGCCAGCGGACTGCCGGGCGTGATGTTGACCGGCAGCGCACTGTCATCCGCCGACGGCGGCATGGGCTGGTCTTGCGCCAGACAGACCGTTCCGGCAAGGGCAGCAATGGCGACGGCGACGCCGAGACAGGTTTTGCGATGAAAATAATTTTTCATAAAAATGTATCATTACTGTTCACTCATGCGCTACATAATGCAACACTCATCGGATCGAAAAGTTTCGCCGTGCCAGCCGCCGTGGTCGCGGCGGTTCCGCCGTCACGGTTGTTGCGGAATTCAAACGCAGCCGTCCCATTCGACTGCCTCCCTTGCAACAGCAAGCGGGATCGGCGCAGGAGTTTTTGTTTTAGCGTCCTGCCCGGTTTAACGGATGTCAATCTGTTGAAACACTGGGGTGATCTTTTGGCTTTGGGTCGGACGGACGCGCCTTGAGTTCAGGCGTTGCCGCCGGGCTTTTAACCCGCCATGCCATCAGTTTTTTGGAAGCCATAAGTCCGGCCTGCGTTTAAGATTGCAGGCCTGTGTCGTCAGGGTCTGCAGGATGTTAATTTGCCAAACACGGTTCTCACTTTCTGAAACGACTTACGCTGCCGCCGCCTTTGCCGCCGCCAAGTCATGTTTCCGCTGGTTAAGGCTCTTGAAAAATTCATAGCCTTCCCGGCAGCGGCGAACGAGAATGTCCTTGTCTTCGAGCATCGTCTTGATGATGCGCAGAATTGGTTTTGGCCGCAGGTAATAGGTGCGGTAGAAACGGTCCACGGCCTCGAAAATTTCCTCCTTCGACGCGCCGGGATATTCGAGCGTGCTTTGCTGAAGGCCGTCAGACTCAACGAGGTCAGTCTTGTCCTTTTTCACGAACCAGCCGTTGAGCTTGGCCTGCTCGTAAAGCTCCGTGCCCGGATACGGCGCGGCGAGCGAAACTTGCAGCGAGAACACGTCCAGCTCCTTCGCAAAATTGATCGTCCGCTCAATCGTCTCCTTGGTCTCGACCGGCAGGCCGAGAATAAATGTGCCATGAATCACCACGTCCGCCTGGTGGCAGGCCTTGGTGAAACGGCGCATCTCGTCCATTGTCACGCCTTTTTTAATGCGGGTGAGAATGTCGTCGTTGCCGCTTTCGTAGCCGACCAGGAACAGCCGCAGGCCGTGGTCCTTGAAAGATTTTATCGTGTCGTAATCAAGGTTCGCGCGGCTGTTGCAGCTCCAGTGAACGCCAAGCGGACCAAGCTTCTTCGCGATTTCGCGGGCGCGCGGGAGATTTGCCGTGAACGTGTCGTCGTCAAAGAAAAATTCGCGCACCTGTGGAAAAATTTTCTTCATGTAGGCCATCTCGTCCGCGACGTTCTGCGGCGAACGGACGCGGTATTTGTGCCCGCCGATGGTCTGCGGCCAGAGGCAGAAGCTGCACTGCGCCGGACAGCCGCGTCCGGTATACATTGAAATGTAAGGATGCAGCAGGTAGCCGATGAAATATTTTTCAATCTGCAAATCGCGCTTATAGACATCCGCCACCCACGGCAGTGTGTCCATGTCCTGGATCATTTCGCGTTCGGAATTATGTTTAATTTTTCCGTCCTTGTCTTTGTAAGACAAACCGGCAATGGTTGAAAGCTCGCGGTCTTCGGCGACTTCTTTGCAGGTGAAATCAAATTCCTTGCGGCCAACCCAATCAATCGCCGGCGACGCCTTCAAAGTTTCCGTCGGCAACACCATCGTGTGCGCGCCGACAAAACCGATCTTCGTGTCCGGCTTCTGCGCCTTGATGGCCTCGGCGACCTTGCAATCGTTTTTCAGCGACGGCGTGGAGGTGTTGATGATGACGTGATTGAAATCCTTCGCGATGGCGAGGCACTTTTTCAAGTCAATGTCGTGCGGCGGACAGTCGAGCAATTTGGAATTCGGCGTGAGCGCGGCGGGTTGCGCGAGCCATGTCGGATACCAATAGCTGGTGACTTCGCGCCGCGCCTGATAACGCGCGCCCGCGCCGCCGTCAAAACCGTCGAAACTTGGAGGTGAAAGATAAAGTGTTTTGCTCATATTTTTTTAACCTTCGATATATGTATCAGAAATACGCGATTCTATGGAATCTGAAATGCGATAAAATCTTTTTGAATAATCAAGCTGTGGAAACTGTTTTTCATCCTGAATCTCAAATTCGCGAACCCAATCTACGACTGCCCGTAACGAACTAAATCGCTTATCATGCTGAACTTTTGTTTCGGAATTTGTGGGTGCTAAATTTACAAGGTGTCGCTTCATAACTATCGGTAAATTTATTGAACCAGTCATTATCTCAAAATATACATGGTTGACCGCCAATTCCTCTAAATAATAGATTCCTATTGGATCAAGTTCGAGTTCTGTGTGAGCGGTCATTTTATTTGCCCCTTGGTAGTAAGGCGTTTCTTTCAAAAGCCCCTGCTCCAACATTCGGCGAAGAGCGAGCTTCACAATTTCAGATGAGTATTGAAGCAAGGAAAGTTCATTGCAAATATCTGCCACAGTCATCGAACTAGAAATATCTCGCAATAATTGAAGGATGCGTATTCGCACCAACGTGTTTTTACTTCCAACAGGCCCTTCGTTATCAAAAACATTGATGACAGGAACACGACGATCTTGCGGACGAAAGACAAGATGATTAGCACACATAGATGCCCGCAAAAAGGACTTAAATGGCACTTTGGTTGTGTTCTGGTTTACAGTAATATGACCAGATGAAATCACATTCGCCACCATGTCCAGAAACACGCGACAATTGTCTCCAGAAATACCCTGCAAAAAGTGCATATTTTCTGGCGTGTTGAAAACGCCAGCCAGAGTCTCTTCAACTGTGGAGCGCATACTATCAGGACTAATTTCAAAACGCTTTCCAGCCATTTTAACTTCAATGTTATTGCCGATGTTGGCCAAAATATATTCCTTCCGACGTTGGAAAACCTTTTCGAGTTTGGGAACAGATAGCGCCTTTGTTCGCACACGATCAGCTTCAATAAAACCATATCTATCGTAGGAATCGGCATATGTATAATTCCGCATGGGCATGAAAACAGGAAATCCGTAGTCAAAAAGGATTTGTTTTACAAACGCGAACACGCGAGCGTGATTTCCAAGATTACCTTCCTGATGGTCAAAATTGTCGATAATAAATACGGGTATTAGTG
Source organism: Verrucomicrobiia bacterium (assembly GCA_036511615.1). Lineage (GTDB taxonomy): Bacteria > Verrucomicrobiota > Verrucomicrobiia > Limisphaerales > UBA11358 > UBA11358. Next base: position 10,244 of record DATCBW010000220.1, on the reverse strand, counting down.
AATTCTTTGATGCGATAAAGCGAGAAAGCAGTTGTGCGGAGAATGGACGATTAGCAAGATATCGTTCTTCAATTACACGTTGGAGCTTATCTCGGTTTCCTGTCTGTTTCACAAAGCTCGAAAAGCGTTTCCACTCAAAACCAACGACCTGTTGCTTTAACCGATCCTTAAAAACTTCGGCATAAGCTCGCAAACGTGTGTTTTCTTCTGCATCTTCCTTAAATAAAGGATGCACGTCGATAAACTCCTCAAAAACGTGTTCAGCAAATCTCTCCGGCAGCTTATCAAAATCACTCGTATTACGAAGATCGAAAAAAATCGGAACAATTGCATGATTTGCTGCCTCCGCTTCCGCTCGCTGGCGAAAAACATTTGCTAAATATGTAGTTTTTCCGATGCCTGGTGGTCCATAAATAATAAATAATTTTCGTTCAGCTGATTGTCTTTGAGAACTCAATACATGTTGAATTATCTGTTTTGGATAGTCGTCTTCGTCTTCTTGAAGCTGACGAGCCGCAGCATAACAGGCAAGTAGTTTTTCGCGGTTGTGGTAAATGTCGCCCATCGCTTCTGTAAGAAAATCTCCCGTCAACTCGTTCCAACATCTGTTTGGTGCAACGCGCTGGTTCTTAAATTCGGATTCTTCGCAAAGTCTCATTACTATAAGTTTGGAAGGGACGATTCATAAATTGCAACAAATTTATCGCCCCTTGTGTTCCGAAATTTTATTTTCAATACCAGAGGGGATTCTGACGAATATTTTGAAAGTTCTCCCAAATCGACAGTATGTTCTTCTTTAGGTCCTAAAGCGGGCAAATGAGCTAAAATGCTTTGTGGTTTGGTTTTGATTTCTAGTCGGTTTGCATGATGCTCTGAATCATTACATAATTTGAGCCTAAGACGTTTTTGGTCTGACGAAAGCAATGGAATAATTCGAATAGCTGGTCGCGCGGATTCACTCAAGGCCTCTCTAGTAAGATAAATTGCACGAACAGTCAGAATCGCTAAAACCAAAGCACTTATTGACGAAATAATATCAAAAAGTGGCTTTACCTTTTCTAGCTGTTGATAATCCACGGACATAATGATGATGGCTTACTCCGTGCGCGCGTCAGTTTTCTTCACATCCTTAATCTTCGCCAGCAACTCATCGCGTTCAGATGTATCGGTCGTGCCACAGGAACTGCCGACGTGTGCTTCGTGATGAACTTCATTCGCGAACGCGCCGCGCGCGCCGGCGGCAGGCGAATTGATTGCGGCCTTCGCCTCGGCCAGATGGCCTTTGCCGATGGTCACACCGTTGTAAGCGCGCTTCGCCAGTTCGGGCGATGCCGGATACGGCTTCGGTTTTGGGCCGAAGTTGTGTTTGAAATTTTTCCAACTGTCCGCAAGCCCGGAATTCAGCGCCGCAGAGGGTTCAAAGCCGGAATGCATCATGCAGCTTTCACAGCGCGGATCGCGACCGCAGCCATTTTCATCAACGCCATATTTATTCCAATCCACTTTGGCCGACATTTCCGCGTAAGTCGGATAATGGCCGTCGGTCATCACATAACATGGTGCTTTCCAACCGCGAACATTGTAAGTGGGAATCGCCCACGCACTGCACGGCAATTCACGTTTGCCGGCAAGAAACTCCAAATAACCAGGCGTGCCAAAAATTGTGAACATTTTGCCCCAATCAAGAATCTTCGCAAATTTTTGGCGCGTCATATCGCGCGTGAGGAAAAATTGCTTCGGGTCTTTGCCGAGGCGTTTGACCATGTCTTTTTTCGCGGCGTCGTAATCGTAGCCGGGCGAAATCGTGTGGCCGTCCACTTCGAGCGAACTCAAATACTTGAACATGTCCTCGATTTCCTGCACGTCGGTCTCGCGATAAACCGTCGTGTTGGTCGCGACTTGGTAGCCGATGATTTTCGCCATCTTGATCGCCTCGACGCATTCCTTGAAGACGCCTTCGCGCTCCACGATCAAATCGTGCGTGAATTCCAAACCGTCAACGTGGACATTCCAATACATCCATTTCGTCGGACGGATGACGGTTTTTTTCTTCGCCGCGTCGTCGGATTTACGGATGACTTCGGCTTCCTTTTCAGAAATCAATTTTCCGTCCAGCAATTTTTTCAGTTTCGGCTCCAGCGCTGGCGAATAAACTGCCGCGAGGTAATCGCGCATTTTTTTGCGCATGAACATTCCGTTCGTGCAGATGTAAAGCACGCGGCCTTGTTCGAGCAACCCGTTGATCAGCTCTTCGATTTTCGGGTAAATGAGCGGTTCGCCGCCGCAAATGGAAACCATCGGCGCATCACATTCCACCGCTGCTTGCAGACATTGCTCCAGCGGCACCATGTCCTTGAGGCTCGTGGAATATTCGCGGATGCGGCCGCAGCCGGTGCAGGTGAGGTTGCAGGTGTGCAGCGGTTCGAGCTGCAAGACCATCGCAAATTTCGGCGTCTTGCGCAGTTTGTGCTTGATGATGTGACTGGCAATCTTCTTCGTCAGCGCGAATGGGAAACGCATAGTTTATTTGGCGGATGCGAGGTCGTCGGATTGTTGGATGAATGCGACCGGCGCGTTTGTCGCCGGCGAAACGTCGTTTTTTATCAGTCCAGGCATGATTAAATCGAGCGGGGAAAAAGTCCGCGAAGCGCTGATGCCGCCGCAGCCCGCACCAAAGAGCGCGACGGCCGCCAGCATTGCCAGCCACAAAAAATTCCAGCTTAATCTCACTTGCCGAGTATAAATCACTCCGCCACGATGGCAACTTCTAATTGACCAGATCATGCCTTTGAAACCCGCCAATGCTGGAAAAGTTGCTATCTGGTTGGTCTTTATATTTGCGGCCGCAGAGCTCTCGGCCCAAACGGTGACGAATAAAATTTTTGCCGCGCGGGCCGAAAACGAATTCCGCCGGACGCAGGCGTTGTTTCAATCGGACTCAGGCAATCCAACCAACAGCTGGCAGCTTGGGCGGGCGTGTTTTGATTTCGCGGATTTTTCCACCAACAAAACCCAGCGCGCAGACATTGCCAGACTTGGCATCGCCGCCTGCCAGCAGCTCATCGCACGGGAACCGGAGTCCGTGCCGGCGCATTATTATCTGGCGATGGATTACGGCCAGCTTGCCGAGGCCGAGGAGCCGTCCATTGCCGCCTACAAGCTGATCAAGGAGATCGAGCGCGAGTTCAAGATCGCCGCCCGGCTGGACGCGGAGTTTGATTTTGCCGGGCCGGCGCGGAACCTGGGTTTGCTTTACCGCGACGCGCCGGGCTGGCCCGTCAGCATCGGCAGCAAACGCAAGGCGCGCGAGTTTTTGGAACAGGCGGCGGCCCTCGCGCCGGACTATCCGGAAAACCAGTTGAACCTGGCCGAGTCACAGTTGAAGTGGCGGCAGCGCGACGATGCGGAAAAAACCCTGGCGAAGCTCGACGCCATCTGGCCGTCGGCGCAGACCAAGCTGACGGGCGAATTCTGGGAGCAAAGCTGGAGCGACTGGAAAAGCCGGCGCACAGCGGCCCGGGCGGAATTTCAATTTTTATTCAAGCGTGTTCCCTGAATGCAACAATTTTCGTTCGTGCAATAATGAACGGATGAACTAGACTGCCGTCAAATTCAGATTACTGCATGGCTCGGAAAATCATTGCGGCCTTGAGCGATTCGACGGTGTTTCTGCGCGAGTGGATCGCCAATCCCCAGCGCACGGGCGCCGTCGCGCCGAGTTCGCCCCAGCTTGGCGCCGCCATGGCGCGCTGGCTGCCGCGCGATGCGGAGAGTTATGTTCTGGAACTCGGCCCCGGCACCGGGGCCGTCACCGACGCCCTGCTCAAATACGGCCTGCGCGAAGACCGGCTCATCGCCATCGAGCACAACGCCAATCTTGCCCGGCTGCTGCGCAAGCGTTTTCCGCGCGCCCAAATCATTGCCGGCGACGCCTGGCATCTGGACCGCCTGCTTCGCGACCTGCCCGAACCGGTCGCCAGCGTCGGAGCCGTCATCTCCAGCCTGCCGCTGCTGAATTTCAAACTGGAGGAGGCCGAGAAACTCGCACAGAAGATCCGGTCCGTCCTGGACCCGCACGGCAACTGGGTGCAATACAGCTACCGCATCCACAAGCGGCGTTTGCGCGGGTCATCCACCTTCCGCCTGCGCGCCTCAAAAATCGTCTGGTTCAACCTGCCGCCCGCGCGCGTGAGCGTTTTTCAGAAGTGACAGTTTGCTTTCAGCAACTGTTTGAATTGTTTGTGGCGGATCAATGAAGGTTATTCTCTTCGACGAAGACCGGCCAGCAGGAGGCCATTAAACCGGCCCGGCGGCCGGGCGCACAAAAATTTCCAAACGAAACAGCGCTCCAGAACAAATCAGCGGACAATGATTTTCTCCGCCAGTTCTTCCGCCGGGTAGGTCCAGATTTCCGCCAGCGTGGGATGATAATGCGGTGTCGCCGCGAGTTCGTGGACGGTCATCCGCTTCGCCATCGCTGTGACGATTTCGTGGATGAGTTCGCCGCCGCTTGGCCCGACGCACGCGCCGCCAAGAATTTCACCGGTCCGGGGATTCGCCAGCAGTTTCACGAAACCGTCCTTCGCCTCCATGATGAGCGATTTGCCGTGGTCATTGAACGGATAGCTTGCCGTGAGGAACGGAATCTTGCGCCCCAAGGCTTCCTTTTCCGTCAGGCCAGCCGTCGCCACCTGCGGTTCGGTGAACACCACGGAGATCAGCAGCCGGTAATCCATCCGGCGCGGCAGCTTTGGCTTCACGATGTTGTGAACCGCCGTCTCGCCCTGCTGAATCGCGAGGTGAACAATCTCGTGCGGCCCGGTGCAGTCGCCCGCCGCGAAAATGTGCGGCGCGCTCGTCCGCATTTCGCCGGTCGTGATGATGCGGCCATTCGCTTCGGTCTTCACGCCGGCTTGTTCCAAACCCAGCGACGCCGTGTTCGGCACGCGGCCCATGGCGAATAAAATTTCCCCGGCGGAAACGGAAATCAATTTTCCGCCTTGCTCGAATGAAACCGATTTTGATTTTCCCCGCCGCGTTGCCCCCACCAGCTTCGTGCCGGTGAAAACCCGCACCCCTTCGCGCCGGAAAACTTTTTCAATCGTCTGGCCCGCATCCGCATCAAACTCCTTCAGCACGCGCTCGCTGCGCTGGATGAGCGTGACCTTGACGCCGAAGCGCACGAAGAACTGCGCAAACTCGCACGCAATCGCACCGCCGCCGAGGATGATGAGCGACTTGGGCAGTTTTTTCAGGGCCACCGCATCGTCGCTCGTGATGTAGCCGACGTTATCAAGCGCGGGCAGGGGAGCCGGCGCGACGCTGGAGCCGGTGGCGATGACAAAATGTCTGGCGGTGAGGGTGGTAGGGACGCGCTGCCGCGCGTCCCGGCTGACCGGCAGGTCAGCCCTACCGATTTCAACCGTGTGCGCGTCGAGAAACCGGGCGTTGGCGCGGATGAATTGAAATTTTCCGGCGTTGAGCTGCCGCACGCGGAAACCGGCAAAATCTTTTATCTGCGCATTTTTCCGCGCCATGACCCTGGCAAAGTCGAAGGAAACTTTTCCGGCGCGCACGCCCCACGTTTCAGCGCGTCCGGCCAGATGTTTCACTTCCGCCGCGTAGAGCAAGGCCTTCGTCGGCATGCAGCCGCGCAGGATGCACAGTCCGCCGACTTCCTGGCCGCCTTCAATGACGACGGTTTTCAGCCCCGCGCCCGCCGCCGTGCGCGCCGCCGCGTAGCCGCCGCTGCCGCCGCCGATGACCGCCACGTCGAAATCGAATCGTTTCATGTTGGAAAAGATGGAAGCGCCCGGTGAAAATGCAAATTTGAAATTTGAATTTTTCCGCGCGTTGCCGGATGATCTGCCCATGAGCGAAATCATTTATCCCCGCAGCCCGCGCGAAACGATGGCCGGCTGGCATTACCTGCCGCGTTACATTGACAAAATCCGCCTGTCCCTCGCGGGCCAACTGCACTCCGATTACACGGACAATCTCGGCAAAGGTTTTGACGGTTTCTGGCTCAAGGCCGCCGGCTTGACGCATGAACAGTTTGTCGAGGTCGTAAAAAACTCCATCACCGACGGCGAAGTGTGCGACTGGGTGCGCCAGCACGTCAAAAAATCTCCCGCCGAAAAAGCCGCGCACTGGCAGGATGTCTTGAGCCGTCCGCTGGCGGACGACACCAAGGCCGTCGCCCGGCTTAAGATGCGCAAGGAAGAGGCCGGCATCGCCCACCGCGACGACATTACCTGCTTCGTGGACTCCATTGACGCGGATGAGAAGCGGATTTAAGTCTTAAAACAGTTTGCCGCCACTCGTCCGCTGCCCGGTCGAAACCGTTCGGGATTGATTTTTCAGCGCGATTGGCGAACACTGCCCGGCTCAATTATGGCCGAGCCAAAAGAAAATCCGCTCATGGAAAAAATCGTGTCGCTGTGCAAACGGCGCGGGTTCATTTTTCAGTCGTCGGAGATTTACGGCGGCATCAACGGCTTTTGGGATTACGGCCCGCTCGGCGCGGAACTCAAACGCAACGTCAAGGAACTCTGGTGGCACGCCATGACCCGCCAGCGCGACGATGTCGCCGGCCTCGAAGCGACCATCATCATGTCGCCGCAAATCTGGAAAGCCAGCGGTCATGTGGACACGTTCAGCGATCCGATGTGCGATTGCTTGCTGACGAAAAAAAGATTTCGCGCGGATCAAATCGAACCGCAATCTGGAATTGTATATTCATGGGGCGGCGCGGTGAAATTAGGCAAAGTCGAGGAAAAGATTCACAAGGCAAACGACAACCCTCCTGATAATCAAATTGAAACGATTCGTGCCAACGCAAACCGCGTATTTGTAAGGCTGCAGCGAGATGTCGAACAGAACGAAAATCAAAACTCTAAAACGATTGCCATTGAGGTTCTTCGGCTGATTAGAGCAGACAAATCCGCCGCAAGCGAGGAGTCGTTCTCCGTTTTGGTGGCTCCGGGCAAACCGCCGGAAAGCGCGCGAAAAATTGCTTCGCAATTTTATGCTCAACGCGGCGTTGAAGTGACCCATCTTCAACTTGAACAAATAGAAAAGGTAGAAAACTCAACTCGCTTCAATCCCGAAAATGGGGCATTACTCACTGAGCCGCGTCCTTTCAATTTGATGTTCAAAACTTACGTCGGTCCGGTTGAAAGCGAAGAGGGCATTGCTTATCTCCGCCCCGAAACCGCGCAGGCGATTTTCGCGCAGTTCAAAAATGTTTTGGAAACGTCGCGGCAACGCGTCCCGTTCGGCATCGCGCAGGTCGGCAAGGCGTTCCGCAACGAGGTCACGCCACGCAATTTCACCTTCCGCTCGCGCGAGTTCGAGCAGATGGAACTGGAATTTTTTATCAAGCCGGATGAAGTCATCGAGGCGATTTACGGCAGCGTGGCGAGCGCAGCCGAAACTGGTAGGGCCGACCTGCCGGTCGGCCAGGACGCGCCGCAGCGCGTCCCTACCACTCCTCAACCAAACTGGGGCTGGCAGGCGTGGCATCAATATTGGGTCGAGGAACGCGTGCGATTTTACGAGGGCATCGGACTGTCGCGAGAGACGCTCGGTTTTCATCATCAAACGCCGGCAGAACTCGCGCATTACGCGCGCGCCTGCACCGATATTTTGTTCAAGTTCCCGTTCAGCAAAAAGGACGAGCAGGGCAATGTGGCCGGCGATGAACTGGAAGGCATCGCCGCGCGCAGCGATTTTGATTTGAGCCAGCACCAGCGTTTTTCCGGCAAGCCGATGGGCGTGTTTGACGAGGAACTGCGCGCAGCGTGGGGCAAACTTCCCGAAGAGAAGCAGAAGGAACTATGGAAGCGCTACTACGACAACCGGAAAAATTATCTGACCAAGACGGCAAAGCCGGATGAAACGCCCGAGCAAATCCAAAAGCAGGCGACGGCGGATGCGGACGGTCTGACGAAGGGCCAATACATTCCGCACGTCATCGAGCCAAGCGCGGGCGTGGACCGTTTGATCCTCGCGCTCATCGCCAATGCCTATTCCGAAGCCACCAAAACCGACGACAAGGGCAAAAGCGAGACGACTGTGACGATAAAATTTCATCCGCGCGTGGCACCGATCAAAGCCGGCGTGATGCCACTCTTGAAAAACAAGCCGGAGCTGGTGAAGAAAGCGCAAGCCGTGCGCGATCTGCTCCGTCCGTGGATGAATGTATTTTACGACGATGGCGGTTCGATTGGCCGCCGTTACGCGCGCCAGGACGAGGCTGGCACGCCATTTTGCGTGACGATTGATTTCGACACGCTCGGCGAAAAACCGGAATTGCTCGACACGGTGACGATCCGTTACCGCGACGACGGCAGGCAGGAGCGCTTGAAAATTTCTGAACTTCTGGATTTTTTGCTGTCTAAAATCCGCTGATGACTGAGAACGCAAAAATTCCGACGCCTCCAAAACGGCGCGCGCCGACGCTGTATTTCATCATCGTCGCCAAACTGATCAAGGGCATTCTGGCCCTGGCGCTGGCGTTTGGCATTTTGAAACTGGCGAACAAGGATTTGCCCGAATTGTTCAATGAACTGTTGAACTGGGTTCACCTTGATCCGGAAAATCGTTTTCTCTCGGAGATCAGCGACCGGCTGGACCAGATCACCGCCGCCAATGTGCGCTGGGTCGCGCTGGGCACTTTTCTCTACAGCCTGTTTTCACTCGTGGAAGGCACCGGCCTGATTTTCCGTGTGCCGTGGGCCGGCTGGCTGGCGATTGGCGAATCGGCTTTTTTCATCCCCATCGAGGTGCATGAACTGGTGCGGCATCCAAGCTGGTATGTCATGGGCGTGCTCGCCTTCAATGTGCTGATCGTCTGGTATCTTCTGAAAAACCGGCACTGGCTGTTCCGGCATCACCATCATTGAACCATGTTCCCTGCGTCCGCAGATTTTCAACGAAGGCAAAGCGGGTGCGCCGGCGCTCCGCCAGCGCCAGGCATTTATTGCGATTATTTGCTTGCGTTTGTAACGCCGGGAGCTTAACTAGGAGCCATTGTAAGAATTAGCCCGACGACAGTTTTGATGCACTATATCATCGTTCAGCCACAACCGGAGAGGGTCGCTTGAGTCGCCCTTTCACTCCGCAACGCAATCACTCTCCCGCGTCGTTCATCCGGGTCAACGGCAAGATTCGCGCCCGTGAAGTCCGCGTCATTGGACCCGACGGCAAGCAGCTCGGGGTCATTCAACTGACGGAGGCGCTCAACCTCGCGCGGCACCACAGCGTGGACCTGGTGGAAATTTCGCCCAACGCCGTTCCGCCCGTCTGCCGGCTCGTGGACTTCGGCAAGTTCCGCTACGAACTCGCCAAAAAGGAAAAAGAGACCCGGAAACACCAGCACGCCTCGACCGTCAAGGAAGTGCAGTTGAGTCCGCGCATTGATCCGCACGACCTCGGCATCAAGGTCACGCACGCCATTGATTTTCTTTGCGAAGACATGAAGGTGAAGGTCGCGCTCAAATTTCGCGGCCGCGAGATGGCGCACACCGAAGTCGGCTTTGAAGTCATCAACAAGTTCATCGAGCTGATCGCGTCCTATGGCCATCCCGATTTCCAGCCCAAGCTGGTGGGCCGCGCCATCAACCTGATGATCAGCCCGCTTCCGCGCAACAAACGCGGCAAAAACCCGCACGCGGCTGAAGGCGGGGCTGATGAACCCGGCAGTGCGCCGGAAAAAATCAAACCGGGAAAACCGCCCGCACCGCCCGCGTCGGGGAAAGAAAAAACTCCTGTCGTCAGCGAGCCGCAGTTGAACGGGCTTAACGACGCGTTCTCAAAACTGCAAATCTAGCAGCCGTCGGCGTCGCAGGTCGGCATCGCCGGGTGCGCCGTTCAAATTTCCGTTGGCTGCATCGCCCGCCTCGTCCTTGCTTTTAGAATGGCAAAAGCGGGGAAGCAACTTGCGCCGTGAGCGTCTCCATTGGTGAATTTTGGGATTTTCCGCAACTTTTCGCGCCTCGAATTGTTGAACTTGAACCTGAATGGCCTTTAATTCGGTAAAACATCTCGTTGCCACGGTCGCGGAAGCGTCACCGGCGCAGTTCGACGACTGGCGCAAGTCGTGGCGCGCCGCCGCCGACGCCGGTTCCGCCGAACCGTTGCTGACGTTCGTCGCGCGCGAACGCGGCCTGGCCGATGACGTTTTTCTCCAGCGGCTCGCCGCCACGCTCGGCTGGCCGTATCTGGATCTCGCCAAGCTCGCG